>JAYUJA010000187.1:0-13951 GCA_043765495.1 Bacteroidia bacterium
TTGTCCTATCTATATATGCTGCGTTTGCCTTACTTATTATTTTGTAGTTTTCTTCTTTGTAGCAACGTCCTACACGCTCAATTTTCTGAATTAGACAATGCCTCTTACTCCTCTCCCAAAAGGTATAAAATAGAAGACATTACTTTCGTAGGAATGCAGAATACCGATCAAAGAGGGTTGTTGCTACTCACCCATCTAGCTATTGGAGATACTATTAGCTACCCCAGCGATGATCTTTCAGGTGCAATAGAAAGCCTTTGGCAATCTGGAAAATTTGGTAATATAAAACTGAATGTTGTAGGGTTGGTAGAAAATAAAATGCAACTAGAATTCGAGCTAACCGAGAATTTTCCATTATCTAGGTATAATTTTGTGGGTGTAAAAAGAGGCGACTGGGAAGACCTCAAAAAAAAATTATCCCTGCGATCGGGCGTACCCGTTAACCAAGAACTGATGAATACCGTGGATAGAAAAATAAAAGAATACTACACCGATAAAGGTTTCTTGAATACCGAAGTCACTATCCGTACCCGCCCTGATGAAAAACAACCTACGTCCCAGCTATGGAATATCGTAATAGATAAAAAACAAAAAGTAAAAATCAACGAAATAAGTTTTGAAGGGAATACCGCTTTCACTGCAAAAAAACTCAAAAAAAGACTCAAAGAAACCAAAGAAAAAAGATGGTGGAGCATACTCAAAGCTTCCAAATACGTAGAAACAGATTATTATAAAGACAAAGAGAATATCATCGCATTGTATAGAGAAAAAGGATACAGAGATGCAGCTATCACATTCGATACAGTACAGCGACATGACGATAGAACAGTAGACATAAAAATAAGAATAAAAGAAGAAAAACCGTATTATTTTAGAAATATTACTTGGTTAGGAAATAGTAAATACCCAGCAAGCAAGTTAAGTAGTATGCTTGGCATTAAAAAAGGAGACATATACAATCAAAAAAATCTAGAACAAAACCTATACATGAACCCTAACGGGCAAGATGTTACTTCGCTGTATATGGACGATGGGCATTTGTTTTTTAATGTAATGCCAGCAGAAATAAATATTGAAAAAGACTCCATAGACATAGAAATGCGCATGTTTGAAGGCAAGCAAGCAACCATCGACGAGGTTACAGTAAGTGGCAATACAAAAACCTACGACCACGTTATATTACGAGAACTTACTACCCGACCAGGTCAGCTATTTCGTCGTACAGACTTGATGCGAAGCCAAACAGGATTACAACAATTAGGCTATTTCAACCCTGAAAAACTAAACGTAATCCCAAAACCTAACCCCAAAGATGGTACAGTAGACATTGAATACATCGTAGAAGAAAAACCATCGGATCAGTTCGAAGCTTCGGTATCCTATGGAGGACAACGCGTATTTGGCTCATTAGGAGTTTCGTTTAATAATTTTTCGTTGCGTAATATCGCCAATAGAAAAACATGGAAACCACTACCCACAGGCGACGGACAAAAACTATCCACCAGAGCACAATTTGGACAATATTTTCAATCGTATAATTTTTCTTTTACAGAACCTTGGATTGGTGGCAAAAAACCTAATTCCTTATCCGTAACCCTAGCCCATAGTATCTGGAAAATAAGTAGCACCTCCGTGGATAATGTTTCTACAGTGACTAATTTAAGCCGTAATTCTATCATCTCTGTTGGGTATGGCAAACGTTTGCAAGCACCTGACGATTTTTTTACCTTATATTCGGAATTAAGCTACCAATATTTTCACATGTTTAACAGTACATTCGTAGATCCCCAATACAAAACAGGATTTTATAACAATATGTATGGTAGAATAGTACTATCCCGAAGCTCCGTGAACCATAACATCTACCCAACAGCAGGCTCTACGTTCCGTTTTACATTGCAAGGCACACTTCCTTATTCCAAAATAAAAGTACTAGCACGCAAAGAAGGATATGACAATATACCACCAGCTCAACGCCTAAAATGGGTAGAGTTTTATAAATTTAAATTTGATGCAGAATGGTTCAGTACCCTAAAAGGAAAGTTAGTACTATTCACACGTGCGAATATTGGTTATATGAATTATTACAACCAAAAACTAGGATTAGCGCCATTTGATAGATTTTATATGGGTGGTACAGGTTTGAATAGTAATAACGCACAAGGTGGCATGTTCGGCCAAGATATTGTAGGGCTACGTGGGTACGACGATTTGAGTATATCAGGCGCATCAGGAGCAGGTATCTACAACCGTTTTACCATAGAATTAAGACATAAAATAATAGAAAATCAAATGATTACAGCCTATGGGTTAGCCTTCGCAGAAGGAGGAAGCGCATGGACGCAAAACCGCCAGTTCAACCCCTTCGAGTTACGCCGATCAGCAGGGGTAGGCTTACGCTTATTCATGCCCATGATAGGACTAATAGGAATGGACTACGGCTGGCGATTGGATAATATACCAAGTGCACCAGGTATGGCAAAAAGTCAATTCCACTTTATCATAGGTCAGAATTTTAATTAAAAATAAATACTAGTTAAATTTTTTGGCACAATTTTTGTAACACCTAATTTTAATATCCTTATTATTCTTTATGAAGAACTTTATAACCGCTTTAATTACTTTATTATTAGTAACCATAGGACAAGCACAACAGAAATACGGATTCGTAGATACCAAATATATCCTAGAAGCAATACCAGAATACAAATCTGCACAACAACAGCTGGATAGACTAGCCGAAAACTGGCAGAAAGAAATAGAAGCCATGCAACAAGAAATAGAAAAAATGCGCCAAGATTACCAAGCCGAATCCATATTACTGACCGACGATATGAAGAAAAAAAGAGAAGATAAAATAGTAAAAAAAGACAAAGAAATCCGAGACCTTCAAAAACAAAGATACGGCAAAGACGGCGACTTGATGAAACGAAGACAAGAACTCGTAAAACCTATCCAAGACAGAATATTTACTACCATAAAAGTAGTGTCTGAAAAGAAAAATTATTCAGCTGTTTTTGATATCAATAGCGACCTTACTATCTTGTACATCAACCCTAAAAACGATATATCCGACGAAATATTAAAAGAAATGGGCTACGCACCAGATAAAAATGCTCCTAAATCCATTAACGAGCCTACTGGAACTACAAAGCCAAAAACGGGTACAGCACCACTGACACCCCAAGCACCAAAAATCACACCTAATAAATAGTTTTAATTTTCCATTTGTTCAATCTAAATTATGAAACAAATCCTTTTTACTGCCGTTGTAGCTACTACTTTTGCTATATCAGGCACTGCTATCGCCCAAAGTAAAACCTTGAAAGTGGGTAACGTTAATTCAGATGAATTACTAAGCCTTATGCCAGAGCGTAAAAAAGCAGCAGAAGAACTAGAAAAACACCAAAAAGACCTACAAAAACAATTAGAGGCAATGGGTGCAGAATACCAAGCACTAGGTGAAAAACTAGACAAAGAAGCAGCTAGTATGACAGAGGTAGTAAAAAATGCTAAAATAGAAGAAATAAAAAGCCTAGAAGAGCGTATACGTAAGTTCCAAACAAGCGCAGAAGAATCTATCCAAAAGAAACAACAAACATTACTAGAACCTATCGTCAAAAAAGCAAAAAAAGCAGTAGAAGACGTAGCGAAAGAAAATGGATACAGTTATGTAGTAGATACCTCACAAGGCGTATTTATCTACTTCGAACAAACGGATAATATACTTCCTCTCGTAAAGAAAAAACTAGGAATATTATAATTTTTATAAAAACAAAAACTTAATTTAAGTACTTGATGCAAATTAATGATATAATTTTGTTTGATACTTTCTAATAAATTTTTTAGATAATTCTAAAGCACCAGTGTAGTGAATCACAAAGCCAATACACAATAATTAATACTTAAATATATCATTAATTACACTTTATTACTTATATCCATAACTTTTTTATTTATTATGAACAAAATAATTGCAATCGCAGCTTTGGTAGCTACCATCGGTTTTACAGCATCATGCTCCAAATCACCAGATAAAGCATTACCAAGAAAAGATGGCGTATGGAATGTGACTTCGGTGTACACACTTGGTACTTTTACCAACACTTCCGTAGGAGTAGCTACTTTCAAAAAAGATGGAACAGTTACTTGGGTATTTGGAAATACTACCGAAACTAAAAATTGGTCTTATTCCAAAGATAGCAAAAAAATAACCCTTGCAAAAAATGGTAGTTCTGAAGTATACGATGTAACAGAAACAGCGTTGAAGTCAGAAAAATGGCAACAAAAAACTACTGTTGCAGGTATTACAGCAACTACAGATATTAGTTTAACAAAAAAATAACAAAAAAGTTGGCTCATTCATTTGAGCCAACTTTTTTTATAGATTTAGGTTTCACTAGGTTTTGAGGTTATAAATTAATATTCCCATATCTTTTGTTTCATTAAAAAAAGCTGTTTTCCCATATAGAAAAACAGCTTGATTGATGTCTTGTTTACACTATGTTTATTTTAAATAATTCGTATTTTTTCTACGCTAATCATTTTATTAATCTTCACTTCTGGATAAAGAGTAAATTACTAAACCAAAACCGATTTTGTTGATAGCATCAGCAATGTTGTAGACGATATCCATAGCGTGTGATGCAGCAGCTGGATCAGAAACAAGTTGCATTCCAAAAAGTCCTCCTGGTGTACCTAATATGTATCCTAGTGGGTAGATAGCCCATCCTACTAATACGAACCAACCTAGGATTCTTGTTGCTTTTGCTACTTGTGGTCCTGCAGTTTGAGCAAGTTGTGCTACTTCACCGAACCATACTAGGTATGCGATGTAGAAATAAGCTGCTCCAGATAGTACACCCCATAATACACTGTTGTCTCTGTCTATTGTTTCTCCAAAGTAGCCAGTTACTAGCATTACTAATGAAGCAAAAATAAGTTTCCACAGAAGTCCAATCTTTGCACCTGCTTTTTTGGTGATCAAATAGAATTCAACACACATAAGTGGCACAGTCAAAATCCAGTCTACGTACCTAAAAAATGTAGGAGAATCGCCTGTTTCGAGGTTGTAGCCTCGCATGTAATAGTAATGTACTGCTGCGATGAAGGTTATTAACCCTGATACTAGTACGGAAGTACGCCATTTTTGAGAAGTATTATTCAGCTCAAAAAAGAAAAATACAGATGCGGCCATCATAGCCATCGTGCCGATAAAAAACGTGAATGCCACGTAATTATCACTTGCAATTTTTAAATGCTCCATTGTTTTTTTGTTTTTTTATTTACCCTACTCTTAAGGATTTTCAGTCACTCCAAGTTTTTTTCGTGGTATTCGTCTCCACTATTAAAAATAACGATTATTTAGTACTAAATTGTTTCTTTGTTTCGGTGGTTAATTATGGTGTCTTTTTTAGTATTTTCGGTTATAATTTCTTTATTTACACAATGCAAATGTATAAAATTACTTTTATTTACAAAGCACATTTTTAGTATATTTTTTATATTTTTTTTCAATACAGGTATAGTACTATCATTCAGTTTATTATACCAATAAAAATAAAAAATAGATTTTATTTCATTAAAAAAGCTGTTTCCCCATATAGAAAAAACAGCTTTGGTAGCTTTTATTTACAATATTCTTTTAAGTAATACGCATTTTTTACAATATAATTAGACGTTTCGTTTGCTGCAAAAGCTATATTATTTTCGTCTTGCTTGGTGGGTTGTATTTGTTTAGATTGGAATATGCCATTCTTTTCTTCTATTACGTAGTATTTTCCTTCTTTTTCTACTACTGCATCTTTGGGTAGCGATAGGCTGGTAGTGGAGTTGGTGAATATTCTTGCTTGTACAGTAGAGCCTGGCGATAGGTTAGTAGTGATGCCTTCTATGTCTACGTGGGCTATTCCTGTTTTGGTATCGGGGTTTATTACATTGGCTATTTCGTGTATGCTTCCTTTGTATATTTTATCTATACCTACTATTTGAAATTCTACTTTTTGTCCTATTTTTATAAAAGGCAAATCCTGTGCATAAATAGCTAATTCGGCGTGTGGGTGCGATAGGTCTGCTATTTCATACAGTACTATTTCGGGGTGTACTAGCATACCTAGGTTGATGTTTTGCTGGGTGATAAGCCCGCTAGAAGGGGCAGCAATCACTAACTGGCTTTGGTACGCATTTTTATTTTCTATTTTTGCTACGTTGAAACCTAATAATTCTAGCTCTATGCGCAAGCCTGCGTAAGTAGCGCGTGCTAGTTCGTAGTCGGATAGTGCAGATTGATAGTTTTTTATAGATCCTGCTTCGTTTTCTTTTAGTTCTTTTTTACGTTTTAATTCTTGTTCTAAAAAAGGTATTCTTGCTTTTAATTCTAATAATTGTCTTTGTTTTTCTATGAAAGCTGGGTGTTCTAGGATACACAATACATCGCCTTTTTGTACTCTACTGCCTACTAGGAAGTTCACTTCTTTTACATAGCCTACTATGGTGGAATGGATAGAAATACGATTATTTGGCGGAAGTTCAATCCTGCCGTTTGCTTTTAGTTCGCCGCTCATGGCTCTTACTGTAGCTTTTCCTACTTGTATGCCTGCGGTACTTATTTGTTCTTGGTTTAGGGGTATTACGTGGGAAGTATCTTCTACTTCCTGCGCTTCTACTATTTGGGGAGGGGTGTTTTCATTACAACTAATTATAAATAATAGTGTAATAATTATATATAGGTAATTTTTCATTAGAGATAAATATAATAAGTAGATAATTAATTAGTTAAATAAAGGTATAAGTAATGGTATTGCTGCCATTGGTACAACAAGTCGAGGTCTTTTTTCTGCATCTCTGTCAGGCTTTGTAGCAATGAATAGTATTCATAATACGACATATCATTGGCTTGTAGTTGCTTATTAGCGGTAAGTAATAGTTTTTCGGTATCTTTTACTACTTTTTGTAGTGTTGTTCTACTTTTTTCAATCGTGCTTTGCTGTTGTTGTATTTTTTTTAGTTGGATAGCTGCTTGTTTTTGCATTTGCTGTACTTCATTGCTAATCATTTCTTTTTGTATGGCTGCTTGCTTTGCTGGTATAGAAGTCTGGTTTCGAATAGGAATATTAATACCCAATTTTAATCCTGAATAAGTGGGTATACCGTTTAATGTTTGGGTAAATAACCCTACTGTCCACTCTGGTTTTTGTTGTTTTTGTAAGTAATTTAGTTCTTTGTCCAGTACTTCTATTTGCTTGTTATAGGCTAGGTACAAGGTGTCATCTAGGTTTTTAGTAGTAGAAATAATACTATTACTTAACGGATCTGGTGTGTATGCTGTTTTAGATTCTTGTAAGTATTCCAAAAGGATTTGTTTGCTATTTTCGCTTTTGTTTTTTTGTAATTCTATATCCAATTCCCATTGTTGTAATTGATTGTCTATGAGTCTTTTTTTCAATATTTCTGTTTCACCAGCTTTTATTTGTTTTTCTATGATGGTTACATATTCTTGCCATTTTTTTATGTTGGCTTCTAGTATGCTTATTTGTTGGTAATCGTATTGCCATTGTAGGTACAAGCCTTGCACTTGGTATATTGCTTCTTTTTTTTGTTTCCAATATATTGCTTCTGTATAACGTGCTTTACTGCGCTCTACTTCTTGCAAGCTTTTATAGGTATAAATATTTCCAAGCGGTAGCAATGCTTCTACTTGATGGTCGATGCCTACATAGTTTATTTGCCCTATATTATAGTTTATACCAAGCTTACCAGGCTGCCATTTCGTAGTAGCAGCTATATCGTGGCTTTGTTTTTGTAATAGGGTATTTTTTAGGTTAAAATTAGTTCCAATGACTTTGTTTTGTGCTTCTTGTAAGGTTAATATTTGTGCAGATAAATTATTATTTCCCATACTAAAAATAAATATTCCAAGTACTACTATTCCTTTCCAAGCTTTCTTTTCGGTAATAAAATACAATACTGGCAATACTAATATGGTAAGCAAAGTAGAGCTTATGAGTCCACCTATTACTACTGTGGCTAGTGGGCGTTGTACGGCAGCTGCCCCATCAGTGGATAGTGCCATCGGTATGAAGCCCAAAGCTGCTACAAGTGCCGTCATCAGTACGGGGCGAATCCTACTACCCGACCCTTCTATTATGATTTGTTTTAGAGAAAGTATTCCTTGTTTTTTTAGTTCTTGGTACGCCTGCATCAGTACTATACCATTCAGTACTGCTACCCCAAATAAAGCAATGAAGCCAATACCTGCGGATATACTAAACGGCATGCTACGTAAGTACAGTGCGGCTACTCCGCCGATAGTAGCCAATGGTACTGCCGTGAATATCAACAATGCTAGCCGTACCTGCCGAAAGGTAAAATACAGTAACAATACTATCAATAATAATGCAAATGGCACTGCTATACTCAACCTTTCTTTGGCAGCTTCTAGGTTTTCAAACGTGCCGCCATATTTTAGATAATAACCAGTAGGCAGTTTGAGTTTTTTGTCTAGTGTCGTTTGTATATCTTTTACTAGGCTTCCTATGTCTCTGTTTCTTACATTTATGCCTACGTCTATTTTTCTATTTGCGTCTTCGTGTGAGAATTGTGCCGTAGCTTCATTGGTGATTACAGTACTTAGTTCGCTTAATGGGACTATTATTCCGTTAGGGGTTTTTATTTTAATGTGATCTAGTTCTACTTCTTGTACGGTACTGGGGTCTATTTTTACTACTACATCGTAGCGTGCCGACCCTTCTAGTACGATACCTGTAAAAGCTCCTGCATAGGCACTTTGTATGGTTTTATTCACTTCACTTACATTTAGTCCATACATGGCTAGTTTGGTTCTATCTAGGTGTATACTTTGCTGGTGCAGCCCTTCGGTACGCTCTACGATAGTGCTACCTACTCCATCTATATTTTTTATTAAAATAGCTATTGTGTCTGCTATATCTTTGAGTAAGGTTTCATCGTCTCCGTATACTTTTATGGCTATATCTGTTTTTGCCCCTGTCATCAGTTCATTGAATCGCATTTGTATAGGTTGGCTAAATTCAAAACTAGCTCCTACTATTGCCTCTAATTTAGTATGCATGGTATCCATTAGATCTTGTGTATTGCTTGCACTTGTCCAGTCTTTTTTATCTTTTAGGATTACCATTACATCGCCTGCTTCGATAGGCATGGGGTCAGTAGGTACTTCTGCCGATCCTAGTTTAGAAACTACATGCAGTACTTCTGGGAAATTTGCTTTTAATATCTTCTCTGCTTTGGTTGCTGTCTTTATAGTTTCGGATAGTGAACTACCAGGTTGTAATACCATTTCTACAGCAAAATCTCCTTCTTCTAATGTAGGCATAAATTCTTGCCCTAATCGTGTAAATGCAAACGTAGAGACCCCAAATACAACAATACTAATCCCTACTATTAAGTAAGGAATTTTGAGAATACTACTCACTAGATTACTATAACCATTCTGCAATCGCAACATTATTTTATCTATCCAAGAAGGCGTAGAAGCTATATTTTTACTCAAAAACAAAGAAGCCATCACAGGTATATACGTCATCGATAGTATGAAAGCCCCTATCAATGCAAAACCTACGGTAAGTGCCATCGGACGGAACATTTTACCCTCTACTCCTACTAGCGACAAAATAGGTACAAATACTATCAATATAATAAAAATACCAAAAGCTGCCGAGCCATATATTTGACTAGCAGTAGTAGCTACTTCTATATCCATCTCGTGTTGTTTTAGTTTTTTGCCTGCTTTGTGTATAAATAGGTGATGCACTACGCCTTCTATTACAATCACGGCACCATCGATGATGATTCCAAAATCTATAGCCCCCAAAGACATCAAATTAGCCGATACGCCGAATATATCCATCAGTATAAAAGCAAATAACATGGATAGTGGGATTACAGAAGCTACAATCAAGCCAGCTCGCAAATTTCCTAGCAATAATACCAATACTATGACTACAATTATCCCACCTTCGAGTAAGTTTTTTTGTATAGTGGAAATGGCTTTATTAATCAAGTGAGACCTATCCAAATAAGGGTATATTTCTAATCCTTCTGGAAGCGTTTTTTCTATTTTAGCGATTGCTTTTTTTACATTCCCAACCGTCTCATAGGAGTTCGCTCCTCGTAGCATCAGTGTGATAGCACCTACTACTTCGCCTTTGCTATCCATCGTCATAGCTCCAAATCGCTTTGCTTGCCCTAGTCGTACTTCTGCTATATCTCGTATTAGTATAGGCGTGTTTTTTCTATTAGAAATAACAATGTTCTCAATATCTTCTAGGTTTTTTATCGTACCTTCCGAGCGTATATAATAAGCTTCATGCTCTTTCTCGATATAACTCCCGCCCGTATTTTCATTATTCTGCTCCAACGCGTTTACTACTTCTGTGATAGTTACATCATTCGCAGCTAATAAATTGGTTTGTACAGCTATTTCATACTGTTTTAGATACCCACCAAAGCTACTTATTTCTGTAATACCTTTCGTACCAGCTAATTGTTTTTTTATTATCCAATCTTGGATACTACGCAGCTCCGTAGGAGAATACTTATTTTCATAGCCTTTTTTAGGTTTTAATACATATTGAAAAATTTCACCCAGCCCAGTGGTGATAGGCATTAATTCAGGTTTGCCATAGCTACTAATAGAAGGGGCTATTATGTCTACTTGTTCTTTTACTAGTTGGCGAGCTTCTAGCGTAGGTACATCGTCTTCTAGTACGATAGTGATTACCGATAAGCCAAACCGAGATATAGATCTAACTTCTGTTTTATTAGCCAAGCCTTGCATAGCCATTTCTAGCGGGTAGGTGATGTATTTTTCTACTTCTTGAGCAGCCAGATTTGGCGACACTGTTACTACTTGTACTTGGTTATTCGTCACATCTGGCACCGCATCTAGGGGTATATTGCGCATAGCTTGTACGCCTACTACTACTAGGATAAAGGTAAAAACAAATACAATTAATTTATTTTGAACAGAAAAATGAATGATATTTTTTATCATGAAAAAAAGATATATTTAAAAACAACAAAAATGCCTTTTCTTTATTACAAGAAAAAGCTAATCGTAAGCCAAGCTGTACGATGCAAGTGTGATTTTAAATATAAAAAGGAGAAGTTTGCGCCTGTATATAGGCTATAATGCTTAACGGAGGAGGTTTGAAACTGTTGTACTGCGTATGCAATGTTATATACTGCGTGTGTATAGTTGTATGAAATACATAACCAGTATATTGAAAATTATCCCAATACACCAATGTACGTAGTACTAAAATGAAATTCTGTTTTTTTAGCTTATTTATTTCTTGGGTATCTGTGGTAGGTATTTGTTTTACAAATTCATCTAAATTCTGACTGCTATGGTGTAACGCTAATTCTAAATATTCTACTAGCGTACTCGCTTTTTGGTGGGATAGTTCATGCTCTATACTATCGTGTAGATAATGCTCATGCGGAATTATCGCATGGGCTAGTAGTATAATAGAAGAAAATAGCATTACTATATATTTCCACATATCGGAATTCGGATTTTTACTTTGTTTACTGCGGATAATTAGCTTTTATCCAACAACAAATTTTTTCTATTTCTGCGTCAGGTAATTTATAGGATTGTGGCATTCCTCTGTATCCTATTTTATGCTTTATTCTTCCTAATAAAGTAGGTTTTTTGAGCAGAGTCTTCGTGCTACTATAATTAGCACAATTATGACAACCAGCACAATGGCTCACTACGATAGGTTGTATATCTTTTGTATACGTAACGTCTACTTTTTCTCTATTACAGTCCGTTACCGAAAATATAAATAAAGAAAGGACAACAAATAAAAGGTTTTTTTGCATAGGTTAAAAATTATTTATGGATTTGAAAAAAAATTTACTGTGGATAATTAGCTTTTATCCAGCAACCTAGTGTTTTTAATTCTGCATCGGATAGCTTACTACGACCTTTTGGCATTGCATCAAAGCCTGAACGATGCTCCACTGCACCCATAAAACGAGCTTGTGCAGCTTCCGATTTAGCACTTTCAAAAGACATAAGACTTATATTATTTCCAAGTCCAGCACCAGGGGAATGGCAGCCATATCCAGCACATTTAGTATCTAGTATAGGTTTTACGTGTGTAGTGTAAGTAGCTGTAACTCCTGTACAATCATACGTAGTAGAATCTTTTTTACAATCAGATAGAACGATAGTAAATATAGTAGCAATGGTTACTAGAATAACTTTTTTCATAAACATAGAAGGAATATTAATTTAATTAGCACAACAACAGAACGCCAAATATACCAAAAAAAGTATAGTACTTGTTTTAATTATTTAGTAGTAAAAAAAATAGCGTATAATTAAAAAATCTGCCTTTCCTTGTACAACTATTTTTTGTACCTTTGCACACTTTAATTTTGGTTTAAACAAAGATTACCCATGAAAGTAACACAGCATATACTAGAAGCTAATAAAACCCTTGCTTCTTTTGAAATATTACCCCCGCTTAAAGGAAATGGAATACAAGCAGTATACGATATAATGGATAGATTGATTGAGTTTAATCCGCCTTTTATTAACGTAACTTCGCACCGAGAAGAGTTTGTATACAAAAAACGAGTGAGTGGTTATTTTGAAAAAACTGCCATACGAAAACGCCCAGGAACAGTAGCTATATGCGCAGCTATCATGAGCAAGTATAAAGTAGATGCAGTGCCACACCTTATTTGTGGAGGATTTACCAAGCAAGAAACCGAAAACGCATTAATAGATTTATCTTTTTTAGGAATACAAAATGTACTAGCCCTACGAGGAGACGCCGCCAAGCACGAACCCCGATTCATCGCTGACCCTAACGGGCACAGCTACGCCATTGAGCTTATACAGCAGATTGTAGAAATGAAAGACGGCAAATTCCTAGACGATACCATGGGCGCATTCCATGCCGATTTTTGCGTAGGAATAGCAGGCTATCCCGAAAAACACTTCGAAGCTCCAAACCTAAAAATAGATTTATCGTACCTAAAACAAAAAGTACAACAAGGAGCAGACTATATAGTCACACAAATGTTTTTTGATAACCAAACGTATTATAATTTTGTAAAAGCATGCCGAGAATTAGATATTAATGTACCTATCATACCAGGGCTAAAACCCCTTACAAAACGTAGCCAACTAAACCTATTGCCAAGTATGTTCAAAGTAGATATCCCTGACTTACTAGCCGATGAACTACGCAAATGTACCAATGACGCCGATTTCAGACAAGTAGGCATCGATTGGTTAGTAGAGCAATCCAAAGATTTAATAAAAAACAATGCCCCATGCTTACATTATTACACCATGGGAGATATCGCCACAATAGGGGAAGTTATCCAACGCTCGATGTAAATAATAAGCTAATAATAAAAATAATAACCCAATAAGTCCGTAAAAAGACTAATTTTGCACATCAATAAAAATCATATTAAAATACATTATGTCAGAAAATAATTCTAAAAATTACAGCGGCAAATCAGAGCGTAGAACATCTAGTCGTCCTAGAATAGCAGACAAACGACAAGGTGATTCTTCCAACAGAAAGAGTTATTCTTCTGGTACTTCTAATAATACACAAGACAAATCATCTTTCAGAAGCAAAAGTAGTAGCTACCAAGGTAAAAGCGAATTCAGACCAAGAACAGAAGGCGGTGGCAGTTTTGAAGGCAAAAGAGAATTCAAACCAAGAGAAGGTGGAAGCAGCTACGGCGAAAAAAGAGAGTTCAAACCAAGAGAAGGTGGAAGTAGTTTCCAAGGCAAAAGAGAATTCAAACCAAGAGAAGGTGGAAGCAGTTTTGGCGAAAAAAGAGAATTCAAACCAAGAGAAGGTGGAAGCAGTTTTGGCGAAAAAAGAGAATTCAAACCAAGAGAAGGCGGAAGCAGCTACGGCGAAAAAAGAGA
>JAYUJA010000188.1:0-1494 GCA_043765495.1 Bacteroidia bacterium
TACCACCATTTACACTTAAAATAATACCAGTACCTGCGCATATACTAGTTTGTGGCGTGGTAATACTATTCGCAGCAGAGGAAGTATCTTTTATTCGGATAATAGTGTTGATACAAGCAGACGTATCGCAAGCACCTTCTGCCCGCACATAGTACGTAGTAGCGGCAGTAGGAGATACCGTAATACTTGTACCTGACCCTACTAATATACCACTATTTTCTAATCCACAGCCTGTTTTGTACCATTTCCATACAGCACCAGCCGTAGCATTACCTGTATTGATGGATAAGGTAGTAGAAGCATTGGGGCAGATAGTATCTTCGGTGACATTAATAGTAGTGGGGATAGTAGAAGGGATAGAAAAATCTTCTGCTAGCATAAAAAATAAATCTCCTGTATTGGTAGTAGAAAAGTAAGCACCATTGCTAGGATTCACACTAGGCGAAGAGGTACTACTACTTGGTGTACTAGCAAAAGATCCTAATTTATCCACACAATCAAAGAAATAAAACATTCCTTTGGAAGTATACGTTCCGCCTTCGCCATAGTAGGTACTCCAGTCCATGTTTAGGTTATTATTGAAACGGGATATAGTAATATTCATACCAGTAGTGCCTGCATAGGTAGGATTATTATACGATCCTGCTAGGTTTTGGATAGGGAAACTGTTGGTATTACTTTCGCCAATAGCGTATAATTTGTTACTTTTATTGACACCGATAGCCGTTATTCGAGAGCTAGCTGTAGCGCCATTTCCGCCTATGTAAGTAGCCCACTGGCGTACTCCTGTATTACTAAATTTCAACAATGCACCATCGCCATAATCTCCTCCTCCTTGGCTTTGTTTTATACCTCTATAATACGCACCATTTCCTGGGTTGAAGGTTGGGAAATCGCTACTTTCTACATCTCTCAAAGAAATCAAAAGATTCGAAGCAGTATCCGTAGTGGCATAGGTAGCAATCTCCATGTCTCCACCGCCATACAACGTACTCCACACGGGTTGTAGTGTATTGTCAAATTTTGTAATAGATATATCACTATCAAAACCCACTGGGGTAGGGTTCATTACATTATCAAAATAAGCACCATTATTAGGATTTATTAGCAACATTTTGGTTACATCTCCACCATTATAAGCTCTTCCTACAAAAAATAGATTTCCTTTTTTATCTACGGTAATATCTGTTGCGTCTGCGTAAGCTTTACCTGTACCATTTTGGGAATTAAGGTAGGTACTCCATTCTAGTACTCCAGTAGTATCGAAGCGAGTGATAAAAGGGTCTTGATCGCCCATGAAAGTTTGGTTATTGTAAGCTCCAGCTAATGTTCTTAATGGAATATCATTGTTATTAAAGCGGTAGGTTTCGCCAATAATGTATACTTTTTTACCATCAGAATAAATAGAAGCTAAATTCAGCCCAGAACCATTGGTATTTGCATTTTCGTGTTCGAATACAGTAGCCCATTTTAATGCCCCATTTTTATTCATTT
>JAYUJA010000189.1:0-13885 GCA_043765495.1 Bacteroidia bacterium
CTAAAAAACAACCCGAACGGCAACGAATTTTACCGAAACGTCAGCTTTTCCATCAATTTTTTTGAACAAAAACCTATTTCAGCTCATAAGAGACATTGAAATTTAAACCCAATTTTTAGTTCAATGAAAATTTTTTACGGACTACGACAAAAAAAACTTCCGCATCGTCGATTTTTTGCCCGAGTACAATTTAAGAATGAAATAGTACCCGTAGAAATCGTTACTAAAAAAGGAACTACCACCATTAGCGAAGACGAAGAATATAAAAACGTATTCCTAGATAAAATACCAACCCTAAAACCTGTTTTTGACAAAGAAGGAACTATCACCGCAGCCAATGCTTCTACCTTGAACGATGGCGCCTCGGCAGTAGTACTGATGAGTGCCAGCAAAGCAAAAGAATTAGGCATCACGCCACTAGCCATCATAAGAGGAATGGCAGATGCACAGCAAGAAGCAAAATGGTTCACTACTACCCCATCAAAAGCCATACCACTAGCCCTTGCAAATGCAGGAATAGACATAAAAGAAATAGACTTTTTTGAAATAAATGAAGCTTTTGCAGTAGTATCACTAATCAATAATAGACTACTAGACCTAGCTGCTGATAAAGTCAATATAAACGGTGGAGCGATAGCACTAGGACACCCACTAGGTAGCTCGGGATCGAGAATAGTAGTGACATTACTAAACATACTACTAGATAAAGATGCGAAATACGGCGTAGCAGGAATATGTAATGGCGGTGGTGGAGCTTCTGCAATAGTGATAGAAAAAATATAAATTATTTTTTCATTAAAATAAATATCTTTGTAACCTTACTTATCTTTTTATTAAAAATTAAAAACACAAAATACAATGGCTAATATCTGGCATGACATTTCAACAGGGAAAAAATGCCCTGAAATAGTAAACGTAATTACGGAAATCACAAGAGGTACGCGTACCAAATACGAATTAGACAAAGAAACAGGCTTAATATGCTTGGACAGAGTATTATATACTCCTATGTACTACCCTACTAATTATGGTTTTATCCCTCGCACTTACTGTGGCGATGGCGACCCATTGGATATGCTAATCCTATCCCAAGTAGATATTTTGCCAGGCGTACTAGTATCCGTAAGGGTAATAGGCGTAATGCAAATGATAGACAATGGCGAAACAGACGACAAGATAATAGGAGTAGTAGAAAAAGATAATAGTACAAACCACCTGAACGACCTTGCAGACCTGCCAGAAAATTTTATCAAAGAATTAAGAGTATTTTTTGAAGATTATAAAAAATTAGAAAATAAACCAGTAGAAATAACAGGATTTTTTGGAAAAGCCAGAGCAATAGAAATCATAGAACAAAGTATAGTAGACTATAATGTAAGCTTTGGAGATAAAGTAAACGTATAATACTATACTATAATGGACACTAGTTGGCTATCTCGAACCCAATTATTAATTGGACAAGAAGGACTAAATAAGTTAGTAAATGCGCACGTACTCGTAGTAGGAATGGGAGGCGTAGGCTCTTTTGTAGCAGAATTTATCGTGCGTGCAGGAGTCGGAAAAATAACTATCGTAGACGGTGATGTAGTAGAAGCTACCAACAGAAATAGACAACTACCTGCACTCACCACTACCGAAGGTCTGCACAAAGTAGACGTAATGCGAGATAGACTTTTAGCCATCAACCCAGAATTACAAGTAATAACCGTAGCAGATTTTGTAACACCTGAAAAAATGGAAGCTATCGTAAAAGCTGCTCCCTACGATTTTGTAGTAGATGCCATAGATAGTGTAACTCCAAAACTAACCTTGATAGAACTAGCTTACCACCAAAAATTACCACTGGTAAGCTCCATGGGAGCAGGTGGCAAGCTAGATCCAACCCAGATAAAAATAGTAGACATTTCTAAAACATACCAATGCTACTTGGCGCTTAATATCCGTAAAAGACTAAAAAAAATAGGTATTAGGAAAGGATTTCAAGCAGTATTTTCACCCGAGCCATCGCTACCAGAATCGTTGATACTGACAGACGGATCGAATTATAAAAAATCTGCTTATGGTACTATTTCTTATTTGCCTGCTGCTTTTGGTGGTGCTTGTGCATCGGTAGTTATTAGAGGTATTTTAGAAACAAATAAATCCATTCAGTAAATTTATTTTATCCTTTTATTTACCATGAAAAAATAGTATATGTAGCAAGTATCTTATTAATAGTGTCTTGCAAACAAAATAACTCTACTACACAAAACTATTCAGGCATGGATAGTATGGTAAAAGATGTAGCTAATATAGAACCTTCTCCAATAGAGAATATCCCTACTACTATCACTAATTCTAATGATTTGTTAGGCTACTGGGTAGGTATTTTTGAAGCTATTGATTATAAAGAAAATGTGGATTTTACGTATACGAATAAAATAAACGTAAGCTTGGATAATATAGACATAGCTACGAATAAGGTAAAAGGACACAGTGTAGTAGGTGGTAATTACAGACCCTTCGAAGGAAGCATAAAAGAAGAAAAAGAAAAATACGTAATACAAGCAAAAGAAGACGGAACAGATAAAAACGATGGAATATTTCAGATAGAAATAACCAAAGAAAAACCAGCTATGACAGGTAATTGGACAGCCTATGATAGCAAACTACCAGTAACGAAAAGAGAAATACAGCAAAGTACTAAAAAAGTATTCCGTTATGACCCTACTGTACAAGTATCAGAAAACCTAGATTTTTATCCAGTAAAAGATACCAAACACAAAGCTAAAAATGATGAAATAGCAATGGCAAAAGGAGATTTTCTAAAATGGAATGCTTCTACTACTTTATTACAGCCCAAAAATATTGAAAATTTTAAGCGAGGAGATTTACAAATCTTGCGAAATAGTATTTATGCACGCCATGGCTATGCGTTTAAGAATAGAATAGTAAGAGAAGTTTTTGAGATGCAAGAGTGGTATATTCCAGTGAGTGCAGATGTAACCAAAGACCTGACAGAACTAGAAAAGAAAAATGCGGAACTAATAAAGAAATACGAGAAACATGCAGTAGAATATTACGATAGTTTTGGAAGATAATAGTAAAGCAATAACAGTCTGAATTTTTTATTTGCCCGCAAAACTTTGGTGTACTACTACCCAATAGTTTGCGGGTTTTTGTTGTAAAATAGGTTTATTAGATTTTTTCTGTCTTACATTATTTTGTATATTTGCGAGCATTATTTATTTTTATATATGAAAATCATTTTCTTACTAGTAAAAAAAGAATTTATAGAATTAATACGTGACAAACGTACCCTTTTTACGATGTTTTTATTGCCTATTATTTTATTTCCAGTGATAATAGCCATAGTAGGCTTTGCTATGTTTTATATAACAAAAAGTGATTTAGATAAAAAACTAAATATCGCAGTCTACTCGACCGATAAAACTAACTCTTTTTATACCCATCTACTTGCGAATAAAGAAGTAGCCATAAAAGAAAATATTCCTACGAATAAAATTACAGAACTACTTAAAATAGATAGCATACAAGCCGCTATCACTATTCCGACTAACTTGGATACACTGTTGCTAAAAAATCCTACTACTACTATTCAGATGGAATACGTATCCACGAAAGAAATAATAAATACTCGTTTGGATAAGATTTTAGATTCTTACAAAGATACCATCTATACCCAAAGATTACAAAAATTAGGAGTACAAAGAAATACACTAGAACCCATCAAAATAGAGAAAAAAGATACCCTAACGATGACAGAGTCCATAGGCAAAAAAGTAGGCGGTATGATTCCTTATTTATTCCTGATAACGTGTTTTTTTACTATTAGCTATGTAGGAATAGACATCATCAGTGGCGAGAAAGAGCGAAATACCTACGAAACTATGCTCACCTTACCAATATCCAGAACCCAACTAGTGACAGGTAAATTAGCCACTATCAGCCTAGCAGGTATTATAGCAGGGACATTATCTTCGGGAAGTCTGTTTTTTGGTTCTTATGTATTGAAATTTTTGCCAAAATCCGAAGAATTAGCTTTTCTAGGCGACTTGCTAAATCCTGTAAAATTTATGGCTATCTTACTACTTATTATCCCGTATTGTATATGTATGGCAGGAGCGTTGGTATACTTGACCGTAAGTGCCAAAACCACGAAAGAAGCACAAAGTTTGTCTAATCCTTTATCACTTTTTATTACCCTACCGATCATTATAGGAATGCAACAGTCATTAGCTTTAAGTTTTAAAATGGCATGTATCCCGATTATTAATATCATGCTATGTAGTAGAGAAGTGCTAGCAGGTACGATAGAATGGCAATATTATGGTGTTACTTTCTGTTCCTTACTACTAATAGCCGCTATCGCAGTATACTTTGCAGGCAGGAAATTCGCAGACGAAAAACATATTTTAAAATTATAAAAAACCTTTACTTACTTTTTTAATATATTTGCACTTTTATTTTATTCTATTAAAAACAATATATGTTACATATTATCCTATTTGGTGCGCCAGGTGCAGGCAAAGGCACACAAGCTACGCAACTAGCTACTTCTTTTGAGTTAAAACACGTGTCTACAGGAGATTTGTTGCGTACTGAAATTAAAAATCAAACACTTTTAGGATTACAAGCAAAACCATTAGTAGACGCAGGAACATTAGTACCAGACGAAATAGTAATAGGTATGATAGAAAACTTGTTAAGCCATCTTGTAGGTTACAAAGGAGTTATATTTGACGGATTCCCACGTACTTTGCCGCAAGCCGAAGCGTTAGATGCTTTATTACAAAAACTAAATCAACCAATAAAATCTGTTTTGACGCTAGATGTTCCAGAAAAAGAACTTACTAAACGACTTTTATTACGTGGTGAAACTTCCAATAGACCCGATGATAAAGACGAAAGTATCATACAACACAGATTTCAACAATACGAACAAAAAACAGGAATCTTAAAAGAATATTACCTAAAACAAAATAAATTAAAATCCGTAGATGGTACACGATCTATTGAAAATATTACAGCAGATCTAAAAAGTATTTGTAATTCATTAGCCTAATTAGCGTCCATTTATTACTTTTTTTACATTAACAAACCTTAATTTTTATTACTCATGTCTGATAATATATTTTATAAAAGACACATAGGTATTTCTCCCACAGATGAAAAACAAATGTTGGAAACCATAGGAGTAACCTCTTTAGATGCATTAATAGAAGAAACTATACCTGCCTCTATCCGCCTATTCAAAAGCCTAAACCTACCAGACCCACTTACAGAAGCGCAATACTTGCAGCACATGCAAGAACTAGCAAATCAAAATAGCTTATTTCAATCGCATATAGGACAAGGATATTATGGTACGTACACCCCTTCGGTAATCCTGCGTAATATATTCGAAAATCCTAGCTGGTATACTGCTTATACGCCTTATCAGGCAGAAATAGCGCAAGGAAGAATGGAAGCATTACTAAACTATCAAACAATGGTGTGCCAGCTTACTGCTATGCCACTCGCTAATGCGTCGTTACTAGATGAAGCTACCGCAGCAGCAGAAGGAATGACCATGCTGTATAGTATGCGTAGTAAAGAACAAGTGAAAAATAATAAAAATGTGTTTTTTGTAGATGAAAATGCTTTTCCAACTACCATTGATGTACTAAAAACAAGAGCGCAACCCATCGGTATACAAGTAGTAATAGGCGATATAACACAAATAGACGCCTATACCAATGAAATATTTGGCGTATACATTCAATACCCATCAAAACATGGCGAACTACTAGACTATACCGCTTTTGTAGATAAAATACACGCCCACAATGCACACGTAGTAGTAGGTACAGATTTGTTAGCCCTTACCTTGTTTACGCCTCCTGGCGAGTGGGGTGCAGATGTAGTAGTAGGCACTAGCCAACGATTTGGCGTTCCTATGGGATATGGAGGCCCGCATGCCGCATTTTTTGCTACCCGAGAAGAATTCAAGCGATTTATTCCAGGTAGAATTATTGGTGTATCCATCGATATAGACGGGAATAGAGCATTACGTATGGCATTACAAACCCGTGAGCAACACATTAAGAGAGATAAAGCTACGTCTAATATTTGCACTGCACAAGCACTTTTAGCTATCATGGCAAGTATGTACGCAGTATACCATGGCCCACAAGGATTGCAACACATAGCGTCTTCTATCTACAAAAAAACTACGTATTTATACCATCAATTAAAAGCAAAAGGATACACTATTGTAAATACTAACTATTTTGATACCATAAGTATACAAGTAGCAGACAAACAAACTATCCGCCAAAAAGCAGAAGCAAGTAATATTAACCTGTTTTATGATAGAAATAATTCAATAGTTAGTATTAGTATAGATGAAACTACAGAAAATAATTGTTTAGAAAAATTATTTCAACTGTTGGACATTGAGTTTGATGCTACTAATCTGAATAATACAACTATTACTACTACCCGTAAAAGTGATTTCTTGACCGCAGACGTGTTTCATAAATACCACTCTGAAACAGAAATGATGCGCTATATTAAGTATTTGGAAGATAAAGATCTAGCATTGAATTATTCCATGATATCATTAGGCTCTTGTACGATGAAGCTAAATGCAGCTTCCGAGATGATGCCATGTTCTAATCCTTTATTCAACGCTATACACCCATTCACACCACTTTCCCAAACAAAAGGATACCAGTATATACTAGATGAATTAGAAAAATACCTGTGTGAAATAACTGGATTTGCTGGCATATCTTTACAACCTAACTCTGGAGCGCAAGGAGAATACGCAGGCTTACTTACTATACAAGCCTACCACCATGCGAATAATGAAAAACATAGAAAAATAGCCTTAATTCCATCTTCTGCACACGGTACTAATCCAGCAAGTGCTTCTATGCTAGGAATGGATATAATAGTAGTAAATTGTGATGCACAAGGCAATATAGAAGTAGAAGACCTACGAACAAAAGCAGAAAAATACAAAGATACATTGGCTTGTTTGATGGTGACTTACCCGTCTACGCACGGCGTTTTTGAAGCTAGTATTCAAGAAATTACTTCCATTATCCATACTAATGGCGGACTAGTATACATGGACGGTGCGAATATGAACGCACAAGTAGGACTTACGAATCCAGGGAATATTGGTGCAGATGTTTGCCATCTTAATTTGCATAAAACCTTTGCTATACCACATGGAGGTGGTGGTCCAGGAATGGGACCTATCTGCGTAGTAGAAAGATTAGTACCTTTTTTACCAAAACATATTTATAACGATAATGTAGGCGGCATACAAGGTACTACAGCTGTATCCGCAGCGCCTTATGGTAGTGCTTTAATTCTTCTTATCTCGTATGGCTATATTAGAATGTTGGGAGAAAAGGGTATCACAGACGCTACTAAATATGCCATTCTAAACGCTAACTATATGAAAGCTAGACTAAAAGATAGCTATAATATACTGTATGTAGGAGAAAATGGGCATGTAGCGCATGAAATGATTTTGGACTGTAGAGATTTTAAAGCTACTACGCATGTAGAAGTTGCGGATATTGCTAAAAGACTAATGGATTATGGGTTTCACGCTCCAACCGTATCGTTTCCAGTAGCTGGTACGCTGATGATAGAGCCTACTGAAAGTGAAAGTAAAGCAGAATTAGACAGATTCATAGACGCCATGATAGGTATCCGTGAAGAAATAAGAGAAATAGAAAATGGAACAGCTGAAATGGATAATAATGTGGTAGTAAATGCTCCACATACTGCGAATTGTCTGATGGAAGATGCATGGAAATTCCCATATACGAGAAGTAAAGCTGCTTTTCCATTACCTTACTTGCGAGATAGAAAATTCTGGGCGAGTGTAAGAAAAATAGATAATGGCTATGGAGATAGAAATTTGATATGTACGTGCGCTCCTATTAGTGCGTACGCAAGTCCTGAAATTGCATAATATAGTAAAATAAAAGCCTCTTCTATAAATAAGAAGAGGCTTTTTGAATTTAATAAGTAGCTTGTAAACTAGAAAAAGTAGTACTAGGAATAGTTACTTGGTAGCTAGCATCTACATTAAATGCTAAATTTTCTAACTTTGCTTCATAGTTATATTTGGTACGCCCGCCCGAAATAGCTTGCGTAGAAGTGACTCTTATTTTCATAGTCCCTTGTGAATCGTAGGCACTTTGGACTCCCCAAGTGCTATTTCCGCAGTCGCCTAATGCGATATTATTCCAGTTACTCACCGTACTAGGAAACATTTCTAGTTCTGGTTTTTGTAAGGTAGGCATCGTAGATAGTGCAAATCCTGTTGTCCAAGTATTGAGCTGCGTAGCCCCTGTTTGTAACATATTTTGAGGAGCAGATACTTTGAATAGCCATTTTTTATCTTCAAAACCAGCAGGAGGATTGACGCTACTTACTCCTTTTCTATATTGGATAGTGCCATAGCAGTCGTCTATATCAGAAGTAGAATTTCCCCAAGTAATAGGAATAATAGTAAGAGCAGTTTCGCCACAATTACTCAAAAATAAAGTACTAAAAACAGTAACGGAGATAAAAAGTATCTTTTTCATAAATAGGTTTTCATTAAGAATTTTAACAAAAATACAAAAAATACAATACAAACTGATTTTATTTCAAAATAAATACCTAAATACAGAAATTATAGCAATAATACGTTTGTAGCATAAATAAAAAAGACAATTCTAAAATGAATTTCAAAAACAATACCTTTGTTCCGTTATCTTATTTCTTGCTTATGTTTTCTTGTTTCAAAAAAATAGTTATTACCATAATAGTAAGTTGTAGTGTGAGTGTTGCATTTTGTCAAAGTGCTACTTATGCTGCAATAGACGAGTATGCTGCAAATTTACCTTCTACCCCTCTGCCTATTTTAGCGGATAAGCTTACTCAACCTTATGCCGATACTACTGAAAAGGTAAGAGCTATATTCCGTTGGGTAACGGCACACATAGAGTACGATAAAGCGGCTTTCCACGACGATAGTATTTATAAAAATTTTTGGAAGCCTAATAACAAGAAATCACAAGCTTGGAACGACAGCCTTTACAATGCCAAAATAGTAAGCTATGTATTTACCAATAAAAAAGCTATTTGTGATGGTTATTCTCGTGTTTTTAGGTATTTATGCGAGCAAGCTGGTATCCGTGCAATGAAAATAGACGGGTTTTTAAGAACTGCTTCTAATCCCATAGGACAAGAAATAACAGGAGCAAACCATAGCTGGAATGCAGTGTATATAAACCATCAATGGAACTTACTAGACCCTACAAGAGCAGCTGGATATACCGATGCCAGAGTTACAAAATATACGTTTGATTTTAAGGATTTTTATTTCTTTACTTCTCCTTCTTTACTAGCTTTTAGCCACTACCCTACGGATACTAAATGGCTACTAACAGCGGAGCCTTTTAGTAAAAAAGATTTCTCCAACCAACCGATTATTTATAGAGCATTTGCCCAAGAAAAAATACAATACTACACCCCTAAAAATGGCCTGTTGAAATCTACTATGGATACGTTGTTTTTTACACTCACTTTGCCAATCAGTAGCCCATCTAGTAGTTTTGTAATAGTACCACAAGGAATGACTACTATACCCGCCAACTATCCTATACAGTATACACAAACAGGCAATAACGTACAGCTATGGTACGTGCCTACTAGTACTAATCCTGCTACTATTATCGTACTGATGAATAATAATGCTTTGTTACAGTACAAAATTCAATAATTTATTCTTATACTTTTCTTTATTTTTTTAATAATATGCTTGTTTATAACCGTTATTTTCGCTTTTTTATTGTTTTTTATATACTAAATTTTACTTTTCTATTTCCTTTGTTCTCTCAAAACCAAGCTAGTAAATGGTATTTTGGGAATACTGGATTGGATTTTTCTACTGCTATGCCAACTCTTATTACGAATAGTGCCATGAGTTCTTTTGAAGGCAGTGCTAGTATGTGCGATGCAAATGGTAATCTATTATTCTACACCGATGGCGTGACTGTATGGAATAAAAATAACCAAATAATGCCCAATGGTAATGGTATCTGGGGCGATGCTTCTACTACGCAGTTTGTAGCAGTTCCTATCCCGCAATCTAGTTCTAAATATTTATTATTCACACCGCCTTCCCAAGCAGATACTGCTGGTAATGTGTCTACTGGGCCTTGTCATGGTTGTCTTGCTTATTCTGCCATAGATATGAGTCTTGCTAATGGGAATGGCGATGTAGTAGTTACGGAAAAAAATATCCCATTATACCACAGAGCTACCGAAAAAGTGACTGCCATACGCCATGCAAATGGCTGTGATATATGGGTAGTAAGCCACGAATATGGTAATAATGCTTTTTATGTGTATAAGGTTACAGAACAAGGGTTGAATACTACGCCAGTGATTACGAATATAGGAATTAATCATTCTATCTACCAAGGGCTTGGAGCAAGTGGCTATATGAAAGCGTCCAAAAATGGTACTAAAATAGCATGTGCCATAGAAGCACACCATACGATTGAAGTATTTGATTTTGACAAAAACACAGGCGTTTTAAGCAATACCATTACCCTTACAGATAGCCAATATGTGAATACCCAAAATTATTACCGAGAAGGGCAGACCTACCAGCCGTATGGTGTAGAGTTTTCGCCAGATGGGAAATTATTATACGTAGGACTGGTAACGTACCCGTACAAATTATTTCAATACAATATAAACCTACCTACCCAAGACGATGTATGGGCATCACGGATACTTATCGATTCTTCTACCACCGAATGCAGAACCTTGCAAACAGCTCCCAATGGTAAAATATACGTAGGGCCTGCTAGTAGTAGTGCGTTGAGTGTGATTAATGAACCCAATATGATAGGAAATAATTGTAATTTTCAACGAAATCAACAAACGTTAGGGACTGGAAGTATTACTTTCGGATTGCCTTCTTTTTTGAATGATTTTACAGAAGCTTGTACACCACCTTTGCCCCGCCCTGTAGTAAGTATCCAAAGTAGTGCAGGCTCAAGCTGTATCGGAGAGAATAGACTACTTACAGCGACTGGCGATACTGCTATCCGTTGGTATAATTCTAGTTATCAATTAGTAGGAACAGATAGTATTTTTACGGTGATAAATAATTCTTTACAACCAACTACCTACTATGCTATAAGCCCTAATGATACTGCTAGTATAACTTTCCACGCCATCACTTGCCTAGAAGATAGTATTTGTTTAAATGAGAAAAAATCTATCGCTATACAATACAATCAGCAAGATGCTAGCTGGTATACTGCTTCCTATCAGCTTATCCAAGACGGAAATCCTTTTTATCCAGCAAGTAATGTACTAGGGAGTTCTGTGTATTATGCCATTGCTACTATTGATACTACTCGCTATACTATGTATACTATAAGCTGTTATACACCACCAGTATACCAGCTCCCCAATATATTTACACCTAATACTGATACCAAAAATACTACTTTCCAAGCGATAGTAAATCAAAATATAACTGTTTTTTTCCTAGAAATATACAATAGATGGGGAAATAAAGTATACGAAACTACCGATCCAGCTTTCCAATGGAATGGATATAGTAATGGGACGCTATGCAATGATGGGACGTATTTTTATGCTGGAGAATACCAAGATGCAAATTATAAAATATATCCGCTGAAAGGCTTTTTTCAGTTATTGAAATAAAAATAAAAGCTTGGAAATGTGTTTTGGCACGTTTTTTGTATGCTTGAAAATTAGTCTATTTATTTAATCAATTATTTTTAATGCCATGAAATATATCGCCTTTTTGGTGGGCTTATCCCTGTGTTTAAGTTGTGCCACCCGTAATAAATTAATCAAAAGAACTACAAAATTAGAAGAAAATGGAAGGTACGAAGAAGCCTTAAATAGCTATACAAAAAAACTCGGCAAAAAGAGAAATATCAAAACCGATGAAGTAGTAGAAAGAGTAGGCTACAAGTACTTTGACGATGTAATGGATAAAGCAGAAATAGCAAACGATAACGCACGTACTCCCGAAGAACACGAAAAAGCAGCGCAACGATGCGAAAATGCAAAATTACAATTGCGAAAATATAATACACTGTATGGCTACGAATTGCTGCGATGGAAAGACGAATACCAAGATGCATGCCAGTTTCTAAATACCATTACTACGGAATCTTTTTATAGAGAAGCAGTAGAACTATACCAACAACAAAATTACGAATTAGCTTACAATAGGCTTACAGAAGTTACGAGAAGAGATAAAACTTACAAAGAAACAGCACGAATAATGAAAGAGTGTAATGAAGCAATAGCGGAAAAATACTACCTTCTAGGACAAAAAAGCTACTATGCACAAGACTACCAAGAAGCGTACGACTATTTTTATAAAACCCTAGAAAGAGCAGCTACCTATAAAGATGCGAAATATTTACAAACCGTTTGTTATGATAAGGTAACCGAGCAGAAATATGCCAAAGCAATGGAATTATACAAAATTAAGGATTATGAAAAAGCAGAAAATATGTTCCAATTAGTAGACAAAAGACAATCCAATTACAAAGAAACTACCAAGCATATTAAACTTTGCTACGACGCTATCACCGAACAATATTATAATAAAGGATTACAGCAGTATGCTTCTAAACAATACAAAGAAGCCGAAAAAGAATTCAAAACAGTAGCAAACCGTACCAACGATTACAAAGAAGTACAAGACTACCTCGTAAAATGCTACGACGCTATCACCGAAGTAATCTATCAAAACGGGATTTCTTATTATAATTCTAATCAGTACACCAAAGCAGAAGGAGAATTTAATACCGTAAATACACGAAAATCTAATTACAAAGAAGCTACTAACTATATCCGCAAATGCTACGATGGCATAACCAAAGAACAATACGAAGAAGCAAATAAGCTATATACCAATAGACAATATAAAAAAGCATATACCGAATTATCTAATCTCAAAAGCCGTACGCGTATCACCGAATTGTACCCTAATCTAGATACCCAACTACAAAGCTGTATAGACAAAGGTGGTATAAGAATATACATAGAAGGCTACAACGAATTAAGCAACCAAGTATACAGCCGACTAACTAACCAAGTAAGTGATAGATTTTTGAAATTCGTAGGCAATGCCGCAGAAGCCAATCACACCATCGTATTAACTACCGACTACCAAGCTACTGGTGCTAATCCTAGTAAACAAAACCGTACTGCCTACAAAATCAGAACTTTCACACAAGTAGTAAATACCATTACTACTACCATGTACGAAGCAATAGAACCAGTAGCTTACACTGCTATAAGTGGCAATAAACGTTTTGTAGGTACTGGAAATTATACTATCCGAGGAACTAGCAAAAGAGGCGATTTTACAGCTACTACAACCGATAATATCAACGCCTATGAATACACAGGAAATATCCCATTAAACCAGATAAGCCTTACTTCTGTACCTGCCAATAGTTCAGGAATTACTACTGCACAATACTCTACTTATTTTAAGGAACGTACTACTTTTTTAAGTGATAATGAAATGAAAAATCAATTGAAAGAAAAAATGATACAAGAATTTAATACAAGAATAACAGAAGATATCAAAGAATTGTTAAACGAAATGCAGTAATAAATAGAAACACAAAGCCCTGTTAATACAACTAACAGGGCTTTGTTATTTTTTTATCAACCAATCACATAGTAGGCACAAGTAGTAAAAAAGCAAATAAATTAAAATAAATTTGGAAAATACATAGAAACATAACTATCTTTGAATTTTAATTCTATAAAATGGTTTTAACAGAAAGAATACAGACAGAAAAATTACAGT
>JAYUJA010000190.1:0-4167 GCA_043765495.1 Bacteroidia bacterium
GTGCCGTTAATCCTGCATTATAATACGTGCTACTTACGTTGTTTTTTAGTAAAAAATCATGTATCTCTTTGCATTTTTTTCTACTTTTTACGTATATAATACAAGCTCCTTCTGGTATTTTAGTGATTATTTTTAGTAGTCTATTCCATTTATTTTCTTCTTCTAGTACTAGATACTGAATATTGTCCCGAATAAAACTTTGTTGCAAAATAGTAGGCTTGCGCAGTTGTAATTGCTTACTTATATCCGCTAGTACAGTAGGTGTAGCCGTAGCAGTAAGGGCTAGGTAAGGCAATTTTGGAAATATATCGCGAAGTATGCCAATACTCAAATAAGCAGGACGAAAGTCGTGCCCCCACTGCGATACACAATGCGCCTCGTCGATGGCTACAAAAGAAATAGTAGCATATTGTATCCTGTCTAAAAAAGCTTTGCTAGCAAGCCTTTCTGGTGATACATAGAGTAGTTTATACTGGTCGTGTATACAATTGGTAAGTAGCCTATCTATCTCACTTTTACGCATAGCACTGTGTATGGCTATGGCGGGGATATTCCGCTGTTTTAACTGCTGTACTTGGTCTTGCATCAAAGCTATCAAAGGCGATACTACTATACAAGTACCTTCCATACACAGGGCAGGTATTTGATAGCAAATAGACTTCCCACCCCCAGTAGGAAGCAAAGCAATGGTATCCTGTTTATTAAGTATACTACTGATACAGCTTTCTTGCAAGCCACGAAAAGCAGGATATTGCCAGTATTTTTGTAAAATTTCTAGTATTTGCATACTACAAATGTAAAAAATAGTACCTTTGCAGTCCTATTATATTTATATTTTTTTATAAAAATGAAAAACAAATTTTCTACTCTTGCTGTAGCATTAGGATTAGCAGTATCCACACAATTATCTGCACAAGTACTTACCAATGGTAACCTAGACACTTGGTTTACCTTAACAGATTCCGCAGCTACTGAAACACCAGACAACTGGTATAATTTTAATATACTAAAAACACAAGCTCGTCGTTTTCCTACTACTGTAACCAAAGTGATGGGTGTAGGGAGTGCTTCTTCTGCTGTTCAAATAGAAAATGGAGTAGTACCAGCAAGTTTACAGCCAAATCTACCTCCTTATATCTCCGGAGTATTATCTTATGGAGATGATCTGAATGGAGTCCCTTACACAAGTCGTCCTACTACTTTTGAGTTTGATTATAAATGTACTATAATGGGTACAGATAGTGTAATAGCATTGGCACAATTTAAGAAAAATGGAGCATTAATAGGGGTTGGTGCTTGGATAACAGGCACTGCAAATGCAACTACTTTCCAGCACATAAGTAAACCTATCCAGTGGGTTAGTCCAGCGACTCCTGATACTTTAGAATTATTTTTTATCACTAACTATGCAAATTTAACAAGAAATAAAGTGATGACTGCCGCAAATATGGGTACTACCCTTACCGTGGATAATGTAATGCTATCTGGTGCTACGGCTTCTATGAGCGATTTGGAAACTAATACCAACTTCACCGTATACCCAACTATCGCTACTACTACCATCACCGTGAAAAAAGAAGAAGAAGGACAGTGTACATTAATAATGATAGATTTAAGCGGTAAAATAGTAAAAAACAGCATTTTAAATACCAACGAAACTACTATATCCACTACTGGTATGGCAAACGGTATTTATTTCTACCAAATAGCTGACAACGATACTAAAATCGTAAAAATTGGTAAAATAGAAATAGCAAACTAATTTTTTTAGTATAAAATAAATCTAAAAAGCCTTAAAGTAATTCGTTTTAAGGCTTTTTTTGTATAAAATAATCCACTATTGGGCGAGTACGATACTGCTATTGTTTTTTTAGTAGTACAATATATTTCTTATATTTGCCGTTATTTACCTTACAAAGATTAATACTAATTTATTATGTGTGGAATTGTTGCATACCTAGGCAATAAACAAGCCTATCCTATTCTTATAAAAGGCTTACAAAGATTGGAGTACAGAGGCTACGATAGTGCAGGAATAGCATTATTATCGCCAGAAGAACCTATCCGTTTATTAAAAAGAAAAGGAAAAGTAGCAGATTTAGTAGATTTTGCTCAAGGCAAAGATATTTCAGGTACGATAGGAATAGCACATACTCGCTGGGCTACCCACGGCGAGCCTAATGACACGAATGCACACCCGCATTTTTCAGGCGATGAGAACCTTGTTTTAATACATAATGGTATCATAGAAAATTATGCCTCTCTAAAACAAGAATTACAAAATAGAAACCACATATTCCGTAGCGACACCGATACCGAAGTCCTTATCCACTTGATAGAAGATATAAAGCAAAACGAAAAAGTAGATTTTATAGAAGCAGTACGAATAGCTCTGAACCAAGTAATAGGAGCGTATGCCATCGTAGTGATGGATAAGCAACAACCCGAACTACTAGTAGCCGCCCGCAAAAGTAGCCCACTGGTAATAGGCATAGGCAAAGATGAATTCCTAATAGCATCAGACGCTACCCCCATCATCGAGTATACCCGTGAAGTAGTGTACCTAGGCGATGAGGAGCTAGCTATACTACGTAAAGGCAAAGATTTAGAATTAAAAACCATCAAAAACATTCCTACTACTCCCTATATCCAAACCCTAGAAATGAACTTGGAAGCCATAGAAAAAGGCGGCTACGAGCATTTTATGTTAAAAGAAATATTCGAGCAGCCACGTTCTATTTCAGATAGTTATAGAGGTAGATTGCATACCGACACTTTGGATATTATCATGGCAGGTATTGTGGATTTTGAGAAAAAAATATTACACGCAAAACGTATCACTATCGTAGCCTGTGGTACTTCATGGCACGCAGGACTAGTGACAGAATACCTTATAGAAGACTTGTTACGAATACCAGTAGAAGTAGAATACGCTTCGGAATTTCGATACCGCAACCCCATCATTGGCGAAGAAGACGTAATAATCGCCATCAGCCAATCTGGCGAAACAGCCGATACCCTAGCCGCTATTGAACTAGCAAAATCCAAAGGTGCATTTGTATACGGTATCTGTAACGTAGTAGGCTCATCTATCGCAAGGGCTACACACTCTGGGTCTTATACTCACGCAGGTCCTGAAATAGGAGTAGCCTCCACCAAAGCATTTACAGCACAAATAACAGTATTGACCCTTATAGCGCTTTGTTTAGGACGTAAAAAAGGAACTATCACCGAAAGTCGCTACCAAGAATTAGTAAATGAACTAACGCTAATACCCGAAAAAGTACAGCAAATACTAGATAAAAATGACCTCATAAAAGAAATAGCTTACCAATACAAAGATGCCCCTAACTGCCTGTATCTAGGTAGAGGTTATAACTTCCCCGTAGCATTAGAAGGAGCTTTGAAGCTAAAAGAAATATCCTACATACATGCCGAAGGCTACCCAGCTGCTGAAATGAAACACGGTCCTATCGCTTTGATAGATAAAGAAATGCCAGTAGTAGTAATAGCACCATTAAAAGGGCATTACGAAAAAACGATTAGTAATATACAAGAAGTAAAAGCCAGAGGTGGACAAGTAATAGCCATCGTGACAGAAGGTGACAAAGAAGTAAAAACAATGGCAAAATATACTATAGAAATACCTAACACAGAAGAAGTATTAAGCCCATTGCTGACTGTTATCCCGTTACAACTACTAGCATACCACATCGCTGTGATGCGTGGGTGTAATGTAGATCAACCTCGTAATTTGGCAAAATCTGTAACCGTAGAATAAGCCATTTTTATGCAAAAACATTTAATTGCCCCTTCTATTTTAGCTGCTAATTTTAATTACCTATACCGCGATATAGAATTAATAAATAGCAGCGACGCGGATTGGTTTCATTTGGACGTAATGGACGGCATATTTGTACCTAATATCTCCTTCGGATTTCCTATTATACAGCACATAAAACAGATGAACACCAAGCCATTAGACGTTCATTTGATGATAGTGAAGCCCGAAAGGTATATCAGCGAATTTATCCAAGCTGGTGCAGATATTCTTACTGTACATTATGAAGCGTGTACACATTTGCACCGTACCATACAAGTCATCAAAAATACAGGCATAAAAGCAGGTGTTGCCATAAACCCGCATACACCAGTACACTTATTAGA
>JAYUJA010000191.1:0-13722 GCA_043765495.1 Bacteroidia bacterium
TACCTTTGCAAACCTTAATTTTTTATAGTTCAACTATTATTTATATATTTCATGAAGTCAATCAATTTAAGTGGTTCTGCGAGAGCTGCTATAGGAAAAAAAGACGCGGGCCTTCTTCGTAAAGACGCTAATGTGCCATGTGTACTTTATGGTGGTGAAACAGAACATCATTTTTATTTACATAAATTATCTTTTAGAGATTTAGTATATACGCCAGATGTGTATGAAGTTAATTTAGAGCTAGGAGGGCAGAAATTCACTTCTATTCTAAAAGATGTACAATTTCACCCAATCACAGACCAAATTCTACATGCGGATTTTTTACAATTATTTCCAGATAAGCCTGTAAATATTTCTATTCCAGTAAGATTAACAGGAAACTCTGTGGGAGTACGTGCTGGTGGAAAATTAGTTCAAAAATTACGTAAAGTAAAAATAAAAGCATTACCAAAGCATATACCAGAAGCAGTAGAAGTAGATATCAGCGATTTAGATATCAACCAAGCTATCAAAATTCAAAGTGTAATCAATGACGACGTACAGTTTTTAGATGCTAAAAATGTAGTAATAGTAACCGTACAAATGACTCGTGCTGCAAAAGCAGAGGCAGCAGCAGCAGCTAATGCTAGCAATACTGGTGGTAAAAAGAAATAAGTTTATAGTTTATAGAAAAGCCTAAAAAAAAGCGTCTTGAAGTTTTCAAGACGCTTTTTTAGTATTAATAATTTATATTTTGTGCGGTACCATTTAAGTTTAATAACATCGTTTGCTTACTGATGGTTCTTAAAGAACTTAAATCAAAAACCATAATATTTTCTTGGACTTTATTATTATTAATTAATTTTTGTCTTTTTAGAAAAATATTCAGTTGAGGCGGATTCGTTGGCGATAGCCTGTTATCTGCAATCAAATCATATTCATAGCCTGCATGGCGCACCCATAAATACAATATATCGCCAGATAAAACTATTTTTGTAATTTCATACCCCGTAGTATCCAGTATCGTTATTTTGGGGTTAGTTTCTATTACGATTTTTTCAACGGCTAATGGAATAGGTCTTTTATTTCTCTTAAAAATGCCACAGCTAGTGATAAGTAGTAAGCTGGCAAATAATGCAAGTACACGAAACATAGTAAAGAATAGTAATAAATTAAAAATAAAATTTCATTTTAGCCAGACGTAAGCCATGGCTTTTTAGTAGCTCGTGGCTACTTGGTACATCGTCCTCTTTGAACTTGGAAAAAACAACTGGGTCGATTGGTTTGGAAGGTGTAAGAAGAAACTCCGTACCTGTTTCGCCATCGTATTTATTAGCGAATTTCCCTCCTAGCCAATCGGATATAATACCACCATCTTCGTATTCAAAGCTTATGACATTAAAAGGCTTAGTATTACCTTTTTCTAGTTCTTCTAGGGTAGTTCCTATATGGATACCGTCTTTGGTTTTCCATTCACTATCTTTGGTTTGGATAATTATCTGGGAAGGATTTTTTAGTTCCTCCATATTTTCCCATATTATCTGTACTTCATTTTTAGTATTAGCGAATAGTTTAGTACCTATACTGAAATTAGTCCCATCTTCGGACCATATCGTATCGCTTTTTACGTGTTCTTTGCCATACGCATCTCGCAAATCTTCTTCGGATACATCTGGGGTTATTTTGCCTACTGCACGCTGTGTAGGGTCTATCACCCAGCCTTCTTGCGGTATACCTTTATTGTCTTCTAATTCTTGGTTAGAAGTATCACTTTTATTTCCGCATTGTACCGAAAATAATATAGTGACTGTTAGTAATGAATACGTTATAAATCGCATAATGGTTTATTTTTTATTTAATTCAAGAATAGCCCATACTACATCTTTTTGCTGAGTATTGGCTTCAAAATCAATAGTTTGTGCAGTAGTAGTAAAAGCTACATTCGGGATAGCAGTAGTAGCAAATACTTCTTGGAATTTGCCTTCAAAAGTAGTTTGTTTGCTGGATTTCAATTGGTTATTGAGCGTAGTGTAGTCTAGTTCTTTTTTAGAAACTACTATTCCAATATAATCTTTATTACCAACTTTATCCAGCTGCATGGACATATCTTTCGGAAATACACGTGTACCTACGATACCACAGTAAGGCGAATGCTTGGCAGTGTACGGAAATAATACATAGCTAGTGCCATCGGTTTCTTGCCCGAATACATAGGTATAGCACTCCTCGGTATTCGTTATTTCTACTTTAAATTTCGTACCTATTGGTAGTACTTGTTGTGTAGCAAAGCTATTAGGTGTTTTTTTACTCAAAGAAATATACTGATTTGCAGTAGTAGTATTTAGTAAGCCTAATTTTACACCTAATACATTGGGATTTTGTGGTTTTTGAGCCGAACCCATCGGATATAATCCATACGCTTCTTTTACAAAAAATTCAAAATCTCTGTATCTTACCCAAGCAAAACCCCTATCTCCCCAATTTTCTCCCCAACTGTTCATAAGTTGGAATGCTCCTCCTTCTACATTATCATCGTAGCCCATTACACACATCGCATGGCCGCCAAATCCGTCCATATCTCTATCACTACGCTCGGGGTGCCATACTTTTTGCCCTTCCATATTCTGCATGAAACTTCCGCCTACCATCATACCAATAGTAACTGGTGCGCCTTGTGCTAGATTTTGTTTAATGGCTTGTATATCTACTGCATAGTCGTCGCCATCTTTGCTTAATCGGTTTGCACCTTTGATAATGAATTGTTTGGCTTGTGCTATTTGTGTATTAGAAGGTTTGTTATCACAACTATTTTCATTGTAGGGGAATTCTCGGAATGGAAGCGCTCCAACCTCATTCATATTATCCACTGCATACGGCAAATAAGACCCTTGGCAATCTTCTAAATGTATTTGATTGTATAAAAATGCTGGACTAAAAGCTACTTTATTAGGGTCTTGCCCTGTGGCTCTGGAATATAATATAGTTCTGGCTGCATACGCACTTGCCCACGCTACACACGAGCCTTGCTTGCCTTGATTCAGGCGTTTTGGACAGAATTGTTCTAAACTAATTTTACTAGGCAAAGCATTTTTACCACCGTCCAAAGAGGCGTATACATTGGTTTGGTCGTATTTTTGTTGATCTAGCGTACAGCCTAATCCGATGTTAGAGTTAGTAGCACTGGACTGCCCCATGAAGTAGTATACAATACCGCCAATAAGCAATACCGCTATTCCTATTTTAGGGCTTCTGAATAATAAGGATAAAGCAATAGACCAAAGTCCACCGCCACCAGGGAGTTTTGGAAAACCACCACCACCGCCGCCATTCCCACCGCCACCGTTGTCCGAGGAATTATCTTCTTCTGGATCTTCTACCATTCTTACAGGCATAATAATAATAAATTTAAGATAAAACAAAAATAGTAATAACTGCAAACATACTAAAAAATACACGATATGTTTTGTAAATAGTAACTTTTTTATTTTTATATTCGTATAGTATACAAGAAGCTATCCTTTTTATTTACTTTTTTAAGGGGAAATCATTATGAATACGTTATCAAAAAACTGGCTCACCGAAGATTGGATTGATTTCGAGTATAAGCAATATATATTATTAGATTATTTACAAAATTTACAAAATTATTTTGCTTCTCAATGCTTGTACCCTTTATTTGCAGACGCTATAGAGCATTATAAAGAAATACAAAAAGCACAACAAGGATTATTACAGCCTCCTATAAAAAAAGATATAATAGGAATTAATAAAAACAGTTGGCAGTTTGTTTATAATGAAAGCTGTAGTAGTGAATGGATACAAGAGTTACAAAAGATTATTTATTTTGCCATTCCATTGCTTCAAAAAAGTATACAGGAAGGGCAGAAATTGTACCAAAAATTAAAACAGGATATTACTATAAACGTTCTCGGCCTGCATGCTTCTTATATAAAAGAAGGCTACTTACTACTGCATATACTACCCGAAAACAAAGTAAAAGTATACCAGTACCAGTTGTGTTTGTGGGAAGAAAAAGACGAAAAATATCGCTCTTTACGAACTAACTTTATTACTGATTTTGCTATAAATATACTATCCCAACCAGAGAATATAAAAGCAGAGTTAATACAATCATATCCTTCTTTGCCTTGTCCAGCTACGTATTACATTACTAGCAAGTGTAGTATCCCTTTTCAAGAGTCTTACTTACCTATTGCAAAACGAATGCTACTAGAAAAAATGATAGCATAAAAAAAGTATAGCTATTGTGTTTTGAATGAAAACTCTACTACTTGTAAGTTTTCAATTCTAGCATTATTTAGTTCAAATAACAATAAGGTAGGAATAGTATGAATGCCGTATATACCCACTGCTCCAGGGTTCATGAATAGCCAATTATGTTGCTTATCGTATTGTACTTTAAGTATATGGCTATGCCCTGTGATGACAAGATTAGGTTGGTAGTCCACTATATTTGACAGCATAGCGGGTTTATAACGCCCAGGATAGCCAATGATGTGGCTCATGAATACTTTCACCCCTTCTATTTCAAAAGCCTGTATAAGCGGGCAAGTTCTTCGCATGGTCGCATCGTCAATATTACCAAAAACAGCCCTTACTGGTTGTATGGCTTCTAATGTATCCAACACAGAAATATCTCCTATATCACCCGCATGCCATATTTCGTCTACATTTTCTAAATAAGGAATTACGGCTTTGTTCAAATGGGAATGCGTATCAGATAGTAGTGCTATCTTTTTCATAGAAAAAAGGAATGTTTTTAGAATAGGTATGAAATAGAAAATATACTACTAGGTTGGTTAAAATCCCTGCTACACCTAGTACACTACTTATCCAATCGCTATGGTACAGGAAGAAAATAGAAATACTGCCGTGTAAAAAAGCTACCATTGCTTGAAAAGATGCTATCGCCCATATTGTTTTTATTTTTTGATACATACTACCCACGAGGAAAGAGAAAGATACACAATACAATACCATCAATACTATGCCTATGAGCTTGTCTGTACTTGTTTCGTGCTGTAATACAACCAATGGAATATACCAAATACCTTGTAGGAAACCTATCATAAAGTTTCTTTTTGGTAAGGAGAAATTAGATAATTCGTGCTGTAAAAACCCTCTCCACCCAAGTTCTTGCCCTAGCCCGAGTAACACTCGGAGCGAAGCCCCTAATAATAAAGGAGATAGTATAGTCATTAAAAATAAAATAGGCACACTGGGTAGATTCTTCAAAACCTCCATTTTATCTTTCTCTACGATAGTTTTGAGTATATTTTTGTGGATAGCGTCGGACGCGAAAGTAAGTTCTCCCCAGCCGCCTAGGTGTAGTAGATTACCTGCGATAAATACACTCATTAAAAATACAAACACCCATAATAAGTATATACACGGGATACTTATCACTTGTTTCCATGTAGTATGCTTGAAAGTAAAACCTATATCAGACAAGGGTTTTTCGTAGTATATTTTTTGTACTAATAATGCGCTAATGGCTGGTGAGCATAGGTAGCACACGGCTACCATTAGCATTGCTGGCGGAGTATTGGGAACTATACCATTATAATACATAAAAAAAGCGGTTACCCAGCTGATGGCAAAGGTAATCGCTATAAAAACAAGTAGTTTGGTTTGGTTATTAAAATCCATAATCTTTATAATCTTCGTCAAATTCGTCTGCTGCAAAAGTAGGATTGACTATTAAGTTAGTGTAAATGTATTCTTCAAATAAACCTTTTTCGTCGTATATATGTTGTGAGAAAGGTACATTATTTTTATTAATAAAAAAGATAGCTTTTTTACAATAAGCATTGGGTACTTGTATACTTGTGCCTTTTTTTACGATACTGGTAAAACTGGGGTGTGTAGTATTTTTATCGCATATAATTCTTGGATTCAAATACAGCCTATCTGCTAGGTTGATAATAGTTTCGTCTTGGGGACTAGTATATTTTATGTACCCAAAATCTGGAACTGTGACTTCTACTTTTGTTCCTGTCATTCCTTTTAGTGTACTATTCGGGGTAGCAGTGATAATTAATTTTTCTTTGTACCTATCTCGTATATTCTTTAGTATTTTGCCAAAATATTCTAACCCTGAATGAAATACAACGTGGTGTTGGTTCTCGGTCATTCTAGTTCCTTTGGGGTCTAGGTTGAGGTTTACAAACGGAAAGCCATTCATGTTAATAAGTGCATCACCGCCATTTTTTCCTGTTACGTATAGCACTTCCATACCTTTATTTTTGGCGGAAAGTATTTTGGAATAATCTTTGAATGGACGGTGCTGTATTTTCATGAACGTTTCACCATCTTTGTACACACCATTTACACGTTCTTTTTTTAGTATAGTGAATTTTAGCGTATTTATCTTGCTTATGGCTGTTATGACGCTATCTAGTAACGGCAAGTCGTTTGTATTCGTAGCGAAACTATACAAAAACAACGATACTAGTATGCTTATTATTATTTTTTTCATAGGGAAATAATAGTATTATTTTGTCTTTTTAGCTTTGATTTTAGTTGTTTCTATTTCAATTGTCTTTATTTTAGTTGTTTCTATTTCGATTGTTTCTGTTTTAGAGGCATCTTTTTTTGGTGCACCTTTTTTATTTACTTCTTTTTTGGGTGTCTCTTTTTTAGCAGCTACTTTTAAGCTACCTTGAGTTTTTAGCATACCACTTGCCCACATTGCCCATTCGTCAGCTGGTTCGGTAGATAGTATTTTACCAACGTATTCTTCTGTTTGTGTTTTATCTTTTGCTGCATCGGCGCATTTTGCTAGGTATTTATAAGCTTCGTTTATTTCTTTTTTATATTTTTCTTTGTCTGCAGTTTGTGCTTTTTCTATGTAAGTCATAAAGTAATCTTTGGCAATGCCTGTATTCTCTTTATCATCGAAAGAGGCTGCACGAGCTTTCCATAAGTAACCTGGCATGTACGTAGGTGCTTTGCGCATTACACTATCAAAACAGGTTAGGCTAGCGGTATACTTACCAGCTCCTACATAGGATAGTCCTTGTTTGAAGTAGTCATTCGCATCTGCTTTGTTCATTGCTATTTTTTTGTCGTAGGCAGCTATTGCTTCGTCGTATTTTTTTCTAGCAGAATAGATAAGTCCTAAATCACTGTATAGTTCAGCATCTTCGGGGTTTTTATCTATTGCTTTTTTTAGTGGGATTATAGCTAGTGAATCTGAACCTGTTTTGTTTAGCAATCTTCCATAGTATTTATAATCTAGGTACGATATTTTATCTTCTGGCTGACGTTTTAGGAAGGAATTCATTTTGCTCAATCCTTTGTTATAGTCTTTAAGTTCATAATACGAGTACGCTGCTGCTCTGTTTAAGCTGTTGAAGGTAGTGTCTGTATTCCATACTTCGCCTATTTTTTGTATGCAAGTTTCATAGTTGGCTGTTTCCCATAGGAAAGAGATATATCTAATTTTCGCATATTTATTTTCTCCGCATAATTCTAGGTATTTTTCATATTGTTTTTTAGCATCGTTAAAAAACCTTGCTTTGGCGTATATCTCGCCAAATTCACGGTATGCAGGGGCATAGTTAGGGTTATGCTGTACTGCTTCTTTGTATTGTTCGATGGCTGCGTTATAGTTTCTAGCACGGGCGTATAGCTGTCCTTTTCGTAGTAGTCCTTTGTTGCTTTTGGGATCTATGTCAAGGGCTTTATTGTATTTTGCTACTGCTTCGTTTGCGTTTCCTTTGGATTTATCTCGTTGAAATAGAGCATCTCCCATTAGGAGTTGTGTTTCTATATTTTTAGGTTCTAATTTTTCTGCATTGGTAAGTGCTTCTAGTGCGGCACTAAAATCGTTTTGTTTGGAAGATAGGTAAGCGTCTGCTATTTTATTGTATACGGTAGCATCTTTCCCTTTGGTAAGACTTACTGCTTTATCAAATTTAGCTTTTGCGGCTGTCAAATCGCCATTTGCCAATGCTTTTTTCCCTAATCCTATATAGTTTAGTGGGGCATCTGGGCTTTGTTGTACACCTTTTTCATATTGTAGAAAGGCTTGGTTAGGTTCGTCTAGGTGTTCATAGATGTAGCCACGATAGTAATAAGCGTTTCCATCTTTGGTATACAATTGATCGAGAGCAGCTATTGCTTTGTCAAATTGTTCGTTTTCTAAATATTTTTTAGCTTCATTCATATCTTGAGCGCATAGGTTCAAGGACAAAGATGCTATAAAAATGCCAGCAGCAAGATTTTGAATTTTCATAATATAAAAGGTAATAATATAAATAAGGTACTGAATAATGATTTGCTATCAAAAAGTATTCCAAGTTAAAGTTTTATTAAAAATACGTAAATTAACTTTATTTCTTATTGGAAGTTCAGGTTAGAAGTCAGTGCTCCAGTTTTTAATTCTTGTATGGAAGCGTTGCTCATTCCTACATTGGTTCTATGGTATATACGACGCGATGCGAAGATGCCGATACCGTTTTCTATGTTCGTAAAAGAAGGGCGTTCTTGGACGATGGTATTGGAAGGGGCGTTAGTCTCTACATAAGTTGCTAGTGCTTCGTTAGCTGCTACGATAGAAAAATCCAGCTTACCAGCAAATCGTTTTAGGTTGGGGTTTACCTCCATAGAAGATTGACAGAATTGGTAGAATCTATTTCCCTCGATGAGTACTTCCATTGGTTCGTTGCCATTGGTGGTAGTAGACAGTAGAGACCCTAGATTCCAGTCGATGTACTTGTAAGCGGTGTCGGTAGTATTATTTCCTACTAGTTCTTTGTAATTAAATCGGATACTTACTTGGTACATTTTACCAGCTTTGGCGGAGTAAAATTTTACTTTATAGCCATAGGTACTTGTCCAGTTTACTACTTCTACGAGTGGCAATGGGGCAGGGCGGTCTACTACCAAATTTCCTAACAAGCTAGTGCTAGAAGTAACAGTAGTACCAGTTTGGATATTTTTTATGTTTAATTGTAGATTATCGGTAGCAAAATTGCCTATGTATCGGTACAGTGGCTGCTCGGGAGCGGGAAACAAGCCAGCTTCTCTGCTAGTACCCATCACTCTGGTGAAAGTAGCTGTTTGGGCTACTGTATTGCCATTCATGGCGTTTACTTTTACGTCTAAAATATCGGGATATTGTGTATTCGTAGGGTCTTTGGCGGCGGCTATAGCATCTCCTTGTAGTAGGTAGGTTTTATTTACTTTAATATAATGGGTATCTTGATCTGGTTCTAGTATGCCGTATACTACCATTGTTTCTTTGGGAGTAGCGTTTACATCTATTTCATTGGAGCAGCTGTACATAGCTGTTAGAAGCAAAGATAGGATACCTGAACGGAGCAAAATAGTCATGTTATAGTAAAGTGGATAGGATTTTCGAAGTGCGAAGGTACAAATTTATTTTAATGTATCTTATTTCTAAAAATAAATTATTGGAAAGGTGTTTTATTAGGAACGTTATTTTAGGTAAAAAAGTATGAAACGGAAGGATTATTTTTATTGAGATTTACGCATGCGTGTAATTTTGTATTCGCAAATGTTGTATATTTGCCTTGCATCACGAATAGTAGTAATGGTATAATCCACCTTATAAATAAAATAGACATTTAATAATAAAATAGAAAGCAATATGCATTGTAAACACTGCGGAAATCAAATTGAAAATGACAGCAAGTTCTGTTCATTTTGTGGTGGTAAAATTGACCCGATAGGACAAACCATTATAACAAATCAACCTGTAACACAAGTTCAGACTGAAACTATTTCGGCACCACCTTACGAAAAAGTAATTTCAGAAAAATTCGTAAACGCCTTTCTTGTAATAGCCCTTGCAGACTTTGGTTTTAGCCTATTCTGGATAGTTTTTAGAATAATTGCAACTACCGTAGAGGGAGGCTTTAAGATTTATGACCAACTTGAACCAATTATAAAACCATTGCAAATAATAGAGTCAATCATTGTTTTGTTACTCTGTTTTTTATACACCAAAAAGAAGGAGCATAAAACACTTATTTTAATACTTGCTTTTTGTGTTCTTGCTTGGAATATTTACGTTACATATATAAAAACCTATTGATATGTATTGCAAAAACTGCGGACAACAAATTGCCGACAATTCAAGATTTTGTAGTGAGTGCGGGGTATTACAACAACTTCCTCAAGCTTCTGTAAATCCTCAACAAGCTATTAGCCCACAAACAGTTCAAAAACTTGAAGGTGTTTTCGGTATTAATATTTCAAAACAAGTAGTTGGATATTATCTAGTTTGGTTTTTAGTACACTTAATTTTATTACTTGTGAATTGGAAATCAAATGATTACGCAAACGAAAGGTTTTGGCCTTTCAGTAAGGATTCCCAATTAGAACATTACGAATTTAGTGAGTTTCTTTTATACACTTTAGTTCCATTAATCTTTTTAGTAATTGTTAATCTTTTCAAAGATCCTAAAGCTGAAACATTACAATTAAAATATGACCTAACATATGAAAAAGACACAACGCCAACAATCATTGGTATTTTTATTATAATGATTTCTACGGTGTTTTACTTTGAAAGCGTTAGTAATTACAGCTATGACAATGAGGAAGCACAACAGACGAGAGCAATTTTAAGTGTTGTATCATTAATAATGCGAATAGGCATAACAGTATGGGTTGTAAACATTGCCAAATCATTAAACAGAGATACTACTGGCTGGGGTTTCTTTGCATTCTTCTTACCATCAATTTCTCTAATAATAATCGGTCAAAAAAGGAAACTCAAATCTTAACAGCAATCATTTGACGAAAAAGGGGTAGAGAAGTGCCGCATTAAGAATTTGTGCATCTATCAACATTTATACCACTATACGAACCCCCATTAAAAAAAACTATCATAGAATTATTATTTACTGTTAGGATAATAAATGTTTTGCCAAGTAACTAATTCATTTGTAAGCTCTAATGTGTGCCAAGAGCAGCCAGACTTTAAAACATACAAAATCGTATTAAACAGGTAGTGATAACTGACCTTTAAACGATTATGATTTAGTTTATGGCTTAAATGTGGTAAAATATATTCCATAAAATCACTATAGGAAACATAAACAGGTAATTTATTCATAAGACGGTTTTAAAGCAAAGATAATAATTTTATAACTAAACAAGTCCATTAATAAAGAGAGAACTATTTCATCGTATTGCTTGTCTATACCAATTTTCTTTATACTATTGGTATGTCCGCTAATTATTTCTAGGTAGGATTTTGGTATTCCAAAAAACAATGCCAAAGTTGTTACAACAGCTTTACTAGCTTTCCCATTTTCGGGCGTAGCATTTACTTTTACTACTAAAATACCTTCTTTGATAATTACAGTATTTTCTTTTGCATTAGGTTTTACTTTTGTAGTAAGTAGCATGGTATTTTACAGGGTTATACTATACTACAAAGATACTATTTTATGCAATCCATCGTAGCATAGTTATTTTATGTAAAAGATATTAAAAATATGCTTACTTTTGCACAAAATTAAACACCTACTAGTTACCATGTTAAAAAAAGTACTATTCTATTTATTAGTAGCACTTACTACTACTAACTTACAAGCCCAGATATGTGGTACGCCAGGAAAAGATGGTCCATTTACTGGAGATGGCATCGTTAATACCTATTACGGTTCTTTTAGCGGAACTCCTACTGTAAATGTTGGCGCTACTTCGCTGCAACTAGGTCAGCTAAATGCCAATGGTGCTACTACGCCATTCACTGCTGGAGATGTAGCCCTTATTATACAGATACAAGGGGTAAATATGAACTCCGAAGATAATACAAAATACGGCGATGGCGTAGCAGGAGGTACAGCTAATGGCTACATCAACCCTACCACAGGTGCAAAAGCAGGGAATTATGAATATGCTTTGGTAAGTGCTGTGAGTGGTTCACAAGTTACTTTTGCAGCCCCATTAAAATATCCTTACAAACACAATTGGAATGTTGTTTCTAGTGGTAATTATACGTATGAAGTAGTACGTATCCCACAGTATTCCAGTGTAGTACTTACTGGGCTTATCACAGGTGCAAAATGGAACGGACAATCGGGCGGTATAGTAGGTATGGACGTAGCAGGTAATATAGCATTGAATGGCTTCGGCTTTGCGGCAGATGGGATAGGATTTAGAGGCGGACTAGGAAGACAACAACATGAAAACCCAGGTTCTAGTACCATGTCTTATAGAAATACAGGCAGACAAGCTAGTGATTTATTATACATAGACGCTTATAAAGGCGAAGGAATAGCAGGTACACCATCTTCTGTTTTTTCTAATAATGTAATTCTATCCACTAGTTCTTTATACCCAAATGGAAGTAAAGGAGCAGGTGCGCCAGGTAATGCTGGTGGCGGTGGATCGGCAGATGCAGCAGGTGGCGGTGGATCCGCTTACGGAGCTGGTGGTAGAGGTGGAGATGTATTTAATACCAATGGAGGATTTACACAAACATTCAATATACCTGATTTTTTCCATTCTGCTAATTTTGGAGGATTTGGAGGCGCATCTGTTGGTAGTACTTTCGTACTTGGCGGCGGCGGCGGCGGTGGTTGCAATCACCTAGAAGAAAATTCACACGGCGGTGCAGGTGGTGGAATAGTATTAGTGACTACAGGAAGTGTTTCGGGAACAGGAACAGTAAACGCAAATGGTGAAAACGAATTTAATAACGATCCCCTATCTCCAAGCAATAAAGGCGGCGGCGGCGGTGGCGGAATCATTGTATTCCGTAGTAGCAACACCTTGAACAGTGTGACGATGAACGCCAAAGGAGGAAATAGCTCTAATACTACTGCACAAGGCGTACAAAACGCTCACGCACCTGGTGGTGGTGGTGGTGGTGGTGCTGTGTACCAGTCAGGAGGAGCGATAACCAATGCTTCGGGTGGACTAACAGGCATCTGTAATGCAGCAGTAAATCCTAGTACAGCAGCGGCTTTGGGTGCTACTAATGGAGCGAATGGACTAGAAAGTGCATCTATCCCAACTACTGTTTTGAATAATTTATTTGGAGAACAAAATTGTATGCCATCTATTCAGTTAGCAAAATCTACTAGTACGCCAGCGGCTACTACTACATTAACTCCGCCAGCCAATACAACATACAGTATTACGGTAACGAACGCTGGTCTAGGAGGTGCACAAGCAATCAAATTATATGATTTTTTACCAGATAACCCTAATTTTACATTCAGCAATAGTCCAGCTACAATAGTTAGTTTCAATCCTCCTACTGGTGGCAAAGCAGCCGTTCGTACAGGAACAGTATTACCAGGTAATGCTTCTACGGATTTAGAATTTGGAACTTTCAATATGCCAGCAGGTAGTGTTATTACGCTAACATTCCCCGTAGTATTATCCGAAAATACCGCATCAGGACTTGTAAGCAATAGTGCTAGTGTGAAATTTGCAGACCCTACTCGTACCACTCCTACGCAAGTAGTAAGCCCAGGCGAGCCGTATAATAATCCTTTGGCAGGTGCTGCTACTGGTAATAATTTTAATGGAAATACCACTACTGTAGAAGACGTATTTGTATGTAATCTAAAAAAATTCGTAGTTACAGGTGGCGGATCTACTTGTAATGGTACTATGCCGATGGTTGGATTAAGCGGCTCTACAGCTGGAATTAGTTATCAATTATACAGAGACAATGTAGCGGTAGGAAGTCCAGTAGCTGGTACGAATGTATCTATTTCTTTTGGGACG
>JAYUJA010000192.1:0-13706 GCA_043765495.1 Bacteroidia bacterium
CAAAGTTCGCATCTTAATGCCGATGCAGGCTTTGATACAAAAGATTTCATAGCAACCATAGAGAAAAAGCATAAAATGATAGCTAACATACCTAAAAAGAAACGTAATAGCAAAAAAATAGTGGAAGAATATAGGTATTTAAGTGAATATATTTACAGCTTTCGCAAAAAAATCGAAACTGTTTTTGCTTGGTTGGATACGTATAAGCGAATTCTAATTCGCTTTGAATATAAATCGCAAAATTTTAAAGCTTGGCTATATTTAGCAGCAACTTTAATCAATTTAAGAACAAAAATCAACTAAACAAGTCCATAGTCAAATTATTATAATTGCTATTAAAAATTAGTGTACTTGCTTTATAATGTTGGAAATACTATTTTTTTATATTACTCAAGATTATTATTTTTTTGTGAAAATAATAAAAATGATTTCTATTTGCGGTGAGCGGATAATTTTTACTTTTTGCAATTTCAGATAATAAAATGAAAACAATAATTTCTCTACTGCTAACATCATTTATGACAGCAAATTTGTTTGGTTAATGTGATAATTTAGTTAAAACTAAATACGATAAGTTTGATAAATATACTGCATATGAATCAACTTATTTCTTACAAAATTCTTACAAAACCTTACAACTTGATTTTAGTTGTGGATCTTCATCTACATCACGATCTTCCTATGGACATTTTTTTGTATGTATGGATTGATTTGAATAATCTTTCTGCTGACAGAGAAAATGGTTGGGTATTTCCTGGAAATAACGCTGACATTCAATTTTTATTTAAAAATGGGGAAACTCGAAAACTTGAGAATGATAGGGAATCTGGAGAAAAACATTTTGCGACAGGATTCTGGAGAGATAATTTTAATAAGCTCTCTGAATATCGTCTTGAGACATTGAAAATGTTGCAAACTTTGGATTTAGAAGCTATTAGATATAATACATCACGGAGAGATTATGATTTTGAATTAACAGTTAAGCAACAAAGAGATTTAAAGACAATATTTAAGTGTGTTTATAATTGGTAATTAAAATTACTCATTATGAACCAACTAATCTGTTTTTATTCCAATCTGTTTTTATAATTATAAACTAACCTAATAAGTTTTGAGTTGGTATAATTTTATTTCGTAGTTTTGCACGCCTAATTAAGTTTGTAAATTTCTTACTATGACTACTAATAATAATGTATCCACTTCTTTTTCTAGTGTAAAACAATGGAAAGAGGAACAATCTGCTTTTTATTCGCAAAATGGTCTTCCTACCAGAAAACATGAGGAATACAAATATATGCGTACAGAAGAGCTGGTACCTTTTCTAGAAACAAAAGCAGTAGTAAGCAATATTGCAGAATATAGTTCTATTACTCCTGTTACTGTTTCTTATAATGTGGTGACTGGAGAAATACATACACAGAATACTATTCCTTCCTTATCTATTCAAAAACTAACCAATGCGTTATTAAATACGAAAGATATATACAAAGAAGTACTAACTGCTATTCCGTTTCAAGATCCGTTCCAGGCGAATCATATAGCGAATTTTACGCATGGGATTGTGTTAGAAAGTACAGCGAATTCTATCGTAGAAACGATACATATTGAATACATTATCCCTGCAGATGCACCTAATTGGGTGTATCCTACCGTGCTGGTTATTGCGAATGAAAATAGTGAGTTGAATATCCTAGAATCGTATAAATGTACGAATGTAAATCCTGTAATAATCGTAGAGAATAAGAAATATTATACCGCTAGTAATAGTATTTTGAAGGTGCATTTTATTCAGAATTTTAATATGAATACTGCTTTGCATAGTAGTGTACAGTTTTTGCAAGCTACTAACAGTAAGGCACATAGTTTTACGGTAACGCTAGGTGGAAAATGGGTTCGTAATAATCTTACTTTTAGTTTGAAAGGGGAGTATGCAGAAAGTTATTTACAAGGATTGTATTTTCCTAGTGCAAGTAATGTAATAGATAACCATACGTTGGTACAGCATCTAGTTCCTAATTGTTATAGTATGGAAAATTATAAAGGAATAATACAGGACAAGGGAACAGCTGTTTTTAATGGAAAGATATTCGTAGCGCCTGATGCACAGAAAACGAATGCTTATCAATCTAATAAAAATATATTGTTAAGTAAAGAAGGTAGTGTGAATACCAAGCCACAATTAGAAATATTTGCAAACGATGTTAAATGTTCGCATGGCTCTTCTACTGGTACGCTAGATCCTGATATGTTGTTTTATATGCAAGCAAGAGGAATAGAGCTAGGCAAAGCAAAAAAGATGCTTATCGTAGCTATGATAGAGGAAATAATACAATCTTCTGGCAATACAGTAGAGATGAAATCGGTGATAGATTACATCACTCATTCTATTCTATAACAAAGCATTTTTATTCTAAAATGAGTATAATTTCTTAAAATATAAACTACATCATATCATACCAACCTCTTCTTCTATTTAGTTTTAGATCTTGAAGGGTTGGTGATTTTACGCGTATGGTGATGCTATACTGTTTGGAAGGCCCTACAGGAATCCAGTTAAATAATGCTTCCCAGCAATGTAGGTCTCGGATAATATCCACTGTAGTAATAGATATTTGTTTCTGGGATATGCTGTATCCTGAATTAATTGCTACTTTCCATTTAGAAGTAAGATTAAAATCGCCTTGTACATTAATGACTTGGTTTATTCTATTCTTTTTGATGATTACATTGGGATTGTAATTCATCGAGTAAGCTATACGAACATTGTAAGGAACATTAAAATCTACATAATATTGCCCGTATTTGCGTATCACTTCTAACTCTTCTGGGGTGGCATGCTTGCTGGTTAATGGCTTTACTATCTTGTTCAAAGAGGTACTCAATTGTAAGGAAGCACTTTGTAATTTTGCCAAAGTGCCATCGGTAACTAATAATTTATTGATTAATTGCCCATTCGTATTGGTTTTATACAGCCTATAACTACTAGAATAAGAGATATTTATTTTTTTTAGGATAGTAGTGTTGATGGATAAGCTCAAAGGACTCCATTTTATACTATCTCTAAAAATATCGTAGCTAGTACCAAGGGTAATATTATCAATCAGTGCTATCTTTTTTAGTCCATCTATGGCGGAAGTATCTTTGCTACGTACTTTCATTTCTATGTTTCCATTCATACCAAACGATACTATACCGCTTCTTGTACTATTGCGTGGCGTGCCTAGGTTGCCAATGTTGTAAATAGAATAGGGAATATAATCATTCGTGGAAATGGGATTTGGTTTTGTAGCTACATTTCTTAATTTGTAAGCAGTGATTTCTGGGATATAGGTATAATTAATAGAAGGCGTGAGAACGGTTCGCAAAGCTCTTAAAACTCCTTTTCGGAACTGTAAAAAAGTATATAATTTTGTATTCAAACTTCCAGAAAATCCAATATCAAACGTTTGTATTGCGCGGTTAAAAGTATCGGTTTGTATTTTAGTATCGGTATAATTCCACCATTTGTAGATAGTTCTAAAATGTGTCCTGCCACCAATACTCACAGAAGGAGCAAAGTTGAAGTATTTTAATATTTTGAAAGATAGTCCGTTTAGTAATACGTCATGTTTTATACCAAAATCAAAATTATTTCTTGTCCAATCTTTTATTTTTACGGTATCTACTACTTTTATTTGGTTATTAAAAACTAAATTATATTGTAAACTAATATTTTCGTACCATTTAATAGCCCCTATTCTATTTGTCCTTTTGAGGGGTTGATAACGCCCTGTGGAGAAGTTAAGCGATGGTAATCGTACATCTACATTGGTATAGGTATCTGTTCTTTTATCTGTGATAGCAAATTTTCGTTGTACAGCCTGGTTACTTTCAAAACCTATTATGATACTCATAGGATTAGTAGGGAATGTCTTGCTCCATGTTAGTTTAGAAGAAAAATTATTCGCACCAATGTTATTCGCATCGTAGGTATTAAACTGGTTGTAACTACCACTTCCTAGGTCTACACTTGCGGTGATGATGGAATAGGGGTTTGATTTTGCATCTTGTTCGTGGCTAAAAATTATTTTCCAAAGCTTGGTGCGAGCTGGGCTGGTACTATCTGGCAGTTTTCTAAAATCTAAATCGCCTAGGATAAGGTTTGCATAGTTTATTTGTAATCTTTGTCTGTATTTATAACGTTCCTGATGGTTGATAGCTACTGCGGTTCTATAGCTGCCGCGGGAATAGATAGAACCAGTAATTTCTGCATCTATTTTATCACTAATACCAAAATAATAACCACCATTGGTAATTCCTATTCCTAGTCGTTGTGATGGTTCATAAAAAGGCATTATGATACCTGATTTTCTTTTTTGGGTGATAGGAAAAAATCCAAAAGGCAATGCCAAAGGCGTTGGTACTCCTTCGATGCTCATGTAGGCTGGTCCAGATATAACTTCTTTTTTCGGAATTAATTTTAGTTTTTTTGCATTTATTTGAAAATGTTTACAACTATCTGGTAGGGTGCAAGTAGAGAACCAGCCATTTTGTAAATACGTATCATCGTTAGCCTTTTTGTGTACTTTTTCGCCATATAAAAATCCGCCACCTTCTTGCATACTTACATGCTCGGTGATACCATCTTTTGTTTTGAAATTGTAGACAATTTTTTCTGCGATAATTTCTTGTCCATCTTTTTCTTTTAGTATGGCTAGATTTTCTTTATTCCCTAACGAGTCATAGCCCACAGTAGCAGTAAGTAGGCTTGTTTTCCAATTTATTTCAATGAATCCAGCTTTTAGATTTATGGTATTATAATCCACTTCGGCAGCGCCATATAGCCTAATAATCTGCTCGTCTACTAAAAAAATAGTAGAATCGCGGCTATGGTAACGGACAGGAAAATCCAGTGTACTTTTATTTCCTACGGATACTTCACTACTATCCTTGCTAGGACGAGTAATAGCGTTAGTATCTATCTGTGCATCGGCTGGTAATACATAGGTGAATAATAGTAAAAAAAGGAGATAGAAAGAATAACGTAACATTCTGATAAGATAATATTTGCTGCAAAGATAAACTATAATTACAAATTTAGACTTTATATAAAACTAAAACACTATTCGGACTTCCTTTTTAATACGCATTGTAGTAGTATAATATTTTGTACCTTTGTGGCTTCTATTTATACTATTTTATATAATAAAAAAATACTATGCTCGGGGTCGCTAATACAGAATTGATAAATACTAAAAAAGTAGCATTTTACACATTAGGGTGTAAATTAAATTTTTCAGAAACGTCTACCATAGCACGTTTGTTTGAAAATGGTGGCTATACGAAAGTAACATTGGAAGAACAGCCAGATGTATACGTGATTAATACCTGTTCGGTAACGGAAAATGCAGACAAAAAATGCAAAGCATTAGTAAAAAAAGCGTTGTTGATTTCTCCGCACGCTATTATTGTAGTCATCGGCTGCTACGCACAGCTAAAACCGCAAGAAATAGCGCGTATCGAAGGCGTTGATATTGTGCTAGGAGCTTCTGAAAAATTCAATATTGTAGAATACATTCAGAATAATCAAAAAAATGCAGAAACACAAGTACACGCTTGTGAGATAAAAGATGTAAAACAGTTTGTAGCTTCTTATTCGGCTAACGATCGTACGCGTACTTTTCTGAAAATACAAGATGGTTGCGATTATTTTTGTTCTTTTTGTACCATACCACTTGCCAGAGGCAGAAGCCGCAACGATAGTATAAGCAACGTAATACAGCAAGCCAAAGAAATAGCAAGCAAGGGCGTAAAAGAAATCGTTCTTACAGGAGTGAATACAGGAGATTTTGGAAAGACAACGGGCGAAACTTTTTTAGAGTTAATACAAGAGTTAGAAAAAATAGACGGCATCGAAAGATTCCGAATATCCTCGATAGAGCCGAACCTTCTTACCCAAGAAATAATAGAATGGGTGGCAAAATCGTCCAAATTTGTCCCGCATTTTCATATACCATTACAATCGGGATCGGATAAAATACTACGCCTCATGCGACGAAGATACGTAACAGAGTTATACGCAAGTAAAATAGAAACCATCAAACAGCTAATGCCAGATGCGTGTATAGGTGTAGATGTAATAGTAGGATTCCCAGACGAGACAGACGAAGATTTCCTCGATACGTATAATTTTATCAACAGTTTAGATGTATCGTATTTACACGTATTCACGTACTCGGAAAGGGATAATACTACTGCTGTAAGAATGACCAATATCGTGCCTACTACTGTGAGACAGCAACGAAGCAAGGCTTTACATATTCTATCCGAAAAGAAAAAGAATGCTTTCTACGAGAGCCAACAAAATACTACCCACACTATACTAGTAGAAGCAGAGAAAAGCGAAGGCTACATGTATGGGTTCACGAAAAACTATGTAAAATGTCGTTTGCCATATAATAGTAAATTGACGAATACCCTTGTGACCACTACTATCCAAGAGCTAGACAGAACAGAAATGGTATACCATATTGGTTTGTAATACGTGTATTTTTAATGCGTCACTGGTGCTGTTTCCATCTCTTTTTTCCAAAAAGCGTAGCCAGTGAAGCATAATATTAAATAAATAGCATAGATAATAGCATAAATATACAAGCCTTGTTGGTAAAATAATACCGCAGAAATAGCATCTACTAAAAACCATAAATGCCAGTTTTGAATAATTCTTTTTGCAGTAAGGTACAAGGCTACTAAACTACCCGCTACGGACACTATCTCCCAAGGATTAATGATTAATTTTGGTTGAAAAGATTGGAAAGCAGTATTCAAACCCCATAACACTAACGCTATTCCTACCCAAGCTATGCCGCTGTACATGGCTGTATTAGCGGTGATAGTAGTAATAGGTAGAATGGTACTGCCTTCGGCTTTGGAACGCCACTGCACCCAACCATAAATACCCAAGCCAAAATAAAATACTTGCAAAAACATCTGATTGTATAAGCCTTGGTGTCCAAATACGGCAAAAGTAACGATACAAGCCACCCAGTTCACAGGCCAACTAGCAATATGATTCTTGGTAACTAGCCATACGTATAATAAATACAAAACAGCCCCTATCAACTCCAAAGTAGCATACAGATCGCCAGATAAATAATAATCCAATTGTTTTTGTAAGATTTCGTTCATAATAAAATAAGGTAAGTAGGATAAAGTAAAAATGTATGCAAAAGTAGAAACATTTAGTACATTCGGTTTTTATTTATGTATTTTTTTATGGAATAATGAAATAATTGCATCTAACTACTATTCTAACCTTTATTTATACCTTCTTTATTAGTATGTCGGCTTACAAAGTATTTATCCAAAAACCTTGCCACGAAAACTGGGAAGCAATGACCCAAGAGCAACAAGGCAAACATTGTGGTGTATGTTGCAAAACAGTAATTGACTTTACAAACTATACCGATCAAGAATTAATAACCTATTTTACAGAAAAAAATAACAATACCGACGCTATTTGTGGAAGTTTTAGTAGTAAAAATGTAAGTACTCCTTACGATACTATTTATGATTTTTTTGCTAGCCAAACCTTTCTTTATGAAAAATATACGCAATGGACAAAAACTACCACTACTGCTGTATTAAAGAAAAGCTTATTACTTACCTTTGGGTTTTTTCTACTTGGTAATCCACTAGTAGCCAATGCACAAGTAGATAGCACCCCTGAAATACGCCTTATGGGAGATATAGCAATTCCAGCATCTAAAACTGGAGAAGTACAGCAAGTAAATCTTACACCAGCACCTATAAAAGGCAAACAAATGATTATGCCTCCTGCTGCTGCTTGCTCTAAACCAATCCGCAAAAAAAAGAAAAAAGTCAAAACAACGCACACTCCCTCCTATCCTGTACGAATCGGAAAACCATTACTACCACAGCCAATGAAAGGATTATTATAAGGTTCTAAAAACAAAATAAAGTCAATAAAATAAGGGAATTGATTAGAATAGTTTTGTAGGTAAAACCTTGTATGTACTAAAAATGAGTACATTTGCGTTATTACTATTCTACTTCACCTTAAATACTATTCTTTTATGAATCCAATTGACTCGCATGCTGTGTACAATGATCCCCGTCACTATGACGCATTGAACGATTTTACAAACGATATTCCTTTTTATGAAAGCCTAGTATATAAATATGGTAAAAAAGTACTAGAATTAGCTTCTGGCACTGGTAGAGTAACTATACCACTCGCAAAAATAGGCTGTTCGATTACAGGGATAGATATTTCGGCTAATTTTGTGGAATATGCCAAACAAAAAGCAGAAAACAACAAAGTAAGTATTCCTTTTTATAGAGCAGATATGCGAAGTTTTGATTTAGGCGAAAAATTTGATTTAATACTATTACCATTCAATGCACTGTGCCACATACAAGATTACACAAGCATCATAAATCTATTGGATTGTGTAAAAGCGCATCTACGAGCCACAGGAAAATTCATCATAAGCGTATTTACTCCAAAATGCCACTACCTGAATACGAAAGCCGATATAAAAAAGCCCGTAGCAAAATATCCTAACCCCTATAATACCAACGAAGAAGTAATTATCTATGAAGAAAATGCCTATAACTATGCGAATCAGATTAACTATATCACTTGGTATGTAAATACAGACGGTGTAGAAGAAAAGCAAGGATTAAATATGCGTATGTATTTTCCTGAAGAAATAGACAATTACCTAAAAATGAACGGATTCAAACTAGATGTTAAATACGGAGAATATACTTTTACTCCCTTTACTTCCACCTCGCCATTCCAACTAATAGTAGCCTCACTAGCATGAAAATAATAATAATACGATTTAGTTCTATTGGAGATATAGTACTCACTACGCCTGTAATACGAGGCATCAGAAACAAATACCCAGAAGCTACTATCCATTATTTAACCAAACCTGCTTTTGAAAGCTTGGTAAAATACAACCCTTACCTAGACGAGGTTATCTTATTACAAGAAAACTTAAAAGATACCTTACAAGCTATCAAAAGTCAAGACTATGACCATATTATTGATTTACATAATAGCTTACGCACACAAGTAGTAAAACTAGGAAATTTCAGCAAAACACATTCGTTTGATAAATTGAGCTTTAAAAAATGGTTATATGTAAAACTAAAATGGAATACACTACCAAGTATGCATGTAGTAGATAGATACTTGGATACAGTACGTTTTTTAAATATAGAAAACGATAAAGAAGGGTTGGATTTTTTTATTCCAGCAGGCAAGATAGTAGACTTTGAGAAATTGAATATTCCCCTAAAAACTAAAGAATACGTAGCTATAGCCATCGGAGCAGCTCATGTCACGAAATCTATCCCAGTTTCTTTATTAGTAAAAATAATAGACGCATTAGATTATCCAATAGTACTAATAGGCGGCAAAGAAGACACCACCAAAGCAAATGAAATACTAGCCCAAACAACGAATAGTAAAGTATACAATGCCGTAGGGCAGTACGATATATTACAGTCTGCTTCCTTTATAAAACAAGCCAAGGCATTACTCACCCCAGATACTGGCATGATGCACATCGCAGCAGCATTGCGTATACCCATAGTAGCCGTGTGGGGAAATACTACTCCCAGCCTTGGTATGTACCCTTACACCTTCCATAGCGAATATACGAATATAGAAGTACCTACACTCCCCTGCCGACCTTGCTCACACATAGGCTATACCGTTTGCCCAAAAGAACACTTTCATTGTATGAATAAGCAAGATAGTACTGCTATTATCCATAAAATCAACCAATATATTCGTTAAAAAAAAGTTCCTCTTTGTGCCAATCTAGCCAAGGCAAGGAATGTAAAAGTTGTTTATAATTAGAATATTGCTGGGATAAAAATTTCTGATGCGAAGGTGAGTGGATATGAAATGGCTTATGGTCTAACGCTTTTTGTAACGCTAGTATAGTGGGTAATACTGTTAAAGTTTCGGAATGGAAGCTAGTTTTTTGTAGAATTTCCCAAATATAATCCACTGCTAGGCTAGTAGGGTGCGCCATATCCTCCGCAAAAAAACGATAGTCTCGTAGCTCATCTAACACTATCTCATACGCAGGAAAATACACAATAGAAGGGTATTTTTCTATCAATGCATGCACACAATATATGAGTATAGCCTTGCTCCTATTATTATTTATTATACCTTCTCGTAAGTGTCTTACAGGGCTTATAGTGAATACTATTTGAATAGCTGGGTTGATTTTCTTTAAATTTAGTAGCATTTCTTCCAAAGCAGTATAGCATTCTTCTATCGTAAGCAATCGGTGAGAAAAAGCATTGCTAGGGTATTTATGACAGTTAGCCACTACCTCCCCTTCCTTCTCGTACACCCAAGCCGAACCCAACGTAAGGAATAAATAATTTGTTTTTTGTAAAAAATCGTGTGCTTTTTGTTGGGAAGTATTTATCGTATCCAACATTGCTGCTTTATCTTGCGATGAATAGCGGCTATGGTGCTGCCAACTATGCCATAGCTCTTGGTATAAAAAAATATCGGATTCTTGGTACTGATAATTCGTAGTATAGGAATGAATAGCTTTGCTAATACTTACAGGATTGAATAAAATGCCATTTGGATTGCTGCAACAAGAAAACTTCGCATCTCGGAACTTTTGATGTATATTTTCAGAAAAACATGAGCCAATAAAAAAAAGATTATCCGCGTAGGTAAGCAAATTATCCCAAGATGAAATAGGAAAATCAATTTTAAATTTCATATTCTTATGATTTTATTAAAAAAAAGGATACTTTTGTAAATTACAAAATTACATAATATTATGAATACTTTACTATTTCTTGGTGATGTAAGCGGAATGGAACTTTTTCTGATTGCATTAGTAGTCTTAATTTTTTTTGGTACGAAACAAATTCCCGAAATAGCAAGAGGGCTAGGCAAAGGCATGAATGAGATAAAACAAGCCACCAACGGTATCAAAAATGAGATAGAAAAAAGTGTGAAAGAAATAGAAAACGATATCCATAAAAATGTGTAACTTTGTAACCAATAATATAGTATCTAACATAATAAATCATATCATAAATCTATAATCCATGAACCTGACTTCTAAGTATTGGCTAGTAGCCGCTGCGTTCTGTATTAGTACAGGAGTCTTTGCACAAAAAAAGGAATTTGACAAAGCAGAAAGTTGTTTCAAAAGTGGACGGTATACCGAAGCTATTGAAGAATACAAACAAGCTACTGCCAAAGCTGGTAATAACAAAAGTATGCGAGAAGAAATTACCTTCAAAATGGCAGAAGCATACCGCCTGATAGGTAATACCAAAGAAGCGGAAAAATGGTACGAAAAAGCAGCTAAAACCCGTGTTAATGATCCACAAATCACGTTACAATTAGCTAACATATACCGCAGCAACGAAAAGTATACCGAGGCTATAGCACAGTACGAATCGTACCAAAAACTGAACCCTAGCGATCCAATGGGCAAAGTAGGAACAGAATCGTGCCAGCAAGCCGAAAAACTGAAAGCAAAAGCAGTAGGTTCTAAATTAAAAGTACAAAATATAGCTGAAATAAATTCTTCGAAAGATGATTTTGCTGCCGCATTTGCCGATGCAGACCTAAAAACAATTACTTTCACTTCCAACCGCCCTGGAACTACTGGTGGCGAAAGTGATCCAAGTACTTCCAAAAGCTTTTCGGACGTATATACTACTAAATACGACAAAAAATGGTCTACGCCTGCCATAGAGAAAGATTTAGCTACCGAAAGCAACGATGGTACAGTAGCCTACAACAAAGATTTTAGTAAAAAAGCATTCACTAGATTCATCATCAATAAAGACAAAAAAAATAAAGGAAAAGAACGTCTGTGCCGTCTATTCTATGCCGAAAAAAGCGGAGAAAATTGGTCAGAGCCTACCGAACTAAACCTAGTAGAAGCTACTGCAACGATAGGACAACCCGCTTTCTCCCCAGATGGAAAAATGTTGTTTTTCGTATCCGATGCAGGTGGTGGCGTAGGTGGCAAAGATGTATGGTATAGCGTAAACGAAGCTGGTACTTGGGGCACTCCTATGAATGCTGGTAATACCGTAAATACCGTAGGAAATGAAATGTTCCCATTCGTATCCGAAGACAATGTATTGTATTTCTCTTCTGATGGACACCCTGGAATAGGTGGCTGGGATATATTCTCTGCTCAAAAAAGTGGTTCTATGTTTAAAAATGTGCAAAATCTAGGAGCGCCATTCAATTCTTCTAACGATGATTTTGGGATTACCTTCGTAGGCCCATCTACCAAAATGAAAAAAGGATTATTTAGTTCTAATCGTAAAGATGGAAAAGGGGGAGACGATATCTATAGCTTCGAGATACCAGAAGTAAATATGAACCTAGTAGTGACCGTAAAAGACAAAACTACCCAAGCAATAATGCCAGGTGCGAAAGTGACTATCAACGATGGAAAAGACAAAATAGACCTAATAACCGATAAAGATGGTAAAATATTCTTTAAGTTGAAAGAAAGTACTGCCTACACCTTATTAGCAGAAAAAGAAGAATACCTAAACGATAAAGGAAAAGTAAGTACCATAGGACAAGAAGAAAGCAAAGATTATGCTACTACCTTATTCTTACAAACTACGAAAACAAAATCCATCAAACTACCAAAAATATTATATGATCTGAATGCAGCTAATCTACGTCCAGAATCCGAAGATTCATTAGTAGGATTGTACCAAACACTGGCAGATAACCCTACCATAGCAGTAGAGATAATGTCCCATACGGATTGTAGAGCAAGTTCTGACCACAACAAAAAACTATCTAATTGCCGTGCCCGTTCGGTAGTAGCCTACTTGATAGAAAAAGGTATAAATGGCAAAAGACTGATAGCAAAAGGATATGGCGAAACTAGCTTACTAAACAAATGTGCCGATGGCGTAGAATGTACCGAAGAAGAACACGAACAAAACCGACGTACAGAATTCAAAATATTACGTACCGACTTTGACGAAGCGAAAGAAGGAAAAAGTAAAGATGTAGTAGTAGAAGGCGGATTTAGTAATTGTGATACGTTTATCAAAAAAGAAGAATAATAAAAATACTTCCCCAAAGCCTCCTACAATTAGGAGGCTTTTTTTATGGAAAATTAGTATCTTTCAGGATTTAAATTTAACAATACTTTTTCAAAAATTATGTTAGATGTGTTCAAAAATTTATCAGAATAAATCGATATTTTTTACTCTAATAAAAAAACAATATTAATCAAGAATTAACACCCTGTATTCAATTATGGTTTGTAAATGGCAACCAATAGATGTAGTAGATGTAACTGGTAAAAAAAATAGAGTGAGAAGTGTATTGTTTGATAACTTACGGGACTATACTGGCAGCTCTGACATAGCTGAATTATTGTATTCTAAAAAGTTTGACTTTACTGCTTGGGCAGTAGGTAAGAATATACAGTTAGACAGAAACCTAGAACCACAAATAAGAGATTATATAGATTACATAAAATCTTCTAATTATGGCTATAATTCTTTATTTATAGATAAATACATTTAAGGTTTATAAAAACCAACTTTTGGGTAATGGAAAAATTTTTTAATTTTTTGGGTTTGTAGCTTAAGGCTTTCAAAAGCGTTAGATAATTTAGAATGAAGTTCTGAAACTGTTTTACACACTATAT
>JAYUJA010000193.1:0-4112 GCA_043765495.1 Bacteroidia bacterium
TTAGACCCGCCATTTTGGAAGCTCTTAATCTTCGTTCCCCAGAAATTATCTGAAATCTGTCCCCTATTTTTCGTACTGTAACTGGCTGAATAAGACCCATCTGGCGGATAGAATCTGCTAATTCTAACAAAGAATGTTCTTCAAATTGGCTTCTAGGTTGAGCGGGGTTTTCTTCTATCAATTCTATGGCTATCTCGCCAATACTGGATTGTGAGTAGTTTACTTCTATACTATCGGTACTATCATGTGTATTAAGAATAGCACTTAATCCTCTACCGAGTGGTTTTTTATTTTTTATCATGGGCGTAAGTGAAATTTGGTCGCAATTTACGATTAATTTTTCATATTTTTACAAGAAAATTAAATAGCTCCTACCGATTTCATTTCTAGGTATTTGGCTATGGTTTTAGCAGTCAAATCTTCTGCTTTGGTTAGTATAGTGGTGATGCCATGCTGTTGTAAGGTATATACTATTTGCGATTTTTCGGCTACTAATTTATGGGCTGCGGTTTTATAATAAATATCTTGTACATCGATAGCGGGTTCTTGCATATTTTCTATCAATTCTGAATTTTCAAAAAATATTACCAATAATAAGTGCTCTTTATTTATTTTTCGTAGCAATGGTAGTATTCTTTTGGCGGAATAAATGCTTTCAAAATTAGTGTACAATAATATCATGGAACGATTGCGAATGATTCTTTTGGATATTTGGTACAATAATTCATAATTAGACTCGTTGTCGTATTCTTTTTCTTGGTATAATGATTGTAATATAGCGTTAATTTGTCCTGGTTTATTGTCTGCTTTAATACACGTACCTACTCCGTTAGAAAAAGATATTACGCCTGCTTTATCTCCTTTTTTGAGTATAATATTGGAAAGTGCTAACGTAGTATTTACCGAATAGTCCAGTAGGCTTAATTGGTTAAAAGGCAGCTTCATAGACCGCCCTTTATCGATTATAGAGTAGATTGCTTGTGATTTTTCTTCTTCGTACATATTCAGCATAAGTTTATTATTTCTAGCCGAAGATTTCCAATTTATGTGCCTATAATCGTCTCCTCGTACGTATTCTTTTATTTGCTCAAATTCATAACTAGCTCCTATTTTTCGTAATTTCCGTTCTCCTTGTACGATTTGGTATTTATTGATTACTTTGAGTTCCCATTCTTTCATTTGGATAAGGGAAGGATATACTGCTACTTCGGTGTTTTTAGCTTCAAATTTTATTTTCCGTTCTAAAAACCCTAAAAATTTCGTAGCAAAGAATACATTCAAGTGGTGAAAAACATGGATACCTCTTTCGGTAGGGCGGATAGAATAGTTTATTTCTTTTCTTTCTTGGTTACTCAATGAAAAAGATATATCGAAGCTGCGATCTTGAAACTGGCTAGGCAGCTCATCTATCACTTTTACGTATAAGCCTAATTTTGTATTATTTAATAAATCGATGGTGACGGTTTGGGTATCTCCTAGGCTGAGTTTGGAGGGAAGTATTCTTTTTGCTTCTAGTGGTTTACGAATGAGAAATAATAATATAGCATCTGTGACTACTAACGCTACTAGAATCAGTAATGCCGTTTGTGCAATAGATAACAGCCATACGTACTGAAAAGAGCATAAAAATAGTAGTATTAATAGAATAAAAGCGAAAAAAAACCTAGGTCTTAAGTACATATATTTATAGTTATTGAACTTACAAAAATAGGCAAAGATTTATAACAGCAACTATATTTATTATTTTAAAAATGAATTTTGTTTTTTAGGCTAATATATTACTCTTTATCAGCTTTATAGCAATGGCAATCAATATTATGCCAAATACTTTACGCAGAATAGCGATTCCTTTTTGTTGTAATATTTTTTCGATGTATACCGCGTTTTTTAATACAACATATACCCATATCATATTTATTACGAGGGCTATCAATATATTCATGACGTGGTATTCTGATTTTAGCGAAATAAGCACTGTCATACTGCCAGGCCCTGCTATGATAGGGAATGCGAGCGGGACATACACAGCTACATCTGGCAAAGAATTTTTGAATATCACCCTTCCAGTTATCATTTCTAATCCTACTAAAAACAATAAGAAAGCTCCTGCTAGCCCAAAGGAGTTAATATCTAAATCTAAAAAAGTCAATAATGTTTGCCCTAATAGTAAAAATAAAAGCATTATCCCGATGGCAGTGAGTGTGACTTTCCCTGATGGCAAATCTCCTTGGTTTTGTTGTCTGATAGATAATATCACAGGTAAAGAACCTACTATATCTATTACAGCAAGGATAGTAGTGCTACAGGTTAAAATATCTTTCAGTTTTAATACTTCCAATAGTGCAAGCATGGACTTATTTATTCTTTAATTATTTTTTTGATGATAGTACCTTGTTCGCTATCTATTCGCAATACATACAGCCCATTAGTTACGTTATTAATGTCTAATAAGTATTTTTTATCTATTTTAGATAATTGTTTCGTATATACTATTTGCCCTACGGTATTGTACACGGTTATGGTTGCGTGAGATAGTTCTTGTGTAGTAGTAAGCTCGTATATCCCATTGGTAGAAGGGTTAGGATAGATACTAAATTCATTGATAGGAAATTTTGTAATTCCTGTTGTTATATCCGCTATTTGAATATCATCTATGTAAATATTATTTCCGCCACCATTGGTAAATCTGAATAGAATGCTTATATTATTTTTGTTAAATGAAGAGGGTATGCCTATTGTTTCACTTCTCCAATCATTGCTAGAAGGCGTAAATGGGCTAGTAATATTGGTAGGTACGGTTTCTAATTTAGCACCAGAATTTGCTGTTTTAGAATAACGTTCTACCCATGTTTGTCCACAATTATCGGATAGGTAGATTTGTAATTTATCGGCATTTGTATTTGTTTTTTTAGCAAAAGCTAACTTAAAAAACAATTTTGGCGTTGGTATATTTGCAGCATCTATGGAGGCACTTTGAAACTGGTCTTGTTGTTCGGGTATATTTCCTAATGAGTTTATAAACAAAGATTTAGAACCAGTATATGCAGTATTCGTAGTTATTTGCCAAGTAGGGCTTCCAGGATTACCATTACGAACCAGCCAATTGGTATTAAATTCGGCTGTATTTTCTAGTCCTTCTTGGTACAATGGGTTGGCTATTAGGTGTGGCAATACGGTGATATAACTATTTCTTGTATAGCTACTAGTACCAGCAGCGTTAGTTACGGTAAGGCTTACATTGTAGTCTCCTACGGCAGTATATTGTACTACTGGATTAGAAGCAGTGGAAGTACTCGGTGTAGCCCCTTGAAAAGTCCATTGGTAGGAAGTGGGAGTTCCATTGTAAGTATTATCTACAAAGCTAATAGAGTTGCCTACGCAAGTAATGCTATCTTGTGCAAAAAACAAGGCTTTAGGGGCGCAGTTAGTGGCTTGTGTGGAAGTGGAGGAAACGCCAGTAGCAGTAAGGTTATTAGCTGCCCAGATGGTAGTTCTTATATTATCTAACACCCAATTCATTGCCATACTTTGTCCATTTGTAAACATAGCAAGGCAGTTATCTCTTGTATAATCCATGTAGTTCATAAACATATCGCCGTTTGCATTTGTACCAGGGCAGCCACTCACTCGTGGGAAAGTAGGGCATGCATTATTTTCATCTCTTTGGGGTGGCGTATCTGCAATACCATCGTCGCCGCATTCAGCATCGCCCCAAATATGTAGTAAACCAAAAGAATGACCAATTTCATGTACTAATGTTTTTCCTTTGTTGTAAGGATTACCAGCTATGGTAGCTGTACCAATACTACCAACAGCTTCATGCAATACTACTACACCGTCTAAACCAGGTGCGGTAAAAAAAGCAGATGGCGGCGAAGCGTATCCTAATAATGGGTAGTTATCTCCTGCTACTAATGTTCGTACTATCCACACATTAAAGTATTTGTTAGGATTCCATTGGTTGGTTTTCAATGCAAATCCTGAAAAAGGCCCTAATTGGTGATCTGCTAGCGGGCTGATAGTACGGGTAATACCACTGGTACAATTTCCTTGTGGATCGATGGTAGCTAATCGGAATTCAATATTAGCGTCCGCAAAGGCTGGCTTAAAAG
>JAYUJA010000194.1:0-13563 GCA_043765495.1 Bacteroidia bacterium
GCAGGAATAGTAACTCAACCAACTGCAATAGATTTTACTAGTGTAAACGTAACACCAACATCTAACTGTCTTAACCAAAATGCAGGAAGTATAGCAGTAACTGCACAAGGAGGAACAGCACCATATAACTATTATTTAACTAAAAACACTACAATAGTAGATAGTTCTACAGTAGGTAGTTTCGATAGTTTAGCATTAGGTATCTATACTGTAAATGCAGTAGATGCAAACGGTTGTAGTAAAGTTCTGAATAATATCATCATCTCATCTGTTCAAGGAGTTATAATAGATAGTATTATGGTTTCTCCAGTATTGTGTGAGCAAGGAGATAGCACAGCATCAAGAGTAATGGTATACGCTCAACTAGGAGTTGCACCATATACTTACAAAGTAATCAATGGAACAGATACAGTAACATCTACTAACAGATTTGTTTATGGTTTATTACCAAATAACTATACAGTAATCGTTACAGATGCTACAGGTTGTACAGCAACTCAAAATATAGTAATAACTACTTCCCCTTGTTTACCAAAAATAGGTATTGCAAAAGCAGTTTCTAACTTTGTAGCAAACGCAAATGGTACATACGATATTACTTATAAATTGACAGTAAGAAATCACGGAACAACAAGTTTACATAACATACAAGTAGTAGATAACTTACGTTCTACTTTCCCTAATCCAATAACAATACAAGTAGTAGGATTAACAAGTGCAGGAAATGGTTTAGTTACAAACCCAGTTATCTATGATGGTATATCTAATACAAGTATATTGAACAGCACCGCCTCTACTCTAGCAATAGGAGCAGCAGATACACTATACTTAACCGTAAGAATCAATCCAAATGGACGTTATGGTAGATTTGATAATACCGCATTCGTATCAGGAACTGGACCAAATAATAATGTAATCACAAGAGATAATAGCCACATAGGATTAAATGATGATCCAGATGGAGATAACAATCCTGATGAAATAGGTGAAAATAACCCTACACCAGTATTTATCCCTTATGCAGTAGCTCAAATAGGTATAGCAAAAGAAGTAATAGGAACTCCATCATTGAATGCAGACGGAAGTTATAGCGTTCATTACCAAATGCACGTTTCAAATTTAGGAACTGTCCAATTAGATAGTGTACAAGTATACGATAACTTATCTGCAGCTTTCCCAACACTTACTTATACCATACAAAGTGTAACAGCATCAGGAAACTTAACAGTGAATCCAGCTTATAACGGAAATAGTAATACAGCAATGTTATTTGCACAAAGTTCTAACATAGATACAAATGAAACGAATGTTATAGACTTGATAGTAAATGTATTCTTGCCAGTAACTATAACTACTCCAGTACAGTATAACAATACAGCATTTGCATCTGCTACTAGTTTTGGAAATATTGGAAGTACAAGTGATAATAGTGATAATGGAAATGTTTCAGATGGAAATGGAAATAGAAATCCAGATGAAGCAGGTGAAAATGATCCAACTCCAATTATCTTGACTCCAAACAAACCAGTAATAGGTATTAACAAGCTAGTATATGTAACACCAAACACAGATGGTAGTTATAATATAAAATATGTAATCAAAGTACAAAATCTAGGAATAGTAGCTTTAACGAATGTACAAGTAGAAGATAGCTTACCACCAGTATTTGGTACAAGCAACTTTAATGTAATAGCTGGAAGTGTACAATCTACAAACTTTACAGTAAATAATAGCTATGCAGGTACAGGTAGTGCAGTAAACTTACTAGCAGGTACAGATGGTCTAGCAGTAGGAGCATCAGGAACGATAGAATTTACAGTACGTTTAGAGCCAAATGGTTACTATGGTCCATACAATAATTTAGCGGAAGGACATGCTAATGGAGTAGGTGGATTAGGTTATACAGAAGATTACAGTAACAATGGAGCAATAGATACCAATCAAAACGGAATTGCTAACGAGTTAATAGATAATAATCCTACTGTATTCAGTTTAGTAAAACCAATAATTGTATTATTTATTCCAGAAGGAATCTCTCCTAATGCAGATGGTATAAACGATAAATTAGTAATAGAAGGTGTACCAGTAGGTGTACGAGTAGAATTATTAGTATACAACCGTTGGGGTAATATAGTATATCAATCAGTTGATTACCAAAATGATTGGAATGGTGTAGCAACAGAAGGAATCGTAATAGGAGATCAATTACCAGATGGAACTTATTGGATAATAGTTAAATTAAGCGATGGTTCATCAGAAATAGTACGTTACATCACGATTAAAAGATAAATAACAGTCAAAGGCTGCCTATTAAGGCAGCCTTTTTTTATTTTTAAAATAACTATTATTATATCGTACATAAATAAGAAAATAACTACTTTTGCAATCCACAATACTTTCTAAAACCAATATGTACACTCGTAAAGATATAAGAATTAAGGCTATTAAAATATTATTTGCATACTACCAAGATAGCTATGACAATCTAAAACAAACAGAAAAGCAATTGTTATATAGTTTCGATGAAACGTATCGTATTTATCTTTCGTATTTGGCAATGCTGGGTGAATTACAGCACCAAGCTTTTATTTATATAGAAGATGCTAAAAACCAATTGATGCCTACCAAAAAGGATTTGAATCCTTCCTTAGTATTTTTAGAGAACCCTATCCTACAATTTATTGTCAAAGACCCAAATTGGATACGAATGTTCAAAAATTATAAAGTACAATTTGGAGATTTCTCTAGGGAGATAAAAGATTTATTTCTAACGTTGCGTCAAAAGAAATTTTTCCAAGATTATTTAGAAATCGAGACTGCAACATTAGAAAATCACAAAGATTTTGTAAAAGAATTGTACACTAGCTTTTTGTTTACTCACCCAATGTTGTCGGATTACCTAGATGATTTATCTATATTTTGGCAAGATGAAGAAGAATTATTACAATACATGGTGCTAGAAACAATACGAAAAGCAACTTTGGATAAACTACCTGTGTTACCATTAATGAAAGAAGAACATGAAAACAAAGAATTTGCCGTTAAATTGCTTCATAAAACAATCTTGAATACAAAAGAATACGATAGCTACATAGAAGTTCATACCGCTAATTTTACGATAGATAGAATCACTTTATTAGATAAAGTAATATTGAGAACCGCTATTGCAGAATTAATGAATTTTGAGCAAATACCCCCAAAAGTGACTATCAATGAATACATACACATAGCAAAAGAATTTGGAGGAGCGAAAAGCGGTCAATTTATCAATGGTGTAATGGATAAAATACTTGCCTCGTTGAAACAAGAAGAAAAAATAATCAAAAAAGGAAGAGGATTAGTAGAAAATTAATACTATGAAGAGTAAAAAATATTACGTAGTATGGAAAGGAAAAGCAACAGGAGTATTTCGTACTTGGGAAGAGTGTAAAAAGCAAGTATATGGCGAAAATGGGGCGCAATATATGTCATTTCAAACAGAAGAACTGGCACAAATAGCTTATCAGCAAGGATACGATAAACACAAAAAACCAAAAGCGACCGTACCTATAGCCTCCAAGTCCACTACGAAACCAATAATGAATAGTATAGCAGTAGATGCAGCGTGTAATATGAGTACTGGGGATATGGAATACAAAGGGGTGTACAGTGCGACGAAACAAGTGTTATTTCACCAACAAGGATTCAAAGATTGTAGTAATAATATAGGAGAATTTCTAGCATTGGTACACGGATTGGCGTATTGTCAGCAGCAGCAGTTCAAAGATATAGTATTGTATAGCGATAGTCAAACCGCTATTAGTTGGGTAAAAAAGAAAAAAGCAGCCACCAAAGTAGTACTAACATTGGATAACCAAGCAGCAATGGAATTGGTAAAAAGAGCTGAAAATTGGTTAAAAAGCAACGCTTATGATACTATAATACACAAGTGGCAAACAAGTGATTGGGGAGAAATACCAGCAGATTTTGGTCGTAAATAAATATATTATTATGCTTCTATTTTTAATTTAAAGTAGAAGCATTTTTTGTGAAAGAAAAGATTATCGGTTATTTTGTCATAAATGCTTGCAGAGAATGACAGAAAGTCGTATCCTAAACGTAAGGAACAACATTTGTAAAAAGAGAAATAAATAAATTATATTTTTTATTATTTTATCAAAATTTAAAAAACTTTATGAGCAAAATCATTGGAATTGACCTAGGAACAACCAACTCATGCGTAGCTATTATGGAAGGCAACGAGCCTGTAGTAATAGTAAACAATGAAGGCAAAAGAACTACTCCTTCTGTCGTTGGTTTTGTAGATAATGGCGAACGCAAAATAGGAGATCCTGCAAAACGTCAAGCTATCACCAATCCTACTAAAACAATTTCTTCTATTAAGCGTTTTATGGGACAGTCTTATACAGAATCTGAAAAAGAATCTAAAAGAGTACCCTACGAACTAATAAGAGGAGATAATAATACGCCACGTGTAAAAATAGGCGATAGAAACTATACAGCACAAGAAATATCTGCTATGGTTTTACAAAAAATGAAACAAATAGCAGAAGATTATTTAGGACAAGAAGTAAAAGAAGCAGTAATCACTGTACCAGCCTATTTTAACGATGCACAACGCCAGGCTACCAAAGAAGCAGGTGAAATAGCAGGATTGACAGTACGAAGAATCATCAACGAGCCTACAGCAGCAGCTTTAGCGTATGGATTAGACAAAAAAAATGCAGACATGAAAATAGCTGTATTTGACTGTGGTGGTGGAACGCATGATGTATCTGTTTTGGATATTGCTGATGGTGTATTTGAAGTAATGGCAACTGATGGCGATACCCATCTAGGTGGAGACGATTTTGACCAAATTATAATTGATTGGTTAGCAAGCGAATTTATCCGTACTGATGGCATAGATTTACGTGTAGATCCAATGTCTTTACAAAGACTAAAAGAAGCAGCAGAAAGAGCTAAAATAGAACTTTCTAGTGCTATGAGTACCGAGATTAATTTGCCATACATAAACCAGTCTAAACATTTAGTAGTAAGCCTCACGAGAGCAAAATTTGAACAATTAGCAGAAAGCCTTATCAGACGTACTATCGAGCCTTGTCGTACTGCATTACAAAAAGCAGGATTAAGCGTTTCGGATATAGATGAAATAATATTAGTAGGAGGTTCTACGCGTATCCCAGCGATACAACAAGCAGTAGAAAAATTCTTCGGAAAGTCGCCATCAAAAGGAGTAAATCCTGACGAAGTAGTAGCACTAGGAGCAGCTATACAAGGTGGAGTACTTACAGGAGAAGTAAAAGATGTACTATTATTAGATGTAACACCACTAGCCCTAGGTATAGAAACAATGGGAGGTGTATTCACGAAATTAATAGAATCGAATACTACTATTCCTACCAAGAAATCAGAAGTATTTTCCACAGCAGCAGAAAACCAACCATCGGTAGAAATCCATGTATTACAAGGCGAAAGACCAATGGCAAGAGATAATAAAACTATCGGTAGATTTAATTTGAGCGATATACCACCAGCTCCACGTGGCGTGCCTAAAATAGAAGTAGCTTTTGATATAGATGAAAATGGTATTCTACACGTATCTGCAAAAGACCAAGCGACAGGTAAAAACCAAAGTATCCGTATACAAGCATCTTCTGGATTATCCAAAGAAGAAATAGAAAAAATGAAGAAAGAAGCAGATATGTACGCAGAGCAAGATCAAAAAATAAAAGAAGAAGTAGAAAAATTCAACCAAGCAGATAATATGATTTTCCAAACAGAAAAACAATTAAAAGAGTTTGGAGACAAATTACCTACCGACAAGCGTGCAGAAATAGAAGTAGCATTGAGCGACCTTAAAAATGCACATAAAGATAAAAATGTAATAGCATTAGATTCCTCTATGGAACGTTTGACGGAAATATTCCACAAAGCATCGGAAGAAATGTATGGTGCAATGAATAACGAGCAAGCAGGAGCGCAACCTACAGAACAAGAAGGATATACCGATACGAACTCTACAGGAAATGATGGACCAGTAGATGTAGAATACGAAGAAGTAAAATAATAAAATTAAACAAGAACGAATGGCTACCTGATTTAGGTAGCCACTCGTATTTTAAATTTTTTGGATAGTCTTATTTTAATAAATAATCGTAGTACAGTGGCGTATTTAGTATAAAGTATTTAAAAAATGAAAAAAAGAGTAACAATATATTTAAAAATAACGTATATTTGCACCACTTACTTAATTAAACTTTGTTTGTAATGAATTTTAGCCTAAAAAAAATCATAACCCTAGCGGTAATTACCTTGTCTATTCCATTCATCAGTGGGTGTAAAAAATACGTAGACTATTCCGATTTAGTAGTAAAAGTAAAAAAATCGAATGGCGTTCCTGTTTCGGGTGCTAACATTAAAATAACTTCTTTGCAAGCTCAAAATACACCTAGCGTGCAAATGGCAGAACATTTGCCTGTGATGGCTACTACAGACGGATCTGGACAAGCTACTATGCAAATTAAATACGAAGGAGTGCTGGATATACTAGTGACTTCGTCCCAAGGAGATACTACAGATTTTGTTAAACTAAAAATAGGAGATAAAACAGAGAAAAAAATAACATTACGATAGTCTATCTCTTTTGTCATGATATTCAAGCCTGATAAAACAGAAGGAATAGCATCTAACCCTAGTACAAATAACTATCAAATAACTATCAAAAAACGCAAAACGAAGACGTTCTAGTCACTATTAGTGACGATGGTAATTGTCTTCATGTCTCTGTACCCAAATTTAGAAGCGGTTGGTTATTCAATCGGGAAATAGAATTTATCTATATTTCTTCTATCTTGGAAGATGGGATTTCTAAAAGAGGAAATCCGTACCAATTTTATGTAATTGAAGGCTGGTTAGAGGGCGAAAAAACTACTATTAACCTTCTGTACCGAGAAGTAATAGACTTTGAAGTAGGAAGTAGGTATAAAATAAATTTAGAAGAAGAAGTACTAAAAATATAATACCACATGACTTATGCCGTGTGGTATTTTGTTTTTTAGGTGAAAATATTTTTATAATAAATTATAATTAAACGTCAAGGAAAATCCTACTCCTGCTTTTCTTTTGGAGAGATACCAACCTTCGTTATAGATAGAAAGTAACTTAATACTCGCTTTATTCCAGTTTTTAGCTATTCCTAGGGTAGTATTAACGTTATTTGTATAGCCACCATATCTTACTCCAAAATATACTATGCAACTTGGTCTTTTTGCCCAAGAAAATACAGCACTTACTACTGGTGTTTGGTTTACTAATAGCCGATAGCTAACGCCTATATTTACTTGTAGATGTGCTTTAATAGGGATATACTGGTGTATAGAAAACAGAGAAGGTAGGCTAGTAGTATAGCTATTTTTAGACGTAGTAGTGCTAAAATGCTTGTTTACAGTATCTTTTATGCTGCTTACTAGGTTGGTATCTATGTTTAATATATTAGGGATATAAAAGCCACTCCAACGGTATTCGCCTACTTGGGTATAGTTATTATTCGCTTTTTGCCAGTGTATTACGCCTATATCCTTTACTTCTACTGCTGTATTTTTATACCTAATATGCAAGTCTGCACCTGCACCAATTCCTTTGGGAGATACTATGTTTTTGCTGGCAGTAGTTTGGTTTTTCCAATCCAAAGAAGCATCTATGTAATCGCTATCTAGGGAAGTGAATAGGTTTGTAGGGCTATTGATTTGTATATTTTTATGTTGTAATCCTGCTATTAATTTACCTATGACTTGGTAGCGTATGTTTTTAATTTTATTTTCTTTGGTATAGCCATAATAAATGCTTTGGTAAGCATACTGCTTGATAGACGAAGGGTGAAGCGGCAGAGGCTGATTAAGGTAAGGAGTATTGCCATACATTGCTAGATTCCATACATTTTTATTGGTAATAACGCCTGCTATATTGGTATATTCGTAGCCAGCTGTATGCCAAGTATGTACACTATCGTCAAACGTTTTGCCTCGCCAAGAGTAGCCTGCTTGCACTGCCATTTCTACTCCAATTTGTAGGTTTTTGTTTATTCGATTACGGATATTGTCTTTGTCAGTAGGTGTAATATTTCCACCCATAATGATGTGTTTTAGAAATCTACTATCTATGGCATTACTATTGATACTTACGGAGGTGTGCATAGTGTAGAAAGACGTAGGCACAACAGTAGGAGGCGGCGCGATGGAATCTTTAACCGTATTTTGGGCAGAAAGCGTTGGTGTGAATAGTAATAGTATTAGATATTTATGCATAATAATTTAATTTTAGGGAAATAATGTATCAAGGAAATGCTAGTTATAAATAATCGCGCATATTAAGGGAAGATTTTTCTCCTACCATATCGTAATTGGTTTCTATCCATTGCGTAGCTGTGGCACGTCCTTTCATTCTCAAATCGTTCAAAAACCTCCAAGAAGCGTTAAATTTGCTTACAAAGCTATGTTTTTCCATTTCACTATCGGCGGATATTTCATGGAAGTTTATTTTGCGTAATTTGCCTCGTATATCGTAGCCCATATTCAGTATTCTATCTTTGAACACTATCATTCTCATTTCGGCTAATAAAGAGCTATTAAAGCTAATTTCATTTATTCTATCTTGGATTTCTTTTACGCCTGTGGGTAGCTTATTAATGGTAAATGGGTTTACTTTAATTAATAAAATATCGTCGGAATCGGTGTCGTCTATCAATGGATAAATAGATGGGTTTCCGCAGTATCCACCGTCCCAATAATGCTGCCCGTCTATTTCTACTGCTTTGTATAAGGCTGGTAAGCAAGCAGATGCCATTAGCATTTGAGCAGTGATTTCTTTTGTTTCAAATATTTTAGGTTTTCCTGTCATTACATTCGTAGCGCAGGCAAAAAGTTTGCATTCGCTTGTTCGTAATACCTCAAAATTGATTAAATCATTTAAGGTATTTGCTAATGGGTTGATGTCGAATGGGTTGAAATCGTAGGGTGAGTACATAGAAGTAACGGCATTAAACATTTGAAAACTTGGCGAATATTCCGCATCAGGATTCATAGAGTTGTACATCCATTCGGGCATCATGGAGGATAGGGTTGCATATTGGGATACTCGTTTCCAAAACTTCTCCAATAGCTCTACAGCTCCTTCGCTTCCTCCTTTTTGATAGCCGTGTATTGCTATTGCAGCATTCATCGCTCCTGCACTTGTGCCACATATTCCACGTATATCAAAAATATCTTCTTCGTATAATTTTTCTAAAATACCCCAAGTAAAAGCTCCGTGCGCTCCACCTCCTTGTAATGCTAATGCTACTTTCTTTTTCATTAATTTAGTTAGTTTATGTAAAAAATTATAATGTCTGTAAATTTCTCTATTTCTTCTAGTATATAAAGGCTATCGTTAAAATAATCTATGTCGTAGTCATCATCTCCATGTATTTCAAAGCGCTGTGTGCAGGTTGCAAGTAGTTGCTTATCGAAAGACTGTTCTGCATAATCGTGTTTTTCTTCTAGGAATTCTGTTGCTTCTTCTTGTATGTGTTTTTGTTTAGAAAGATGGATATAAAATCGGTATCCATCTTTGAAAGTTACGGTTATTTTTTGTCTAGAAAGCGATATTTCGGGTTGTTCTTTTGCTTGGAATACAGGTCTGGAATAAAACTCTTGTAAGTACGTTTTTAAGGTATCCAGTTGTGCGTTCGATGTAGGTGCTATAAATGCTAGATAAGAATAGAAAGTACTGGACATAGGGTTATTTTATTTTGTTATGAAAAAATCTATGCTGTTGTTAAGCTATCTAATTCTATTTTAATGGCTTGGATACGTGCTTCAGTATCTGCTTTTTTGTTTTGTTCGTTAGCTAATATTTCTGGTTTTGCGTTGCTTACAAACTTTTCATTTGCTAATTTAGCCTGTACACTTTTTAGAAATCCTTCGCTATAAACTAGCTCTTTTTGTAATTTTTCTTTTTCTGCTTCTACGTCTATGTTTTCATCTATTGGTAGGTATAATTCTTCTTGTCTTACGATGAGAGCAAAGGTTGCAGCTGGTTTTTCGGTCACTATTTGTATGGAGTCTACGTTGCCTAATTTTTGAATAATCGCTTGGCAAGGTAATTCATTTTTTACGTATATATCTATGGCTTGTTTGGGAGAAATGCCTTTGTTGGCTCTATAATTTCGCAATTCGGATACTATTTCACTGGCTAATAAAAATTCTTTCAATACGCTTTCATTTGCTACTTCGCTAGTAGGTAACTGCTGTGCTAGGGTGATGAATTCTCTTTCTACTCGTGGGCTCAAGTGCTGCCACAACTCCTCGGTGATAAATGGCGTATACGGGTGTAATAGGCGTAATAATTGATCAAAAAAGTGTAGTGTTTTTTCTTTTGTAAAAGCGTCTATCGGCTGTTGGTAAGTAGGTTTTATGGCTTCTAAATACCAAGCACAGAAGCTGTCCCAAGTAAGCTTGTATACTAGCATCAAGGCATCGGATACACGTAGTTTTTCTAACAAATCGTTTAGTTCATTGGTTTGTGCTTGTAGTGTATTTTCTAGCCATACAATAGCTTGTAGGTTGGCAGTGGGTGTTTCTAGCGTAGTATCTACTTCCCAGCTTTGTATTAGTCGGTAGGCATTCCATAGTTTATTACAGAAAGTAGCGCCTTGTTCGATGTATTTTATATCAAAAAGCAAATCATTTCCAGCTGGCGAACATAGTAGCATTCCTACTCGTACTGCATCTGCGCCATATTGTTCTATTAATTCTAATGGATCGGGAGAATTGCCGAGTGATTTGGACATTTTGCGTCCTTGTTTATCCCTAACGATACCAGTATAATACACTTTTTTGAAAGGATAATCCTGACGGTATTCATAGCCAGCTATTGCCATACGAGCTACCCACAAGAATAGTATTTCTGGGGCTGTAACGAGAGTAGAAGTAGGATAGTAGTAATTAATTTCGGGATTATCGGGGTTTCGGATACCGTCGAATACTGCCAATGGCCATAGCCAAGACGAGAACCAAGTATCTAGGCAATCGGGGTCTTGTATTATTTCTTCTAGTGTTACGGTAGGGTTTTCTTTTTGTAATGTTAGGTAGGCTTCTTCTAATGTTTTGGCTACTACTACATTTCTTTGGCTATCGTACCAAGCAGGTATTCTATGCCCCCACCACAGTTGTCTGGATACACACCAATCTTTGATATTCTCCATCCAATGCTTGTAGGTATTTTTGAATTTAGATGGATAGAATTCTATGGTATCGTTCATTACATTTTCGAGAGCAGGTTTTGCTAATTCTTGCATGGAGCAAAACCATTGTGCAGAAAGACGTGGCTCCACTACGGCGTTGGTTCTTTCCGAAAAGCCGTTTTTATTGGTAATTTGTTCTATTTTTTCTAGTAAGCCATCTTCGGCTAGTAATTTTGCGATTCTTTTTCTGGCTTCAAACCTATCTACTCCAACTAGTATTTCTGCTTTTTGGTTCAGTGTTCCATTATCGTTGAATATATCTATTACAGGTAGCTTATGGGTGAGTGCAAGGTTATAATCGTTGATGTCGTGGGCTGGTGTAATCTTTAATACGCCTGTACCGAATGCTTTATCGATGTAGGTATCGGCTAGGATAGGGATTTCTCTATTTATCAATGGTACAAATGCTTTTTTGCCTACTAGGTGTTGGTAGCGTTCGTCATCAGGGTTTACACCTATACCAGTATCCGCCATGATGGTTTCAGGACGAGTAGTAGCTACAGTAATGTACTCTTCCGTGCCTACTATTTTATATTTTACATAATACAGATTGGATTGTACTTCTTTGTAGTGTACTTCTTCGTCGGAGAGAGTAGTAAGTGCTTGTGGATCCCAATTTATCATTCTTACACCACGGTAGATATAGCCTTTTTTATACAAATCGATGAATACACTAATCACGGCTTCCGACATATCATCGTCCATCGTGAATTTAGTCCTATTCCAATCACAGGAAGCGCCTATTTGACGTAATTGCTGTAATATAGTTCCGCCGTATTTGTGTGTCCAATCCCAAGCGTGTACTAAAAATTCTTCTCTGGTTATATTTTTTTTGTCTATTCCTTCTAGGCGTAATTTTTCTACTACTTTGGCTTCGGTAGCGATAGAAGCGTGATCCGTACCTGGTACCCAACACGCGTTTTTGCCTTGCATACGCGCTCTTCTTATTAGTACATCTTGTATCGTATTATTGAGCATGTGCCCCATGTGTAGTATCCCAGTTACATTTGGCGGTGGGATAACGATAGTATAGGCTTCTCTGGTATCGGGAGTAGATTCGAAGCAGCGATGTGTTATCCATTCTGCATACCATTTATTTTCTACTTCTTTGGGGGAATATGTTTTAGCTAATTCAGACATAACAATCGGGGTAATTTTTTGTAATAGTATAAAAGTAAATAAACTACAAAAGTAGTCTTTTTTATTTAATTCTATGGTATGCTAATAAATCAAGTACGACATTTTATTAGGTATTACAGCAGTACTATCACGTTTTAAATCTTTTTAATTACATTTGCACTTCTTTTCATACTTTATGAATAAAATAGACTTAATTTTAAATTAATTATTAAATTATAGTATATGCAAGCTAAACGATTGGGTAATATTTCTTTGATTGCTTTTGCAACTTTATGGCTGTCTAGCGAAGTTATATTTCATAATGGTACAGCCCCACCATGGTTTTGTATCGTATGTAAAGGGCTAGAAGCGGGTACTATTGGCGGGTTGGCGGATTGGTTTGCGGTAAGTGCTTTGTTTCATTACATACCTATACCAGTACTCAGTAAGCATACCGATATACTAGTAAAACAAAGGGCTAATTTAAAAAATGGTATCATAGATTTGCTTCAAAATCAGTGGCTTTCGGCGGATTCTATTACAGAATGGATACAAAATATTTCTTTTAGTTCGCATATTAGCAAGTACTTATTATATCCTGAAAATTTTGATTTGGCGAAGGAAACGCTTGTTTCTTTGATACTAAAACAAATACAAACAGCGGATATCAGCAGTATAGCCGATGACTTATCCAAAGTGATGCACAATAATATGCAAAAAACCAATTGGGCGTTGGAAATAGCGGGTCCACTGTCCAAGGCTATCGAAAACCAAGCTTACAAGCCTATTCAAAATCAATTATTAAGCGTAGTACATACGAAAATAAACGAACCAGAATTTCAAGTATACATCAATAGAATCATAGAAAAAGTAGCAGATAAATACGAATCATCGGGTTTTTGGAAAGGATTGACGATATGGGCAGCCGAAAAAACTGGCGGAATAGAATACAATAAGCTAGCAGCGGTTTTTATAGCTAAAATATCCGAAGAGCTAATACTAATCAACAACCAACCCGAGCACGTAATCAATATACAGTTAAAAAAATTATTAATAGAATTCATCGTAGAATTACAAACCGAAGACCACCCCAATGCTACGAATGTAAATGAACTAGTAACCAATAGATCGGAAGAGCGTCGTGTAGGGAAAGAGTGTACGGT
>JAYUJA010000195.1:0-4094 GCA_043765495.1 Bacteroidia bacterium
ATACTATGGTGTAGTATTTTTCGTTTATAAAAAGCGTACAAAGGTACAAAAATACCAGCTAGTAAACCTATTATTCCTATTTGTACTGCATATTCCAAACTCGCATATTTGATTTATTTCCTTGATTTTTTCTAAAAAATAATAGTGTGCATTTTATGTTTATACTTTCTTAAAAGTAATATCTTTCGCTAATAAAGTGGCTTGGATAGCGTTGTAGCATTTTTGTTTTAATGCTACAACGTCTTTTGCTGTAAGTCCTTTGGTAGGTATAGCAGGCAAGTATTCGATAGTCACAGTACCAGGTTGTAGCCAAGCAGAATCCACAGGTTGTAGGTGCCGAATGTTTAGCAATACCATGGGCTGGATAGGAACTTGTGCTGCAATGGCTATCTTGAATGCCCCGTCGTAGAAATCTTTTAGTGGCTCAGTGGTTCTATTTCTTGTTCCTTCTGGAAATATAAAAATGCCACACCCTTGTGCCAAATAAGATTTCATCGTTTCAAGGCTTTTCTTTCTACTTTCGTCACTTTTTCTATCTACGGCTATGGAGGTTACTTTGAATAGATAGCCTAATAACGGTACTTTTAGTAATTCTTTTTTTATCAACGGTTTGGTATACGTTTGTACTGCCAGAGAGCTAGCAGCAATGTCCAACATATTACAATGGTTGCAGATGATGATAGTAGGCTCATCACGGATAATATTTTCTTCCTTTTCTAGCTTAAATAAAATACCTCCCAGCATTCCCCATGTACGAAACCATATCGTATTTACGGAATACAATGCGGTGGCTCTTTTCCTATCATCGTGTACTAATAAAAGTATAAATAGATAAGCTATAGTCGTGATTGCTAGTGTGATGATAAATAATAGTATCATGTAAAAGCTGTAGGGTATTAACAGTATTTTTTTCATAGGAATTTTAATAAGGGGTTTCTTGTATTAAAAAGTAAGATAAGCGTGTATTTATTTGTTTTATGTCTTTTAGAGCATCTCTTTTAGTAATAACCTGAAAATCAGTGGTGATGTCTTTACGCATTATTTCTCCTTTAGGGTGCGTGTACACAATAGGCATTTTAAAGTTTTTTACGGGAGTATTCCAGCGCATTTCTATGTTTTTGCCTTTTTTTCTATATTCTAAACAAGGCGGTTGTGGGTGATTCAAATAAGCTTCAAAAATAGGTGAAAAATCTTCGTGAAAGTAATAATTAAAGTAAGTAATAATTTCTTTTGTAGTAGTGTTTTTATACTTAAAATTCGCGTATATATCTTTCAGAAATTGTTTCCATTTGGTAGTATTATTTATTTTATTCTCTATCGTCCAGATGCACAAAGCGCCCTTGGTATACATATCCAACGAAGCTCCTTTATCGTTTACACCATAGTCGCCGATTATATTTTCTTTGTTGTGAACGAGTGTTTTTTTATGGTTCATGTATTGTATTGCTTTTTCTTTGCCGTACACTTCTTCTACATAGCATTTTTCGGCATAGGTACAAAATCCTTCGTGTATCCACATATCTGCTATATCTTGCATGCTTACACTATTTCCCCACCATTCGTGTCCAGTTTCGTGGCATAGTATGAAATCGAACGATAATCCTATACCTGAATAATCGTCTCCAAAATAGCCTTTTTGGTAATTATTTCCATACGATATAGCACTTTGGTGTTCCATGCCAGCCGCAGTGGATTCTACTAGTCCGTAGCCATCTTTGGGAAAGGGGTAAGCACCAAAATATTTTTCATAGGCTTTCAACATCGGTTTTACTTGCTGGAAATGGATTTTTGCTTTTTCTACATTCGCACGTAGTACGTAGTAGTGTAGATTAAACAAACTTTCTATACCCTGAAAAGTATCTATAATAGGTACATAATCGCCGATGTATAGCGTAGTATTGTAATTATTAATAGGATAGGTAGTAGTATAGGTATAGGTAGTTTGCTGGTTTTGCTGCTGTGTACTTACTAGATTACCATTGCCTACGGCTACTAACCCTGTGGGTACCGTATACTTCATTATTACGGTATCTGCCTCGTCTGATAGGTGATCTTTGCAAGGATACCAGCTACTAGCGCCCATTTCTTCGCATGTTACATTTATCCAAGGTTTTCCATTGCTATCCTTGCCCCACGTAAATCCACCGTCCCAAGGCGGATTTTTGGCAGTAGTAGGATTGCCATGGTAGTATACTTGTATTTTATCTACTGTACCATATCGCAGTACCGTAGGAAATGTAATAAATGCAGCATTGCAGTGTCTTGTATAGTTTAATTTTTGTTTTTTATAGATAATAGAATCAAGGTGTAAATTGCTAAAAAGATCTATTTGCATGGCATTAAAATTAGAGCCTACTACCTCGAAAGTAATGCTATTGCTGCCTTGTAAGTATTTTTTATCTGGCAAAATAGCGATATCTAGCACGTATTTTTTTACATCATAGCTGCTACGGTTAGGCTGTAATGTTCCGCGTATCGTATCACAATCCGTGTATTGTGCTTGTAAAGTATTGCTTATAACAAACAAAATAAATAAATGCAGTTTTTTCATTAGAATGTTTAATCTATTTTTGAAATAAATAATTCGAATAATACACACAAAGATAAATACTAATACATACGCTGTACCATTTTAGTATAATTTTATCCTAAAACAAAAAAAAGGAGCCAACTAATGGACTCCTTGAGGTTATTTATATTTTATTTATACTTAAAATATTATTCTGATTTTATAAACATTTTATTGCCTACTAGTGTATTATTTGTAAGTATGTGTACCGAATATACTCCTACTGCTAATTCACTGTTTTGCATATAGATAGTGTTTTTACCATTTGCTAATTGTATGTTTTTAGAACTTACTACTTGCCCTATACTATTGAGTATATCTATTTTGTACATAGAAGGCGCTCCTACATTCGTATAGTCTATATAGATACCATTATTAGATGGGTTAGGGTATAGATTAATCTCGCCAGTAGTATTTACACTAGACATTCCAGCTACAAGGCTATCATTCGTAATAGTGACACAATATTCTGGGTTGCAAAACATATCAAAATCATTACTAGCATACGCACATATCACATGGGTGCCGTTACCTATTTGGCGGTTGATGTCGTGCCCTAGTCCTACGGTTACATTATCTACGCTCCATGTATACACATGATTAGGATTCGTTGCTTGAAAGTGCCAATAGTGTGGGTTGTTTTGTATCATGTTTTTCATGAAAACAATACTATCACACGTTACTACTTCGCCTACTTGTACCATGTGGCATACTTTGCTGGTGCACTGCTCGTGTACTACCGTAAAACATACTTCGTATAAGCCTGGCGCATTGTATAAATGGTTTGGTTGAGGGTCGTTAAGAATACTTCCATCTCCAAAATCCCATGTATATTGTGTATTAAATACTTGTGGGCTACTATTATTATGAAACTGGATATGCCATAAATTTACTGGTAAAGTACAGCTCATTCCTGCAGGGAAATTAATACAAGGATCTAGTATTGCCCATTCAAATGCTGCATTACAACCCATTTGTTCGGGTATAGTTACGGTATGACATGTTAAACATGATTGGTTACCAGTGTATACAGTCAAACATACGGTATAGATGCCTGAATTATAATAATGGTGTACTGGGTTTGCTTCGTTGCTGGTAGTACCATCTCCAAAATCCCAATTATAGGTAGCTCCTGCTGCAGGTGCACTATTGTTTTGGAAATAAAATTCTCCTATTGGTAGCATTGCTGGGTCGCAAGGGTGCATTATTGGGTCATTGGGGTCGAATATTACAGGTGGGCAAGGAATGTAAGGTAGTATTTCAAATGCTGCGTTGCAGGTATCTTGTTGTGGTAGTTGTACGGTTACAGTATGGCATATTTCACAAGTTTGGTTACCTATTTGTACTACTAGGCATACGTTGTATACTCCTGTATTCGTATAATTGTGTACTGGGTTTGCTTCGTTGCTGGTAGTGCCGTCTCCAAAATTCCAAGTATAGGTAGCTCCTGCTGCGGGGGTACTATTGTTTTGGAAATAAAATTCTCCTATTGGTAGCATTACTGGGTCGCAAGGGTACATTACTG
>JAYUJA010000196.1:0-13449 GCA_043765495.1 Bacteroidia bacterium
CTTGCTGATATTGCTTTAAATGTGGTTTTTAAAACCGTTGCACACTGTTCGGTTAGCTTTTCTTTTTTTAGAAATATTTTTTATCGGGTAGAGTACAAAAATAGTGTAGTAATAATTTAATTATGCACTCGGTTCAGTTGTTGTCCAACCATCATTTGATAATCTTTTAACAACTGGGAAATCATTTATATCATGTTTTCTTAAAATATTGTGTTTACGTGCATTAATTAAAGACATCAACCTAGAAACTATAAAGTAGATTATTGCTGTTGGTATCCAACCGAAAACAATAAAACCCAAAATACAACCTATTAAATGACTCCAATCACTCCAGGTGATAGTTATATGTATTATGAATGAAATAACATATGGAACAAACATTAATCGTAATAATTGAAGATCTCCTTGAGAATGAATTTCATTACAGTTTTTGCAACGGGGGACAGAAATTGTTGTATGCTTGAATTCTACCCTTTTTGTTGGGAAATATGTCCTATTAGTTTCTTTGTAAATTAAGAATGAATGAACAAATTTATTGTTAGCAACATTTTTTTTACAATACCAACAAAGACTCGTTTCTTTCATTTTTTCTAGCGTATTTAGGTTATCCTTTACTTCGTCTTTTGTAGATTTACTAACTGCCATTTGTTCGGTTAGTTTTATCAATCCATAAGCTGGTTCAAAATAATCGCTTTCGTTTTCTTGACAGTGATTAACAAAATTAATAATGCATTGTAAGATTTCTTTCACAACGTTATCCACTATCAAAGAATATTGAAAGTTTGCTACTCCCAAAATAGATTTAAGCTGGTTCAAGTTTTCGGAGGTTTGCTCATAGAGTTCTTGTCCAATTTTTAGAGCATTTTCTTTAATATTTTTTCGCTTTATTTTTGCTTCTTGAATTTGCTTTTCAATTTCTTGAATAGGTTTTTGAATAAAAGATTTAAAAAAATTTTCTTTACCAGAAAATTGTTGTTTACTTAAAATATCAAGGAATTTATTAGCCGATATTATAGTATTTTTTTCAAGTTCTATGTGTATTTGATGAAGAAAAAGAAATTGTAATTCTATTTTTGTTATTTTGTATGTTTCATCTGTTGCTAAATTTTTGAGATCTCTCACAAATTCACTTTCAAGGAATTTCAATTTTAGGGAAAGACCTTGCTCTAACATGTCATTATTGGTACTTTGATTCAGATAAAGAGTTGCAAGATTATGAAATGCAGAAGCATTTTTTTGAGTAATTTCTAGTGTAGAAGTGAGTTTTATCCAAATGCTTATAGCTTTATCTAAATCATTATTTTTTAGTGCCTCAAAAGCTGCTTCATCGGTAATTTGATTCCCGTTGTAAAACCAAAACAAAGAAGCGTTCATTTTGTCGCTATCCAAATTTAGTTTTGATGCAGACTCAATTACACCATCAACTGTTCTAACAAGTTCTCCAATTACTGGGAAACTAAAGTCGTCTTCTGGTTCCTGCTCTGCTTCAATAAATTGTTTCAAACGTCTAACTTGTCGTTCTTGTTCTCTTGCCGTTGCTCCAGCAAGAATTCCAACAATGCGATAAGGATTATTTTGTATTATAGGTAAATAGGTTTAATATTTATAGAGAAATTGGGTAACTATGAATATACTTCCATCAGAGTTAGGTTTGCAAATTTAATTTTACGAAAAGCATAAACCTTAAATATATCTATCTATAATTGCATGGATGTTTAGTAGTTTTAAGCAATATTTAAGTTGATTATAGTATATTTTCTATTATAATATAGTACAAAGATAAGGAAATAAAACAAAAATAGTGAATTTCGTTTTTTTTTAACAAAAACCCTCTTCTATTTTATATATATTTGCACTTTGTAAATTTCACATAAAAAACCTACCTTATTTATGCCATTAGTAGACACCATCAATGCAGCTATAAAAACCGCCATGCTAGCACGTGAAAAAGATAAACTAGAAGCCCTACGAGCTGTAAAAGCTGCTATACTAGTAGCACAAACAGAAAAAGGAGCTACAGGTGAACTTACCCAAGAAGCCGAAACAAAACTACTACAACGATTGATAAAACAACGCACCGAAGCAGCCGAAATATATACTACCCAAAACCGTGCTGACCTAGCAGACGCCGAATTATTCCAATCCCAAGTGATAAGCAACTACCTACCAGCTCAACTATCCGAAGAAGAACTAATAGCAGCCCTACAACCTATTATAGCAGCTTCACAGATAACTAGTAGTAAAGATGCTGGCAAAGTAATGGGAATAGCTTCCAAACAATTGGCAGGAAAAGCAGACAATAAAAGAATCATGGAAATTCTAAAAAAATTATTACCCGATGCGTAATTATTGGATTACAGGCATGGCATTACTTGCATGTACAGTACTAGCAGTTAGTTGCAAAAAAAACATGGCAGACGGTTTTGATAAAAACCCCAATGGACTGCTGTACAAATTCATCGAAGGTACACCGCTAAAACAATGCCCTTACACCAACGAAGATGTATGGATATTCAACCTTACGTATAGTACCGACAAAGATTCCGTATTCGCACAGTCCGAGGCGACCATACCTGTATTCACACTACCTGATTATAAAGGAGATGTAGTAGAAGGCTTCCGAATGATGCAAATAGGCGATAGCGCTCATTTTTTAATTAATGCAGATACTTTCTTTTTATCTAAACCAGATAGGAATGGGGCTGTTTTGCCGAATTGGCTTACTTCTAATTCTAAAATACAAATAGCTGCAAAATTAAAAAGAATAGAATCGGGAAAAAACCTACGAGAAGAAATCATCTCCAAAGCACAACAAGTAGAAACAGAAGTATTGTTAGATTGTGCTTCTAAATACCAATTAATAGACTCATTAGGCATCTACCAAATAGAGAAAAAAGAATCCAATGGTACGACTCCACAATTGGGCGACACCGTAGAAGTAGCCTATACCATTACGTTGGGTAGTAACGGAGTATTAGTATACAATACGGCAGATTTTAATGCTTTCATGAAATTCGCAGTAGGCGATCCAACTGTATTACCCGTACTGAATGAACTAGTGATACGTATGAAAACCAATGAAATACGTAAAGTAATAGCACCTTCTATGTATACCTACGGGTCGAACAAAAAACAACTTTCCAACGGCAACGTTATCCCGCCTTGCAGCCCGCTTGTGATGGACGTACGACTAGTAAGTGTAAAGAAAGGAAATAACAAAAAAACATCTTAAAATATTTACTTTCCTCATGGCGATTCAGTTTCTCAAAGAAATAGAAGATAGTACACTCCGATTTCAATTAAAAGAAAAAAGAAGATATAAAAATTGGTTAAAAACAGTAGCCATTACCGAGAATAAAAAAATAGGCAATATACAGTATATATTTTGTGAAGACAATTACCTACTGAACATCAACCAAACTTATTTACAGCACGATACCTATACCGATATTATCACCTTCGATGGCGTAGAAGGCAACACGCTGCATGGCGATATTTTTATATCCGTGGAAAGGGTAAGTGAAAATGCTGGTAAGTACAACGTTACTTTTGAACGTGAACTAAAAAGAGTAATGGTACACGGATTGTTACACTTGTGCGGCTATAAAGATAAAAAAAGGGCAGATGCTAGTAAGATGCGTTCCAAGGAGAATGATTATTTGGAACTAGCGGATACTATGGAATTAAATTTCTATGCTTTTTTCAAATGGTAGAATATTGATTTATTAGAATAAATATAAAAATCCCTAGCCCTACTAGTTCTATTACAAAAGGCCTATCAATGGTAGTTAAGAAATTGGCTACCATCAACGTAATAGGAATCGCTAAAAAAGAAAAACCTACTAATGAGTTTTTTTCTGCAAAAGAATACCCTATTCCCATCAATAATAATAATAATAGAAAAAATGTCAATGCTAATCGTGTTTTAGCTTTGAGAAAAGAATTTCTAGTAATAAAAAATTGCACCAACGAAGCTAATAATATTAGTCCTAGCCATAGTATGAATGCCTTATCTGTAAAAGAAGGTAATTTGATGATTTGATATTTTAGGAAAGGCGCTACACTAGTAGTTATGAAAGTAGAAATGGATAATGTATCTTGAAAAAACAAATAAATCACCCATAATAGAATAGGAGTCAGTACGCCCATTGTAAGCACTACCCAGTACCTCCAATGGTATTTATGCCAACTAATAAGGCTGATGACGAAGGCAGGTAATGTGAACAGCATCGGATAATAAAACAAGGAAGCTATACCAATCATAAGACCAATATCGTATATTTTTATGTTTTTAAATATCCCATCATCTACTACCTGAAAAAAACGTTTTATGGCTATTAAAAGAAAAAAATTCGCTAGTAGAACAGGGTGAATAGATAGCTGGTCTGGGAAGCAACTCATTAGTAATAAATATATTACTCCTGTATAATCGTTGGATTCGGGCAACAAATCGTACCTGTATACTATATTGTTGAATAGATAGCTTTGCACTAATACTAAACTCATTGCCAGCAGTAGCATACCATACGTATTGAAAGAGATGATTTTTAGTAACTCATAATACAGCGGAAAAGCATTGTCTGTATCCACTTCCATAGGGTGGTACAGCTTACTACACCATATTACTAGTACAATAAGCGGAAATAAAAATAAATTGAGTATTCGAGATTTACCGAATAAGTTAATCATCGATTTTTAATAAAAAGTTAAAAAGAAATAAGTATTTTTATATATCTAAATGAAATACATATTCATCGCTTTGTCTGCCATGAAAGTAGTCCGCATTTTCTATTTTTTCTACCTGCCGAAATCCTAATTTTTCTACTAATTGTATGGATTTAGCATTCAAGGTATCGATACTTGCGTGTAGTTGTGTTACGCCATGGTTTTGCTTTAGTATTTCTATCATTTTGGTACAAGCTTCTACGGCATAGCCCATTCCCCAATAATTCGAGGATAATTCGTAAGCTATATCCGCAGTATGGTTGTTGTATACTGTTGCTTCTAGCCTTCCGACGTATTCAGAAGTGTCTTTTATTTTAACCGCCCAGTTCAGCCATTGTTCTTGTCCATCTGGCGATATTCCACTTTCTAGGGAAGTGTATCTTTGGGTCAATATTTCTAGCGTAGCTGGCGGTATAGTAGGGATATAGTCGTATATTTTAGGGTCTTGTAATACACTGAATAGGGCAGCAGCATGTTCTTTTGTTAGGTATTGTACTACTAGCCTATCGGTACTATAACTTTGTGTGGTGTAGTTCATTATTGTTTAGTAGTATGGTGGATACATTCTCCTTTTTCGGCTAGTGCTTGGCAGTTTCCGTATAAATGCAAGGAGTGGTTTGTGATTGTAAAATTCAGTATATCGGACATGGTATTTTTGATGGATTGTATGCGTGGGTCACAAAATTCTAACACATGCTGGCAATCCAAGCAAATAAGGTGGTCGTGTTGCTTATATTTATGCGACCTCTCGTATACAGCATGGTTTTTGCCAAACTGGTGTTTGCTTACCAATTTACATTCTAGCAGTAAATCAATGGTATTGTACAAGGTAGCTCTACTGATACTATAATTTTGATTTTTCATTTTAACGTATAATTCTTCTACTTCAAAATGCCCATCGTGCTGGTATATTTCATGTAAAATAAAAAAACGTTCTTGGGTTTTACGTAGTCCTTTTTGGGTGATATAGTTCGTTAAAATGGTATCTATCGCTTCGGTATTTATTTTATTCTCCGCCATTTGTAGGAGTGGTATTAGGAGTTAGTATACCCATTTTTTCTCCAAAATAATTAGCAAAATCTCGCATGGTAGCGCCCATTGTAGCGTCGTTGGTAGCTTTTTCAAAACTTTCTGTCATCATCATTAATTGTTGAAAATAGAATTGTTTCATGTCGTCTACTAGCATATCTTTCGTCCATAATGGCAAGAACATGGTATTTTTCTCGGCAGTATCCCACATAGATAGTAGCATGGCGTTAGACATTTTAGCGGCAGTAGGCATATCGGAAGCGCTCCATTGGATACTTTCAGGTACATGGTTTTCGTCTAGGGAGATAGTAATTTCTATGGTGGAAGTTTTAGCACTCATATTGAAAAATAGTATATTAAAATGTTTTTTGTAGGAAATAAGCTACAAAGATATTAATATTTTAGAAAGCTGTCGTGATTATATTTTTTTGTTTATTTAAAATGGTATTTACTTGTTTTTGTGGCATAAAAAAGCTGTCTTTGGAATGAAAGACAGCTTGGATAGTTTTTAGTTAGTTATTTTTTTACCTCCTTTGTACAATGTCATTTCTTTTAGTAGATGCCCACAGCCACCTAGCTTGTCTACTACGAATAATACGTAACGGATATCGGCACAAATGGTTCTTTGTATTTCTTTTTCATAAAAAATATCGCCACTCATACTTTCCCAGTTACCATCAAAAGCGCAGCCTATTAGTCTACCATCTCCGTTAAATACGCCACTACCAGAATTTCCGCCAGTAATATCGTTGGTAGTAATGAAACAAGTGCTTAATTCTTTTCCTTTATCTGCGTAGATGCCATATTCTTTATTATCGTACAGTTGTTTTAATTTTGGAGCTACTACAAATTCTGGATTCGTTGGGTCTTCTTTTTCCATTACACCTTTAAGGGTAGTATTTTCTTTATAAAAAGCACCATCACGCGGCACATAGCTTTTTACATTTCCATACGTCAAACGCATCGTAAAATTCGCATCAGGATAGAAAGATTTTGTAGGTTGCATCTCACGTAATCCTTTGATGAACACTCTACTACTAGCTTCTATTTCTTGGGTATTTTTTCTGTTTTCTCCCATCATACCTCTGTATATTACGATGAACTCGTTCACTAGTAGGATAGCAGGGTCTTTTTCTAATACATCTTGGCTCATATTATCCACCCAAGCTATTGTTTTGTCTTCGGAAGCGAATATACTATTGGTGTATAGGGCATCTACGTAATTAGCTATTCCTTTATCTCCTTCGCTTATTGCTTTTTGTAAGATAGCTGGTTGCTGTGATTTAGATATTTCTTCGGAATACATTGTGAGCATATTAGTCATTATTTCTTTATCTACGGGAAGATAATAATCTTTGAAATATTTTTTTATGCCTGCTTTGTGTTCTTCTACTGCTTTTTTATAGTCTTCTGAATTTTTATCCAACGCCATAGCTCCCATTGCAAAAGACATATTTTGATAGCCTTGCATGATAATTTCTGCACCTTGGAATATAGCTTCATTGAAGTAAGTATCCAGTTTCATGTTATCTCTATTAGCATTTTCGGTAGCGTTTATTTTATCTACTATGCCTTTGTATTCGTTTTTATTTTTAGAACTTACCCAATCGTTGAATTCTTTTTCTATTTTTTCTTTTTTACCTATTACTTTATTGTGTTTCAACTGTTCTGTTTGTCCGATGAAATATTTCCAATAATTGGAAGTATTATTCATTTTACTAGAATACTGTATGCGTATAGCGTCGCTTTTTGCCATGTAAGCTCTCATGGTTTTTAGTTTGCTATCTCTGATTTTTACCGTATTCGGACCTTTTACTTCCATTTGTGCTTTTACACCTTGGGAAGTCATGTAACGGTCTGTACTTCCTGGGTAGCCCATTACCATTGCATAGTCGCCTTCTTTCACGCCATCAAGGCTTATTGGAAAATGGTATTTGGGTTTATACGGCACATTACTATCTGCATATTCGGTAGCTTTATTATCCTTTCCTGTGTAGATACGTAGCATAGTAAAATCGCCTGTATGACGAGGCCACATCCAGTTATCGGTTTCATTTCCAAAATTCCCAACCGACTCTGGTGGTGCGCACACTAGTCTTACATCGCCATACACTTCGTATACAAATAAGTAGTATTCATTTCCTCCAAAAAAGCTTTCTACTCCTGCTTTATACGCTGTTTCTTTGGTTGCTTCGGCTTCTAATTTAGGTAATAATTCTTTTATTTTCTTTTTTCTATCTGCTTCCGATAAGCCTTTTACAGCATCTTGCACTTTTGCACTTACATCTTCTACGCGTACTAAAAACGACGCTGTCAAACCTGGTACATTTTTTTCTTCTTTACGATTTTTTGCCCAAAAACCGTCTTTTAGGTAATCATGCTCCACAGAGCTAAACCCTTGTATAGCGTCGTGCGCACAGTGGTGATTGGTCAAAAATAGTCCTTCATTAGAAATAACTTCTCCTGAACAGAATCCGCCTAGTTGTATTACTCCATCTTTCATGCAAGCTTTATTAATGCTATACACGTCTTCGGCACTTAATTTGAAACCTGCTTGTTTCATCTGTGCATGGTATTTATTTACCAAAAAAGGTAGCCACATACCTTCGTCTGCTTTGGCTGTTTGGACACTTCCAAAACATAGTGCTAGTGCTATACCAAAGGATAAAATTGTTTTTTTCATGAATTATTGCTAAATTTAAGCCACAAATGTACTAATTTGTAACGATTAAATTCTAAAAATGTTATTTTTGCTTTTTAATTTCTGTTTTAGGTAATTCCATTTGCTATTTTTATGTCTATCGTTCCAGTTTTACAACGTCCTATTGATTTCTTAAAAGGGCTAGGCCCAAGAAGGGTAGAAGCTCTTCAAAAAAAACTAGGTATCTACACCTATAAAGATTTGTTACAATATTATCCTTTTCGATACGTAGATAAAACACTTTTTCATAAAATAAATACCATAGCTACTACCGAGGCTACTATGGTGCAAGTAATAGCCAAAGTACGAAGCTACCACCTAGCAGGTACAGGGTCTAGTGAGCGGATAGTAGCTACTTTGTTTGATGAGACGGGAGAGATAGAAGCAGTATGGTTTCAGGGGATAAAATGGCTGCAAGAAGTATTAAAAAAAACCAACGCTTTTATTTTTTATGGAAAAATAAACGAATTTAACGGCAAATACTCCATCGGACACCCAGAAATAGAAGAATATAATAAACATAAAATACACTCCCCACTAGAACCTGTATACCCATCTACCGAATACCTAAAAAAGATTGGATTGGATAACAAAGCGTGGATGAAGGCATTCGAAAACTTATTTGCAACGATACACGAGGAGTTAGCCGAAAACTTATCCCCCGAAGTAATACAACATTTTGGCTTACTATCGAGAATACAAGCTTTAAAAAACATTCATCTTCCTACGAATTTTATACTATTAGAAAAAGCCAAACAAAGGTTAAAAGTAGAAGAATTGCTACTAATACAACTACGCCTAGTAACGCAAAATATTATCCGAAAAGAAATCAACCAAGGGTTTTTATTAAAAGAAACAGGTGCTGTTTTTACGGATTTTATTCAGAATAATCTTCCTTTCTCGCTTACCAATGCACAAAAAAGAGTAGTAAAAGAAATATGGCAAGACATGAAAGCTGGTAAGCAGATGAATAGGCTACTACAAGGAGATGTAGGAAGCGGTAAAACGATAGTAGCTTTACTAGCCATGTTATTAGGAATTGGCAATGGCTACCAAGCGTGTATTATAGCTCCAACAGAGATTTTGGCAGAACAACATTTTCAATCTTTACAAGAATTATTACAAGGCACAGGTATCACCGTAGATATACTAACAGGCTCTACTAAAAAAGCGTATCGAAAAAAACTACACGAAGCATTACAAAATGGACAAATACACCTACTAGTTGGTACGCATGCCATACTAGAACCTACGGTAGTTTTTCAAAATCTGGGCGTAGCAGTGATAGATGAGCAACATAGGTTCGGAGTAGCACAAAGGAGTAAATTATGGCAAAAAAACACCTTACCACCACACGTATTAGTGATGTCTGCTACGCCAATACCCCGCACGCTAGCCATGACCCTGTATGGCGACCTAGACTTATCTATATTAGACGAGCTACCACCAGGCAGGAAACCAATCAAAACAAGCCATTTGTATGAAAATTCGCGATTAAAAGTATTTGGCTTCATGCGAGAACAAATAGCCCTAGGAAGACAAATATACATCGTATACCCATTGATAGAAGAATCAGAAACGATGGATTATTCTAACCTAATGGAAGGCTACGATATAGTATGCAACAGATTCCCAATGCCTGAATACCAAGTAAGTATCGTACATGGAAAAATGAATAGCGTACAAAAAGAATTTGAGATGCAACGGTTCGTAAAACAAGAAACCCAGATAATGGTAGCTACTACGGTGATAGAAGTAGGGATAAATGTACCCAATGCTAGTGTGATGGTAATAGAAAGTTCGGAACGGTTTGGACTATCGCAATTACACCAATTACGAGGGCGAGTAGGACGAGGTGCAGACCAATCCTATTGCGTACTAGTGACAGGGAATAAGCTATCCGCAGATGCAAAATTCCGAGTAGAAACGATGACCTCTACCAATGATGGTTTTGAAATAGCCGATGCAGACCTAAAATTACGAGGAATGGGAGACCTGCAAGGTACACAACAAAGCGGACTTATACGACTACGAATAGCCGATTTGAGCCGTGATGCAGACCTAGTAGAAAAATGTAGAAACCTTGCTATTACTATCCTACAAGAAGATGCTCACCTATTATTACCAAAAAACACACTACTCAAAGCTACGTTAGAAGATATGCTATCCGAAACAGGAGAGTGGGGCAAAATTTCTTAAAAACAAAACAATTACCTAGCTTTCATGTAATAGAAAACAAATAATCATTACCTTTGTAATAATCTATACAATATATTACCCCAAAATATGAAACATTTATTATTCTTAACGTGCTTATTTATTAGCAGCTCTGTTTTTGCACAAACTGCCAAATACCACAAAGTAAAAGTAACATTTTCTAACACTACTACTATACAAGACATAGCTAGCCTAGGAATAGAAGCAGACCACGGACACCTAGTGCCAAACAAATTTTGGGAAGGCGACGTATCGGATTATGAAATAAGTATACTAAAAAATGCCCGTATACCGTATGAAATAGTAATAGAAGATATGGTAAAATACTACCAAGATAGGAATAAAAAAGCATTACTAGAAACAGAAGCTAACTACCGTACCCATGGGCAAGGTTGCTTCCTAGAACCTATTCCAGAATATCCTATTTCTCATTTTGCGTATGGCTCCATGATGGGATACTACCGTTATAGCGAATACTTGGAACAATTGGACTTAATGCAAGCTACCTACCCTAACCTTATTAGTAGTAAATACCCTATCAGCTCTATTGTAACCCACGAAGGTAGGACTATCTACGGGATAAAAATATCCGACAATCCGAATACAAACGAAGCAGCCGAATCGCAAATACTATACACAGGAGTACACCACGCTAGAGAAGTAATGTCGTTGTTTCAAAATGTATATTATATGTGGTATTTATTAGAAAACTATGCTACCGACCCTTCTGTAAAATACCTAGTAGATAATATGGAAATGTATTTTGTGCCTTGCCTAAATCCTGACGGATACATCTATAACGAAACTACTGATCCACAAGGAGGCGGTATGTGGCGCAAAAACCGTAGAGATAACCAAGATAGTACTTTTGGAGTAGATTTGAATAGAAATTATGGACACGAATGGGGGTTGAACGATGTAGGGTCGTCGCCAAGTACCAACAATAATACATACAGAGGACCAAGCCCTTTTTCAGAACCAGAAACCCAAGCTATGCGAGAATTTTGTAATAACCATACCTTCAAACTGGCTCTAAATGCCCATTCTTATTCCAATGTACTGATTTACCCTTGGGGCTACAACGATAGTTTTACACCAGATAGTAGCACATTCATAGCTATTGCCAAAGAACTTACCCGCGAAGACCATTACGCCTTCGGTACAGGTACAGAAGTGATAGGCTATAACGTAAATGGCGACTCCGATGACTGGATGTACGGCGAACAAACGTCCAAACCGAAAATACTAGCCATGACACCCGAAACAGGAAGTTGGGAACAAGGATTTTGGCCAGTACAAGCTGATATATTACCCCTGTGCCAATCCCGAATACACCATAACTTAATGGCAGCTACTACCTTATTAAACTACCCTAGTGTAACCCTGCCAACTCGCCCACTATTCGTATCAAATCTTACTTTCAACCAACCATTTGAATTAACTAAAATAGGGTTTCTAGCAGGAGATGTATCTATTTCTTTCGTGCCAATATCCGCGAATATACAAACCAATCCTAGTGTATACAACTATACTTTCACCCATCTACAAACTACAAAAGATAGTATTTCTATACAATTAAACCCTGCTACCCAGCCCAATGAAAACGTAGTATATGCACTCATTTATTCCAATGGTAGCCAAACATGGAAAGATACTATTAGTACTATCTACAAGCCTTTGCCAATAGTATTCGAAGAAAACGGAAGCACACTAGTAAACTGGGAAAACAATGGCTGGAATACTGCTGCTAATACTTCGACTTCTGCCCCTTTTTCTATCACAGAATCCCCGAATGGAAAATATAATAACAATTCTGTTGCTACTTTAATTTCTCCAACTATTAACCTTCAAACCGCTACCGAAGCATTTTTAGTTTTTAATGTAAAATACCAAACCGAAAAAATACAATATCCAGAATATTATAGTAGTTATGATAATTTAAGTGTAATCATCAAAGACATACAAAATAATACCGAGCAAAGTGTATGCGTAGAAAATAATACCCACTACGTATACCAAGGCGAAAAAGACTGGAGTACAGAATATATTTCATTACAGGAATGGGTTGGAAAGCCTATTCAAGTATATTTTCAGTTTGTAAGCAACGATGCTATTACAGGAGATGGATACTACCTAGACGATATAAAAATATACGCAAATGGCAATACTAACGCTTCTATTCAAGATATAAATAAACTAGCAAAGCCGTATCCAAACCCTTCTAACACTACTATCCGTATCCCTTATTCCATCACCCAAAAACAAACCCTAGAAATAACAGACATACAAGGTAAGCTAGTAAGCAGCTATGCCATACACCCCGACAGTAATACCCTAGAAATAGACGTACACACACTAGCAAATGGACTATATCTTGCAAAAATAACAAATACCAATCAGGTAATAAAATTTAGTGTACTGAAATAATATGAATAAATTACAAAAAGCTTGGAAAATACTTACTAACATACTACAAAAACCGAGCTTACTAAACCTAGTTTTATTAGATAACGATAATTGGAAAGAAAAAGTAACCTCCGAGCATAATCTACCGAATGGACTACCAGTAGTGGATTTTACGACATTAGTACCACCAAGCCTACAACTAGATTATTATACTAGCCTAGAAGGTGGATCACTGCTTACGGATTTGGCTTTACTCAAAGGATTAGCAAGTTCTATCCCGAATTGTAATTATTTCGAAATAGGTACGTGGCGAGGCGAAAGCGTAGCAAATGTAGCAAGTGTGGCAGCCGAATGTTTTACGTTAAATATTG
>JAYUJA010000197.1:0-1448 GCA_043765495.1 Bacteroidia bacterium
AATACTGCTATGCCAGTAGGTAGTAGTATTTGCTATGTAAGTGTGTACACTGCCTTAAAAGTCAAAGATAACTATACCAATAACTATGTAAGGATAAAAAGGGAATTTGTAAGTAATGATTGTAAATGTAAATAAAATAATATCTATATTTGCAGACTTAAATTATTTCACTATGAAAAAAATAATACTGTTTTTATTGGTTATTAGTAGCCACTATTTACAAGCACAGGCTAGATGGGTGGTAGATGTAGGCGTAGGAGTGCCGTTTGATGTAAAAACATTTGGTATACGTAGTCATTTTCCAAAAGATAATAGTAATATTAAATATGTTACAGGTTTTGGAATTAGTATTAAGTCCGATGTAAGAATAGGTAAAAGGTTTAATATTGGGCTTGAATTTAATACTTCTTCTTTTAAAAAGGTTATAGTAAATCCTAATCCTACTATTTATTTAGGGCCTTATAATGCTACTTACAAAAGAATTTTAATAAGGGTGCTTTGGAATAGTTATTATAGAAATGAAAAATTAAATACTTATTGGGGGTTTGCTACTGGCCCAAGCATAGAAGAAGTGAATAAAAAACAAACGGATAAAAACACTATTGGATTTAAATTTATGTACGGTGCTAGGTATGTAGTAAGTAATAGTTTTGGTATAAGTTCGGAGTTTTCTTTTGGAGCTGCTCCGCTTTTTACTTTTGGAGGTTTTTATAAGATAAAATAATAATATGCCCTTTATGCCTATCTACGATGCGCACTTAAAGGGTTTTTTCTTTTTTAAAAAAGCACTACCTAAATAAATAAGTAGTGCAGGTGGGGTTTAGTTTTGGCAGTTTTGGATGGCTATTTCGTTGTTTATCCTATCTATCAAGTACCTACATTGTGTGTACATGTCGTCTTTGGAATTTTCGTGAAGGCGTTGAAACTCGGGGCTGAATACGGCTATTTTTAGCATACATTCCAGTGAGTAAGCTACTTCGGATAGGTAATCATTTTCACGGGTTTCGAGTATTTTATCTAGGGTAGTTTTCATAGTAAAGGGGTGGGGGGTTAAGAAAGTGAAATATTGGTATTCAAGTTAGGATTAAATAGGCTATGTAGGAAATTACGCCCTTTTTCTGTCCATACGGTAAGTATGGTGGTACGCTCGTCGCCCATAGAGTTTTTAAATACGTGGGTTTTGGTGGCGGTATAGCCTTTGTCTTGGTACTTGGCTGTGAGTACGTACACGCCTTGCTGCTTGTAGTGTACTTTCATTTCTTGGAGCTTATTGTTTAGCTCTATGGCACTCATGCCGAATTCTTTTGCTATGAGTGTGATATTGTACACGCTTTTACTTTGCATTACTCTATCAAAAAACTCGGTTTTAGGGGCTTGGATTTCTAGCTCCTTGCTTTGGAGGCTTATCACGTGCTGCTGGTCTTCGATGGCTTGGGTGGCTTGTAGTA
>JAYUJA010000198.1:0-1435 GCA_043765495.1 Bacteroidia bacterium
TTAGAAAACAAGAAACAATACTAATTGCAGAATTAGATAAATGGATACAAAAATTTGAAACAATCATGGAAATTAAAACAATTGATTATAAACATAGTATAAAAATCATCGGGTAGAGTAAAAATAACGTCATTATCAACCTTCCACAAATATATACTATTTTCCAAGTTATACAACGAAACATTTTAATACCAAGCATAAAATACATACATTTGTTTTTTTTATTGAAAATAATAATTTATTCCATGAATCCTATATTCGAATCTTCTATGTCCCTCGTAAAGCAAAAAATACAAGATAGTACTGCCATCGTCATTTTATCGCATAGGAATCCAGATGGCGATGCAATAGGCTCTTCATTAGCATTATACAACTATCTGCTTGTATTAAATAAAAAAGTGACAGTAGTACTTCCTAACGATTATCCAGCACATTTTGGATACTTGGAAGGTAGCACAAACATCGTCATCACTACTGCTGATAAGCCACTTGCTAGCAGTACTATACAATCTGCGGATTTGATTTTTTGTTTGGATTTTAATCACCCCGATAGGGTAGGCGACAATACTGCTAGCTTACTAGCTTCTTCTGGGTATAAAATAATGATAGACCACCACTTGGAACCTTTCGATTTTTGTGACCTCGTTTTTTCGTATACCAAAGCAAGTTCTACGTGTGAGCTGGTGTATGAATTCGTAGAAGCACTAGGCGATATACAACGCTTGCCACTGGCTTCTGCTACGGCTATCTACACTGGGATAATAACAGATACAGGCTCTTTCCGACATTCTTCTACTACGCCCAAAACCCACGCCATCGCTAGCCAATTATTAGCGATAGGTGTAGCACCGTCCATCGTGCAGCATAGTATATTTGGTAATAATAGTGTGGATAAATTACAATTATTAGGCTATTGCTTGAATCAAAAGTTAGTAGTAGTACCAGAATTAAAATTAGCTTATTTTACGCTAAAACGTGCAGAAAGAAACCAATTTAACTACCAAGAAGGCGACCTAGAAGGCATTGTGAATTATGGATTAAGTATCGCCGGGGTAGAGTTTTCAGTATTCATGTCCGAAACCCCCGAAAATGTTAAAATGTCGTTTCGCTCCGTAGGCAATTATACGGTGAATGATCTAGCCCGAGATAATTTTAACGGTGGTGGACATGCGAATGCAGCTGGTGGTACTTCTAATTTATCCCTAGAAAAAACAATCGCTAAATTACTGGATATTATGCCACTACATTTACAAAAAAAGAAATTACTAATTAACTGAAGTTACGCAAGAACAATTTATAGTTGCTTTGCAAATGTAAATCATTTTTAGTATTTTTGCAAAAAAAAGTTTTGTCATGAAAATTACTACTAATCAAATAGTTGATCTTTATACTACTTATTTAATAGCAAGCACTTCCCAAGTAACAAGCACTGGTT
>JAYUJA010000199.1:0-1434 GCA_043765495.1 Bacteroidia bacterium
ATTGTACGACAAAAAATGCAACAAGCCGCAAAACAAGAAGATTTTGGTAGTGCTATCCATTACAGAAACGAATTACAAGCATTAGAGAACTTATTCAAAGACAAATTTTCTGCTTTATAACCTACAATAATACCCACTATTTCCCTATGCGATTTTATCTAAAAATAATTGCTTGCTTTTGGTACATAACTGCACCTGCACAGTCTATACGAGCTTATTTTAACCAACCAGTGGATAATACCTTGTGTGCTACTGCTGATGCTCATTATACGCCTCATGTAGAAGATACTATCGCAGCCTACATCAATCAAGCTACTGCTAGCCTAGAAATAGCTATTTATGATAATACGAGTACTCTTATTATGAATGCTATAAACGCAGCTGCAAATAGAGGAGTACAAGTTCGGTATATCACTAATCAAAGTAGTAATGTAAATGGCTTACAAGCAAATATTCCCACTGTAAAAAGAAACGATGGACTCACTACAAACAAAGTACACGACAAATTTGCGGTCATAGATGCTAATCTTCCTACCAAAGCTTTTATAATCACGGGATCTATGAACTGGAAAGAAAATTCTATACAACAAGATTATAACAATGTAGTATATGTAAAAAGTTACAGTATAGCACAAGCCTATCTAGGAGAATTCAACGAAATGTGGGCAGGGAGGTTTGGTGCGAATAAAACCAATACTACCACTTCCATGCATACCGTAGATAATAGTATAGTAGAAGTATATTTTTCGCCCATTCAGCCTACTACTTCTAAAATACAACAAGCATTAGCTACTGCACAGCAAGCCGCTTACGTAGGCGTTTTTACTATTACCAAAAATGAATTAGGAAACGCTATTATAGACTTGAAAAATGCCAATAAAACCGTAGCAGTGATTACCGAAAATATAGATCCTGTATTGTATTTTGGAAATGAATACAATAACCTAGTAAATGCAGGAGTAAATACCCTAGCACACAATACAATAGCTGGTTATTTTCACCATAAATATGCTATCGTAGATCCCTTTCAAGCAAGTACAGCAAAGGTAATTACAGGTTCGCATAACTGGACTGTTTCGGCAGCGAATGAGTTTGATGAAAACACACTTATTATCCATAACCCTAGAATAGCCCAAGAGTATTACGAAGAATTTGCGACCCGCTATCAGCAACTTACTGCCAGTATAATAGACGCTAGTATCCTAGATTTCAAAGCCAGTGTTAATAACCATTCAGAACTAGAAATCCTACTATCTACTTCGTTACAAAACCTAGAAATACAAGTAATAGACTTACAAGGCAAAATACTGAAAACCAATACCATAAAAGACGAAAATACTACAATAAATATACAAGATATACCGTCAGGAATGTATGTAGTAGGTATTTATAATAATAAAAAACTAGTAGCAATCCAAAAAATAATTTTACCTT
>JAYUJA010000200.1:0-13149 GCA_043765495.1 Bacteroidia bacterium
AAAGGGAATGGATATAATCAGAGAGCTATTTAGAAAACAAGAAACAATACTAATTGCAGAATTAGATAAGTGGATACAAAAATTTGAAACAATCATGGAAATTAAAACAATTCATTATAAACATAGTACAAAAATCATCGGGTAGAGTAAACTAAATGCTATATCGCAAAACAATGCCTTGAACCGTACCATATGCCAAGGTGAAACCTATAGCTTTAATAACCAACTACTAACCACGAATGGTAACTACTCCACGGTATACACTACTAGCTATGGCTGTGACTCTACCGTAGCATTGAACCAAGAAGTAGTAAATACAAATAATACGATAACAATGGCAAACAATGGATTACAAGCAAATACTATCGCAGGGGCTACGTACCAATGGGTAGATTGTAGTAATAACAATACACCAATAAGCCAGCAAACAGGAAGTATGTTTGTACCTTCGGTAGGTGGAAATTATGCCGTAATAACTACCTTGAATGGCTGTTCTAGTATATCGAATTGTATAGCTAGTACAGTAGGTATTCAAGAAATAAGCAAAGTATTCCAGCTGTATCCGAATCCTGCTACTACTTCTATCAATGTAGAATTTAGTAATAATACTAACATGAAAAGTATCAGCATCGTGAATAATCTAGGACAAATAATTTATACTACAAAAAATATAAATGCTCCAATTTCTATCGAAAACCTAGCAAATGGCGTATACTATATTCACTGCACCGCTTCGGATAATACAAACTATTACAAGCCTTTTACGGTATTAAAATAATAATATAGAGAAAATTTCTAACAAAATAACAAACCCCTGTACTGAAAAGTATGGGGGTTTGTTTTTATATTGCTTTACAGCTTGTACGCACGTATTTTTTTATATTTTTGCATAAAGTATATCATTAATTAATTTTTTATCATGAAAACGTATATAAGCTTATTACGCAGTATCAATGTGGGAGGGTATAGGATAGTAAAAATGGAGACACTAAAACAAATATACACTGCTCTTGGCTTATGGAATGTACATACTTATTTACAAAGTGGTAATGTCGTATTTCAGAGTACAGAAGTTTCTAGCAAAATTTTAGAAGACATAATTAGTACTAAACTACTGGAAGTACTTGGTTGGACTATTCCTATAATAATAATAGATATAGAAGAATTAGAAGAATTATTTGCTAATAATCCTTTTGTAAGAAACCCTTCTATTTCTATTGACTTTTTGCATGTTACTTTATTAGCAGATTTAAAAGTAAATGACCTTCCTCCTATAGTAATAGATAACTTCTTGCCTGATAATTTTTTTCTACAATTAAAGTATGTTTATCTACATTGCCCCAATGGTTATGGAAATACGAAATTAACAAATTCGTTTTGGGAAAATAAATTACAAACGCAATGCACTACTCGAAATTGGAAAACCATAACGCAATTAGTAAAAATAAGCCAAAGTTTACAATAGCTAGAAAAGCAAGTATTATAAAAGTAAAAACCCCTACACTCGAAAGCGTAGGGGTTTTTGTAATTAAAACATTATGAACTAGTATTCATTATATTCTTTTTACATTCACTGCATTTAAACCTTTGCGACCTTCAGTTACTTCGAAGTCTACTTGATCATTTTCAGCGATTTTTTGTCCATTTAAATCTGTTACGTGAACAAATATTTCTTTTTTTGTTTCTTCATCTACGATGAATCCGAAACCTCTTAATTCATTGAAGAATTTTACAGTACCCGTTGGCATTTTAACTCTAATGTTAGTTTGTTAATAAAAAATTAATTACCGCAAAGGTATGTATTTTATTGATACGAACCTATAATATTCTACATTAATAGATAAGAAACAACGTAAGCTGTTGTTTATAAGTCATATATTTTTATTAATAGAAATAAAAATGTTATAAAAGTTCATTTACTCTAAACTGTATATTATCAATCAATCGTACGCCTGCTACCCATACAGCGATGGCGATGGTAATGTAATCTCCTGATTTCATTTCTAATTGTCCTTTTTCCTGTAAAGAAAAGCTATCCACTATTGCTATGTATTCTACTTCGTAGCCGTTTTTTTCTAGGTTTCTTCTGGATAATTCTTTTTCTACTGCTAGATTATCTCGTTTTTGTACATGGTTTTCTAAACGTACTAATGTTTGGTAGATACAGCCTGCGTCTTCTCTTTGTGCGGGTGTAAGGCGTTGATTTCTGGAACTTAAAGCTAGCCCATTACTGGCTCTGGTTGTTTCGCAAGGTAGGATTTGGAGGGCAGGGTATTCGTTTTTTGCTAATTGCTGTATGATGGCGAGTTGTTGAAAATCTTTTTTGCCAAAATAAGCTTTATTAGGCTGTATTATATCAAATAATATACTAACTACCTCTACTACTCCTTGAAAGTGTCCTGGACGAAATTTTTCTTCTAATACTTTATCTAATCCGCCTAGGTTGGTATGTATATTCGTATGTTTGGTATAATTGGTAGGATACATTTCCTGCACAGTAGGGTGAAATAGTGCGTCCGTAGCTACGCTTTCTAGCAATGTAGTATCCTCTTTGATGGGCTGGGGATAGACTTCTAGGTCATTGGGATTATTAAACTGGGTAGGGTTCACGAAGATGCTTACTATTACTTTATCGTTTTCTGTTTTTGCTTTTTTTACTAACGATAGATGCCCTTCATGCAATGCTCCCATAGTAGGTACAAAGCCTATGGTAAGTTTTTGTTTTTGGTAGGAATGGATTAATTCCAGCATGGACGAACGAGAGGAATGTAACTGCATAGAGAAGTAATTTATTTTTCAAAAGAAATAATTAAGGAACGCATGGTGTAGAAGATAGCAATCACTTCGTCTACAAAATCGGAGGTAACTTTTTGTTTCAAAGCTTCTATACTTCCTACGTCTTCTACGTCAAATTTGTAGGTTTGCTCGTACTGTCCTATTTCGAATTTTAGTACGTATTTTTCATTCATATAGAAAATAGTAATCTTACAATGTGGGTGAGGAATAGTATCTAAAACACGCATAAAAATAGAGGAATAGAAGAATAAGTAAACCAAATAACGATACATACTAAAAATGTATCGTAGGGCAAAGATATATTTTTAATTTATAACTGGTCGTTTTTTACTACTTTTGCAACCATTTTATATCTATTTCAAGCTTTCCCAATATGAGTACTGCAAAAAACGAAATACCAGTTTCCAAAAAAATATCCAAAGATTCTTTGCACAAGGCGCTTCGTATATTTAGCTACATGGGCGATTATGCTCCTAGGTTTTGGCTTGGATTAATATTTTTACTATTAACAACTATTACAGCATTGCTTTTTCCTAAAATGATTGGATATTTAGTATCTGCTGCAGACAAAGGGGTATCAGCAGATTTGCAAAAACAAGGTTGGTTGTTGTTGCTTTTATTATTTGCACAAGCATTTGTTTCTTTTTTTCGTATTTATTTATTCGGGCAAGTGGCGGAATATTTATTTTTACACTTACGTAAAGATTTGTTTAGTAAATTAGTATCGCTGGATATGGAATTTTTTACAAAAAACAGAGTAGCAGAATTAGAGAGTAGATTAAGTTCGGATATAACCCTTATTCAAGATACTTTTACTACTACTATCGCAGAACTATTGCGACAAATAATGTTGATTGTAGGCGGTACTATTTTGATTTTTATTATATCGGCAAAGTTGGCTTTGTTCATGCTGGCTGTAATTCCTGTGATTATGGTGGTAGCTATTGTATTCGGGCGTTTTGTACGTAAAAATACCAAACAAGTACAAGAGCAGATAGCCCAATCCAATGTAGTAGTACAAGAATCGCTTTTAGGGATAGTAAATGTAAAATCTTTTACGAATGAAGTGTTAGAAATCAAGCGTTATTTTACGAATTTGTACGAAGCTAGAAGGTTGGCATTAAAAACGTATACCTACCGTGCTTTTTTTGCTTCTTTCATCATATTCGGCATGTTTGGGGCGATAGTGGCTGTAACTTGGTACGCTTTACAACTAAAACAACAAGGAGAGTTAAATGGTGAAGATATTAGTTCTTTTTTATTGTATACTGTATTTATCGGTGCTGGTATTGGCGGGCTACCAGAATTGTACAGTCAGTTCCAAAAGGCGATAGGTGCTACGGAGCGTATATTCGACTTACTGGATACGCCTAGCGAGAATGTACATACAGATATAGATACACCATATAGTATTCCCAATAGGTTCGTAGGCAAAGTGAGTATAAAAGACGTGTATTTTAATTATCCTTCTCGTAAAGATATTCCTATTCTAAAAGGTATAAACTTGGAAGTGCAAGCTGGACAAAGTATTGCATTGGTAGGGAGTAGTGGAGCGGGAAAAAGTACGATTGCTTCTCTGTTATTGAATTTTTATCCTATCGAACAAGGAAATATTTATATCGATGGGATTTCTATTTCATCGTACCATCTTACACACCTACGTAGCCAGATTGCTTATGTGCCACAAGATGTATTTTTGTTTGGTGGAAGTATAGAAGATAATATACTCTACGGAAACCCTGCTGCCAGTACAGAAGAGGTAATAGCAGCAGCAAAACAAGCAAATGCACACGAATTTATACAACCCTTGCCAGAAGGGTATAAAACGATAGTAGGCGAGCGTGGTATTACGCTATCAGGTGGGCAAAGACAAAGGATAGCCATAGCAAGAGCGTTACTAAAAAACCCTGCTATTTTGATTTTAGATGAAGCTACTTCTGCATTGGATTCGGAATCCGAACGTCTGGTACAGAATGCTTTGGATACGTTGATGAAAAATCGTACTAGCTTTATCATCGCGCATCGGCTTTCTACTATTCGTAATGTGGATAAAATAGCAGTATTAGGAAATGGGATTATTAAAGAAATAGGCACGCATAACGAACTGATAGCAAATTCGGAAGGGTTGTATTACCATCTTTCTAAACTACAAATGGAAGGTGCAAGTATCGCATAAAAAAAATAGGCTATCTGCAATGTAGGTAGCCTATTTTTATTTTATAAAAAAGTAAAGTGAAGTGAAATTATTCTTTTATTATTCGGAATCCTTGTTTTTTGCTTTTACCTATTTGAAGGTAGTACATACCAGCTGCAAGGTAGCTAATGTCCAAAGAAGTTTTATCGGCTTGTAGTGTACCATTTTGTACTTCTTTGCCTAGTTGATCTAGTATAGTTAGTACCTACTATACTAGATACAGACTCAATGTTCAGTATTTTACTAGTAGGATTAGGGAAAATAGAGATGGTAGCTAGAAACTCCGTATTTGCTATGCCTACTGTACCTGTTACGTTGATAGTACCTTTCATACCCATAGAAGCATGCGGCACACATACAAAATAGTGTGCACCAACTCCTAGTTGAGCAGGTAAAAGCAAACCTCCACCAAAGCCAAGTTGAAAACCACCAGCCAAAGCAGCAGTACCATTTGCGGTATACGTTGTTTGGTTTACTTCTCTTACATTATGCGAAGATGCGATAGTGAACCTTACCGAATCGCCTTGTGCAATGGTAATATTATTTGGTGTAAAGGTAGTACCAGCGTTATTTATTGTCCAAGTAGTACAAAAAGCGGTTAATGATGTGGATAGCATGAAAGCTAACGAAAGAATTTTAGAGGACATGGGTACTAAATTTTATATTAAAAAAATCCTACTCTTGTGGCTTTTCGGTGTTGCCCCGTTTGAAATGGTTTCTGGTCTCCAATAAAGTATTACAGGGCAAATATAGCTATAATTTTGATATAAAAACAAATACCTCTAATTGTTTCCATACTTAATAGCCATGGTATATCTATTTATGCTTAAAAAAATAGAGGGGATATAAGAAATAGTAGCGTGGATATTATTATATAAATAGTAGTGTTTTGTATATTCCATTTTTTTATAGATTTGTGGCTTTTATAATCCAATAGATATATTATAATATGAGTACTAAATTAGAGAATTGTAGTTTTTGTGGAATTGCGCCAGAATCCGCTAATCTTGTGTTGAAAGGGACTAAAAACGCTTTCATATGCGACTCTTGCATCAATCAAGCTTGGGAAATGGTGAACCAACACCTAGGCACGATACAAAAGCCAGTAAAGAAAAGTCCAAAAGCTAAAGTAGCAGCTACTAATTTATTGACTCCTTATCAATTAAAAAAACACCTAGATGAATACGTAATAGGGCAAGAAGAAGCTAAAAAAATCCTTTCTGTGGCGGTATATAATCATTACAAACGTATAAGCCAGCCAAAAGAAGAAGACGGCATCGAGATTGAAAAATCCAACTTACTGATAGTAGGAGAAACTGGGACAGGAAAAACATTGTTAGCCAAAACTATCGCCAAAATATTGAATGTACCTTTCTGTATCGCTGATGCTACTGTACTCACCGAAGCTGGGTATGTGGGTGAAGACGTAGAAACTATACTCACAAGACTACTACAAGCAGCAGACTATAACCTAGAAGCAGCACAAAAAGGCATTGTTTTTATTGATGAAGTAGATAAGATAGCTCGTAAGTCGGACAATCCTTCTATCACCCGTGATGTATCAGGCGAAGGAGTGCAGCAGGCTTTGTTAAAGCTACTAGAAGGAGCGGTGATAAATGTACCACCACAAGGAGGCAGAAAACACCCTGATCAGCAGTTTATACAAGTAAATACGCAGCATATTTTGTTTTTATGTGGAGGGGCTTTTGATGGCATACAAAGGCATATTGCCAAACGTATCAATACGAATATAATGGGATTCGTAGCTACTTCGGAAGAAGAAGTAGGCATCGATAAGGATAATCTATTGCAATACGTATCGCAGCAAGATATAAAAAGTTTCGGGCTAATACCAGAATTGATTGGTAGATTACCTATCCTTACGCATCTGAACCCACTGGACAAAGAAACCCTAAAAGCTATTCTCACCCAGCCTAAAAATGCGTTGATGAAGCAATATGAAAAATTGTTGGAAATGGATAATGTAAAACTAGAAATAGACGAGGAAGTATTGGATTTGATAGTAGAAAGAGCATTGGATTTCAAGCTAGGCGCACGTGGGTTACGTTCGATATGTGAGGCTATCATGGTAGATAAAATGTACGAAGCTCCTTGTTCTAATTCTAAAAAAATACACATTACATTAGAATATGCACAACAACGTCTAAAAAACTTAAAACTATAGCCAAAGATGCGAATAGCACTAATAGGATACGGAAAAATGGGCAAGGCTATCGAAAAAATAGCGATAGAAAGAGGGCATGTAATAAGTTTTTGTATTGGTACAGCGAATAAATCTAGCTTATCTACTATTACAACAGAAAATACAGATATTGCTATCGAGTGTAGTACTCCTAGTACTGTGGTGCAACATATTGCGTATTGTTTTTCTCAAAATATACCCATCGTAGTGGGTACAACTGGCTGGTACGAGCATTTAGAAACTATTAAAAAACAAGCTACAAGCACGAACCAAAGTATACTATATGCCACTAATTTCAGTATAGGCGTACATCTTTTCTTCAAAATAGCAAAGTATGCAGCCAGCTTATTAGAGGAGTATAAAACTAGCTATACACCTACTATCCACGAAGTGCATCATACACAAAAAAAAGATGCTCCTAGTGGTACAGCTATTACACTAGCTAACAAAATTTTAGAACATAATTCTGTATTTGAAGACTGGACGGATTTAGGCAATAGTACGGATAAATTATGCATTACTTCGGAGCGGACGGAAAATATACCAGGAACGCATACTTTATCATTTAATAGTGGTATAGATACTATTAGTCTATCCCACGTAGCAAATAATAGAGAAGGATTTGCGTATGGAGCTGTGCAGGCTGCAGAATGGCTAGTAGGCAGGAAAGGAGTTTTTAGTATAGAAGAGATGATAGATACTATATAACATACGCATTACTTTCTTCCTAATAATACGCTTACTTTGGTAGCGGGCTGTATGGTTACTCCTGGTTCTGGGCTTTGCTGTATTACCTTACCTGCTCCTGTGATAGTTGCTTCTATGCCTTTCTTTTGTAATAAATAAATAACATCTTTGAGCATCATTCCTTGTAAGTTAGGCATCACATAGTTCGCACCGAAATTGATGCCTTGCACTTGGGCTTTACTAGGGTTATTAGGCTGTACATATTCCCATTCTTGTTTTATAGTAGGGGTACTTACTTTAATGTAGTTGTACAGTGCTTTGAGTTCTTTTTGATAGCCTATGGCAGCTGGTGCGATACGCTCTTCTTCCTGTGTAGATACGACGATTGGAGGCATCATATCAGGTGTAGACGCATATACCAAGTCTGCTACTCTCTTAAAAATAGGTGCAGCTACTTCGCCACCATAGTAGCCTTGCTCACGTGGGTTGGTGATGACTACAATGCACGAATATTTGGGCTTATCGGCTGGAAAAAATCCAACAAATGATCCTCTGTATGTATGTTCTTCGTAGCCTTGTTTGCCTCTGGATATGCGTGCTGTACCTGTTTTTCCTCCTACACTGTAGATAGTTCCTTTTAATGGCTCTTTGGCAGTCCCGTTTACTACTACTTCCTGTAGCATATCGAAGGCTTGTTTTAGGGTTTTTTCGGAGCAAATACTTTGTTTTAGGGTAGTAGGTCGGAAGCGTTGAATGGTATCGGTGGCATTTCGTACTTCTGTGACTAACAATGGCTGCATTAGTTTGCCTCTATTGGCTACTGCATTATAAAAAGTAAGTAGCTGTAACGGAGTCAGCAAGCAGTCGTAGCCTATTGCCATGCTGTATAAGCTTGTTTTTGACCAGTCGGCGTGCTTGGGTGTTTTGATAAGTGGGTTTCCTTCTCCTTTCACTTGTACGTTTGATTTTTCTCCTAGTCCAAAACTTTTTATTCTATTCACAAAAGCAGTAGGATTATTCGCATACGCATTTGCTATTAGCTTTATTACGCCTACATTAGAAGAATTTGCAAATACTTTTTTTACGGTATTAAAATCTCCTGGGTGTCCGTCGGAGTATGTTTTTCCGTACATAGTAACGTTTCCAGCTCTGGTATCTACGTAGGTATTTTCATTGATTAGATTATCTTCCATCGCTGCCATCAAAGATGCTAATTTGAAAGTAGAACCTGGTTCTGCTGCTTCGGCTATGGCATAGTTATAGATTTCTGCATAATTACCATTTTTATCTTTTCCTAGATTAGCAAGGGCTTTAATCTCACCAGTAGCTACTTCCATTAGTATTACGCAGCCATGTTCTGCATTATTAATTTCTAATTGTTTTTTTAGTTCCATTTCTGCTACATCTTGGATTTTTACGTCCAGGGTAGTAACTATGTCGTAGCCATCTTTTGCTTCTATTTCATTAAAATCCGTCACAGGCTTCCATACATTTCCAGCTATTTTTTGGCACAATACTTTACCAGTATCTCCTGAAAGATAGTTATTAAAACTTCCTTCTATGCCTATCCTACGTGGGGGTGCATCGCTAGCGTCGCCGATAGTACGTAGAGCTAGGCTGCCGAATGGTTTTTGTCTTTTGTACGATGGTATTACTACTAGTCCACCTTTGAAACGTCCTAACCTAAATATGGGAAGTTTTTTTATTTTTTTTAGCTGTGGAAATGTTACTTCTTTGGCTATTAGGTAGTCTCTTACGTTATGTTTGCGGGCGTATATGAGTTCTTTTTTGTAAGTAGCTTTGGATTTGGAAGGTAATAATTGGGATAATCCTGCGGCTATGGAGTCTACTTTTTGGTTAAATAAAGAATTATTAATATTTTCTACTAATGCATCGAATCGCACTTCAAAAATAGGCAATGACGTGGCAATGACTTCCCCATTCGCTGCGTATACATTGCCTCGTAGAGGTAGTACAGTACGGTATTGTAGGGTGGAAGAATCTCCTTTAGCTCGCCATTTTTCGCCGTCTGTAACGCCTATCTGTACTGCTTGAAACAGTATTAGGATAAAAAAAAGCAGTATAGTCGTCAATGTAAGCATTAACGCAAGATTAATAGTTCTTTTAGTACTCATTGTTATTTATTTACAAAGACATATCTGTAATGCCGTTATTTTTCTTTACTAATAAAACAGTAGCGAATGCTGCGATACCTTCCGAGCGTCCTATGTAACCCATCTTCTCGGTAGTAGTAGCTTTGATGGATACTTCTTCTGCGGTAACGCCTAGTATGGGTGCTAGTGTACCACGCATCATAGGGATATAAGGATTTATTTTGGGATCTTGGAGGCAGATAGTACAATCTATGTTTACTACTGCGTAGTTTTTTTCTTGGAGTAAAACCATTACTCTTTTTAGTAATATTTTGCTGTCGATGCCTTTGTATTCTGGCGAAGTATCTGGGAACTGGTAGCCAATATCTCTTAAATTAGCTGCGCCGAGCAGTGCATCACAGATAGCGTGAGTGAGTACATCTGCATCGGAGTGCCCTACAGATCCTTTCTCGAAGGGTATTTTGATTCCTCCCAGCCATAGGTCATAGTCTTCCCATAGTTGGTGTACATCATATCCAAATCCTATACGAATGTTTGTCATAAAAAATAAATTATAAACATTTTAATATCGCAAAAATAGTTAAAAAACGGTGATTTATTTATTTTTATTTAAAGCTTTTGAAAGAAATTATTCTATGAGTTCTCCTAGTTCTATCCATCGCATTGTTTTGGTTTCTAGGCTGGTACTATTATCTTTGAGTTGGGTGGTAAGTTTTTGTAAATCGTTGTATTCGAGGTTACTAGTCAATTTTTTTTCTAACTCTACTTTTAATTTCTCTAAATTTTCGATTTCTGTCAGTAATTGTTCGTATTCTTTTTGTTCTTTATAGGAAACTTTCTTTTTGCTAGTAGATTCTATTACAGGGGCTTGGGTAATGACAGTTGCGGTATTATTTTTTTTGACTTTATTGTTAGTGTTTAGTGCTTTGGCTTGCAATTTTTGTTCGTCTCGATAGTCAGAATAGTTTCCATTTCTATCCGTAATAACGCCGTTACCTTCAAATATAAACAAGTGATCTACGATTCTATCCATAAAATACCTATCATGCGAAACGATAATTACACAGCCTGGAAAATCTTGTAAAAAATCTTCTAATATACTTAATGTACTTATGTCCAAATCGTTGGTAGGCTCATCTAAAATCAAGAAATTAGGATTTTTCATTAATAACGTGAGTAGGTACAAGCGACGTTTTTCGCCTCCACTCAGTTTGTATACATAATTGTACTGGGTAGATGGGGGGAATAAAAAACGGGTCAATAATTGCGAAGCGGTAAGTGTTTTGCCGTCGGCTAGTGGGATAAAATCTGCAATGTCTCGTACTACTTCTATGATTCGCTTATCGTCTTTGATTTCCATTCCATCTTGGTTGTAGTAGCCGTATATCACTGTTTCGCCTACTTTTACGGTACCACTATCTGGTTCTATTTCTTGGGTAATAAGCTGTAAGAAAGTTGTTTTTCCGACACCATTTTTTCCGATAATCCCTACTTTTTCTCCTTTTTTGAAGGTATAGGTAAATTTATCTAAAATGAGTTTATTTTCCCATTTTTTGCTTATGCTGTGTAATTCTAATATTTTGCCGCCTATTCGGCTTACTCGTACATTTAGTTCTACTTCGTCTTTGTTGATACGTTGTTTGGCTTTATCTTCTACGTCGTAGAAAGCGTCTATTCTAGATTTTGCTTTGGTGCTACGTGCTTTTGGCTGGCGACGCATCCAATCCAATTCTTTGGTATATAAATTTTGTGCTTTTTCTATTTCTGTTTGCAATAGTTGCATTCTTTCTGCTTTTTTCTCTACATAATAGGAATAATTCCCTTTGTATTTATAGCAACTTTGGTTGTCTAATTCGATGATTTCATCGCATATATTATCCAAAAAATACCTATCATGCGTCACCATCAACAGCGTGAGGCTACTACGAGATAAATATCCTTCTAACCACTCTATGGTATCCAAATCCAAGTGATTGGTAGGCTCATCTACGATTAGCAGATTAGGCTCATTAACTAATACACTCGCGAGTGCTACCCGTTTTTTTTGTCCGCCTGATAGGTGTTTTATTTGCTTATCAAAATCCATAATACCTACTTTGGAAAGTATCTGCGTGACTTTGGATTCTATATCCCACGCTTTGGCATTATCTATGGCGGTACTTAATTCTTCTATTTGCTCTAAATTATTGGTAAGCAATGCTTCATGATACAATTTTATCATTTGCATATCGGTAGCTTGGGTAGAGAATATAGCTTCCAAAACGGTATGTTCGGGATTGAATACGGGATTTTGAGATAGGTAAGCATAGCTCACTTCTTTATTGAAAGTAACTTTGCCTCTATCTGGCTGTTCTTTTCCCATGATAATGTCCAGCAACGTACTTTTTCCAGTACCGTTATTCGCTACTAATGCTACTTTTTGATAGGCTTGTATGCCAAAGCTAACATCTTCAAATAAGTTTTTATCGCCAAAAGATTTGTATATACCTTCTACTTGTAAATAGTTCATAAGTGCTGTAAAAATAAGTGCAAAGGTAGTTTATTTTTAGAGTGTTGGGAAGGTAGTTTGCTGTTAGGTTATAAAAAAGTTTTAAGATAGTGATTTGTTGGTGTTATAGCATATTTATTTCGTCTTCGGAAAGTCCTGTGAGTATACAAATATCTTGTACGGTGAGTCCCATCGCTTTGGCTTGTTTTGCAATAGCTAATTTGCCTTCGATTACTCCTTCTAGCTTGCCTTCTAGCTTACCTTCGATTACTCCTTCTAGCTTACCTTCTTCTCTACCTTGTTCTAACCCTTGTTCTAACCCTTGTTCTAATCCTTGTTCTAATCCTTTTTGTATGCCTTGTTCTAATCCTTGTTCTAATCCTTTTTGTATGCCTTGTTCTATACCCTTCTCTAATCCTTCTTTGAGTGTTGTTTCTAGGGCATAATCTAGGGTAGCTTTATTGTCTCGGAATGTTTTTAAACTTTGTTGGTAGCTACGTAGTTCTAGGTCGTTATACTTGGCTATTTCGGCTTTTTCGAAGGCTTGGGAGAATATTATATCATTAAACAAACCTGGTATGGAATCAAAATCTTCTAAATGTTGGATAAAATAAAGCCATTTGTCCAAGCGAGACGCTAGTTCTGTTTCCTTTTTCTTGAATTTGGG
>JAYUJA010000201.1:0-1425 GCA_043765495.1 Bacteroidia bacterium
TGGAAAGTTTCTCTATGGTATACGACCAAAGACCTACCCCCACTACACTTACTACCAAAGAAATAGATAATATACTACAACACATACCTATACAAAAAGCCAACGGACTCCGCAACAGGGCTATGATAGAACTACTGTATAGCACAGGTATAAAAATCACGGAATTGATGGAACTACAAATACACCAACTATTACTAGAACAAGAAGTTATAAAAATAATAGACAATCAAAAACAAGAAAGAATAGTACCATTATGCCCATCTGCGATTAGTTACCTAAAAGAATACCTAGAAAAAGGAAAGCTAAAATTCCAACCGCAAGAGGAATACATGGAGTATGTTTTTTTTAATAAATATGGCAAACCACTTTCTCGTATAATGGCTTTTATGATCATCAAAAAATGTGTGCAAAATGCTGGAATACAAAAAATAGTAAACCCAAGTATATTCCGCCATTCTTTTGCGGCTCACTTACTAGAAAATGGGGCAGATATACGCCTTGTAAAAGAACTATTAGGACACGAATGGTTAATTACTACTGAAATTTATACTACTTTACAAAAAAAATAAAATTATTCCTATCTTTGCCTTTCTACTTATTACTAATTCGTAAAAAATATGTTCTTAAAGAATAAAAAAAAATATTGGATAACTACCTTAATAACAGCTTCTGGATTCTTGTTTTATAACTTCAAAAGCAATGATAGGTTTTTTGAAATAGCTAAAAATATTGAAATGTTTTGTGCTGTATTCAAAGAAGTAAATACCAATTACGTAGATGAAGTAGACCCTAACAAGATGATGAAGAAGGGAATAGATGCTATGCTGAAAGATCTAGACCCGTATACCGTATATTATTCCGAAGACCAAATCGAAGATGCTAGATTCATGCAGACAGGGAAATACGCTGGCATCGGAGCTACTGTAAAAAATATAGGAGAGTACATAGCCATCGAAGAACCGTATGAAAATTCTCCTGCCGAAAAAGCTGGCTTGCAAGCTGGAGATATTATCATCGAGATAGACGGAAAGTCTGTAAAAAATCGTTCTGTAAATGATGTTTCTACTTTTTTGAGAGGGCAGGCAGGTAGTAGTGTAAAATTATTAGTAAAATTACAAAGTACAGGTAGTACCATAGAAAAAGTAATAGTAAGAGAAGAAATAAAATTAAAATCCGTACCATATAGCGGCATGGTAAGCGACAATGTAGGCTATATACACCTTACCTCCTTCACCCAGAACTGTAGCAAAGAAGTAAAAGATGCTTTGATGGAATTAAAGAAAAATCCAAAATTCCAATACCTTGTTTTAGATTTACGAGACAATGGCGGTGGACTATTAAATGAAGCAGTAGAAATAGTGAATACTTTCGTGGATAAAGGGCAAGAAGTAGTGTATACCAAAGGAAGATTAAGCGATGATAACC
>JAYUJA010000202.1:0-1424 GCA_043765495.1 Bacteroidia bacterium
TAGATATCCTTAAAGATAAAGCAGACGATGCTTACGATGTAGCAAAAGAAAAAGCTACAGAAGTATTCAACAAGTTAAGTGGTATGTTTGGAGGAGATAAAAACTAAAAAATTATACTAAAAAAGCTACCTATTATTAGGTAGCTTTTTTTATGTAGCGTAAGTTCAAGTAATAAAATAAATAGGTATTGTTATTGTTTTATCAACGGAATAGTAGACAATGTATTTGTTTTTTTATCGTGTAGTAATACTTGGTAAGAGCCACTTGCTAGGTTGCTTATGTTTATGCTTTTTTGTATAGTATGGCGTACTATTTTGCCAGTCATATCTATTAGTTTTATTTCTACGTCTTCGCCAAGGTTATCAAAATATACATGATCCGTAGCAGGATTAGGGTACATCATTACTTTCGATGCTGCATTATCCTCGGCAATGCCTGCTGTGATAATCCTACCTCCACTACTAACTAGGTTTACATCATCTATCCATACATTACATTCGTTGTAGCCTTCGCTTGCTGCAAACACTATTTTCATTTGATCAGGACTTTCATTGGATAGGTACGTAATAGGAACTGTAACCAGCACCCATTCCTCACTATTACCAAACGATGCATGTGCAATGCCCACGGTATCTACTATAAAATCATCAGGACCGAAGCCAGTAGCTATAACATTATATAAAACGAAATACATACCAGATTGAGAAATAGAAGTACTATCCCAACTATTAGGTAAATTAAATGCTTCTGGGCGTTTGTACCAAAAACTAACTGCTTCTGGGCGATCGTTGTATATACTAGAAAGCTGTGAAATAGATCCATTTACCATACCACAACCTAACCAACTAGATAAGTGCATACTACGATTGCCTGTATGTGCTTGCGTACTTGTCATAGCCCCATCATAAGTGTCCCATGACAGTGCAGTAGTATCTATACGAGTAGTATCCCAGTGGTTGGGTGAAAATGCTAATTCTTCAAAAGAAGGATTATAGATTTCATGAGTTTGAGCAGTAGCTACAACTGTGCTAAAACATAGTGCTACGCTTGCTAAAAAATAAGTGAACTTTTTCATAAGTAGAAAGGATAAAAAGGAATAATACTATAACACTGCAAAGATACTACTCCTGTGCATGCGCATAAAGGTATACTACTGCAAATACATGGTATATTTGTGTAAAGTGTATTTTTTAGGTTTAGAATTAAAACAAGGACACTATATTTTGTTTTAATTCTTGGGGCGATAAGCCAGTCTGTGATTTTATAAATTTAGAAAAATGCGATGGATCTTCAAATCCTAGCGCATAGCCTATTTCTTTTATATTCAATTCTTTGTAATAAAACAATCTTTTAGCTTCTAATACTACCCTATTAGCGATATGATTACTTGCTTTTACTCCTGTATCTTTTAGTAGTGTATCGTT
>JAYUJA010000203.1:0-1421 GCA_043765495.1 Bacteroidia bacterium
AATGCAAATATACAACATTCGTGAATACAAACATTACACGCATGTGTAAGAACAGGATTGGATTTTGAATTTTATTTTATGTAAGATATTGTAATACAATTTAGTATAAAAATAAAAACATGCATTACGTATATTTTTAAGGAAAACCCTCACTCTACCTGATAAGAAATATTGATAAAAAAACAAACTCTTATTTTGTAGCTCATAATAACCTTCAAAAATTATTGTTCATACAGTAGCAATAAAATTTAAGTTGTAAATTCAATTATTAGATACGAAAGCTTGATAAATAATCCTGTTTATAGTATCTAACTGTTTATAAGGTCTTTTATTATCTTCGTATCTGTAATACTACTAAATACACCATTCTTGAATAAACCCAATGCCCCCGTCTGTTCGGACACCACTAGTGCGATACAATCGTACTGCTCGGATATACCCATTGCCGCCCTATGACGAAGCCCCATGGAAGCTATTGGCATGTCTTTTTGGGTGAGTGGCAGGATACACCTTGCAGCCTTTACTTTGCCATCTAGTAGTATAATAGCTCCATCATGCAACGGATTATTTTTAAAAAAAATACTTTCTATCAAATGTTCCGAAATAGTAGCATCTAGTTTTTGTCCTGTTTCTATGTAAGGCGTCAAATCGTCTTCGTATTGTAGTATTATCAACGCACCAGTATAGGTTTTTCCCATCTGTTTCATGGCTGTTATGATGCTATCTATGTCTTCTTGGTTGCTGTCATTAAGTGGCTGTTGAAAAGAACGGATTATTTTATGAAAAGTAAGATGGGAACTACTCAAATTCAATAAAAAACGCCTAATTTCTTGCTGAAAAATGATGATAATACATATCGCTCCTATGTTGATGAATTGTTTCAGAATAGTGCCCAGCAGTTCCATTTGTAAATAATTCACCACTACCCACAAAGCATAAAAGAAAAGTATGGCAAAAAATACGCTGATAGCTACACTTTTTTTGAAAGCATAGTACAATTGGTATAATAAAAAAGCAACTAATAAAATATCTATTACATCTAATAAATGGATAGATAAAAATAACAAAGAATTCAAAATCATAGAAATAATACCTATCTTATTTTGGGTTACGAATATCTATATCGCTGTGCATTACCCATACGCCATCTTGAAAAAAATACCCATCGTATATAAAAGAAGGTACATAATAATTGTAATTATTTTCGTATACTGGGTGGATAGGTTGTAACCTATCGAATACGATTGCGTCCGCCGATTTATCGTATTTTAACAACATGGCTGCCGATTCTGCATATTGGAATACTACCCTATATTTCGCATTATCCCCTTCTTCTTGGAAAGTAGGCACGCCAAAATAAACGCCTTGCTCGTCTATTACTAACGCATCTATCACTTTAGTATTAAGGGTTGGAGTAGCCC
>JAYUJA010000204.1:0-12968 GCA_043765495.1 Bacteroidia bacterium
ATATGCCATAAAGCTGGAAAAGGGAAAACAATACAAAGTGTCGTAATCCTTGTTATGATGGAAGAGGGTGTTTTATAATGTTATAAATATTATATGACAACAAAGTTTCTTACGTCGTAATCCTTGTTATGATGGAAGAGGGTGTTTTATGAGTTGCTAGGTGCGAAACAGTGTGAAGGTATGAGTAAGTCGTAATCCTTGTTATGATGGAAGAGGGTGTTTTATTTGCCTGCTGAAAAGCAGGAGGAAGCGAAAAGAATAATGTCGTAATCCTTGTTATGATGGAAGAGGGTGTTTTATGGATTACCATACTCCTATTTGGAGTTGGAAGTCCAACACGTCGTAATCCTTGTTATGATGGAAGAGGGTGTTTTATACACCTTCAAACATTGTAATAATCACAGCCCCTATTTACAGGTCGTAATCCTTGTTATGATGGAAGAGGGTGTTTTATACTCCTATTTGGAGTTGGAAGTCCAACACCAAGGGTCGTAATCCTTGTTATGATGGAAGAGGGTGTTTTATTGGTAGGCTTTAGCCTGCTAGGTGCTAAACAAAAAGAGGGCGTCGTAATCCTTGTTATGATGGAAGAGGGTGTTTTATAACTATGTTAAATACTTTGCAGCTTGCTTCTCTTACGGAGTCGTAATCCTTGTTATGATGGAAGAGGGTGTTTTATAAGGGAAAAAAATGGTGGTTAAAACCACCTACCGAGAGGCGTCGTAATCCTTGTTATGATGGAAGAGGGTGTTTTATGTTTTGGTTGATTTTCTTGGCAACAGAATAAATCAACAAGTCGTAATCCTTGTTATGATGGAAGAGGGTGTTTTATACAATTTAATTCACATAACCGCACCCATCTTTAGTCGTAATCCTTGTTATGATGGAAGAGGGTGTTTTATTTCTTATATTGACTTCTGTATAACAGAAGGTCAAGAAGTGTCGTAATCCTTGTTATGATGGAAGAGGGTGTTTTATTAGGTGCGAAACAATGTGAAGGTATGAGTAAGGCGTCGTAATCCTTGTTATGATGGAAGAGGGTGTTTTATACTATTCATAGACAATTTCCCATCGGAGATTACTGTCGTAATCCTTGTTATGATGGAAGAGGGTGTTTTATGAAATCGCTAATTGAATCTTTGGTTACACCTTCAAAGTCGTAATCCTTGTTATGATGGAAGAGGGTGTTTTATACCTAGTAGGTTTCGCTTTACTTAATGCGAAACAGTCGTAATCCTTGTTATGATGGAAGAGGGTGTTTTATCTATTTACAGTGGGGGCTGGTTGGTTAAGCGTGATTTACTGAGTCGTAATCCTTGTTATGATGGAAGAGGGTGTTTTATTACTTGGAGCTGCAAGTGCAGCACGAGGGAAAACGTCGTAATCCTTGTTATGATGGAAGAGGGTGTTTTATTTCCTTAACGGAAGACCAAAAGGGATTATTTACAGCAGCAGGTCGTAATCCTTGTTATGATGGAAGAGGGTGTTTTATTCCAACATAACGGGGTTTTAATGACAGTAAAAACCACGTCGTAATCCTTGTTATGATGGAAGAGGGTGTTTTATAGACACTTTGTCCACCAAAAATAATATAATTGTAATCACTGTCGTAATCCTTGTTATGATGGAAGAGGGTGTTTTATAGCACAAGCATATAAGCAACTATTAATGAGTTTATTAACGATTCAAAATTAAGTTTTTTAACACAAAAACCAGCTTTTTTTAACATTGATTAATCTTTATTAACAAATTACACTTTTTATACTTTTTTACATGCCTATCACTTCCCCACTATTACGACCTACTTGCTTTGAAAACAATTATTTACACCTACAAAATAATAAAACCTACTACGAATAATTAAAAGTGCTATGGTTGTGTATATTCCTTTTAGAGGCACTATTTCTAAAAACAACTTATCACAAAGATACACTTTTTTATTGAATGGTGTAATAATAATTACTACACTTGCTGTATTTTTATTATGTTGTACTTGCGTTCACGTTCCATGTACACAGCTGTTAGGGTTACATTACAGTTGTATTTTATGCCACCTGCTGCCAGCACACTTTTGGATACATACCTGTTTCCCACAAATCCAAAATCTGGTAGTATATTCTGTTTGTTATATGGTTCATAATCTTCTGTTTCTCCATAGGTCTTGCTTTTTAGTTGTATATACCCGCCAAATGTAGTTATTAATGAAGAATCTATTTCCTGTGTTTCTGCTATAGCCAAGGCTTTATACATTCTCTTACTACTACTATTTCTGTCTATCGTGTAGGCGTAGTGTATACTCAAAAAACCCCCTACTTGCGGTACTATTTCTGTTTCCGAAAATCTTATTATCCCTTGTATTCTTTTTTCCCCTACGTAGTGGAACAATTTTTTTGCATAGTTTATACTATCTATCACTACTAGTGCAGTTTGGAAATGTTGGATTCCAGTTTCTCGTTCTATTTTTTGGATAGTATATAATTCTATTTTGGTAGTCCCTTTTACTTTTTTTATATACTGTTTTGCTTCTACTATATCGCCTACTTGTAAAGCGTATTTTTGTATCGGAAAAAATACTTGCTTATTCGTATAAGTAATAGCATGGAGGGTATTTTTTTCGGTATTTATATAGTCTATCACTGCGTATGTATTATCCAAAATAGACCAATCAGGCATATCCAGTTTTTTTATTGTCAAAGGGATATACTTATATTCTGGTAGTTTTGGGTAGTATATACTAGGCTCTGTAGGTAGGATTTGCGCATATAGCTGCATACTATACGTATTTCCTGGTGCCACATTTTTTAGTATTTTGAATCTTTTGGCAGATACATTACATTCTATTCCTTGCGCACTAGCAAAAGTAAGCTTTTCTTTACCATCTATATTTTTCCATTTTTTTATGAATACTACTTCCGTATATTCTATACCGTTGTAGGCATATCCTTCGGCTAGGGGTATGTACTGTGCGTATAGGTGGCTATTATTTTGTAAGGCAGTAGTGGCGTGCTTTGCTTTTTCGTGCATAGTATGAAAAAATTCGGATAGTTTCCAGCCTTTTTGTTGTCTATGTTTTTGGTAGGTATGTAACTCTACTAGGCAGTTTTCGAGTAGTTGTTTTTGTAGCAAACAGGCGGCTAGTTCTAGGCGTATATCCCCTAGGAAATCTTCTTCTTTTTCTACTTGTATGGCTTTGGCTAGCATTCCTATTTTTATATCCATATCGTCGGTGGCTTGTAAGCAACTAGCAAATTCTTTCCATATATATGCTTTGTCGCCTAGGGGCAGTACTAGTTTTTTGTAGCTAGTTATGGCTTCTTCTACTTGGTTAGCATAGTATAGTAGTAATGCGTGTTCGCGTACTAGCCAGTCGTCATTCGGTAGCAGCCTTATAGCATTGCAATAAGCAGCTAGCAACCAGTCTATATTAGTAGTATTTTTTTGTAATTGTATTATTTTAAAAACTTTTTTCAGGCATTTTATCGCAAGGGAAGGATAGGTTTTATCGTCTTTTCTTTGTTCTTCCCAGTCTTGTGTTCTGAATTCTGTAGGATTCCAACGTTCAAAAAACACCAAAAACCGCCATTCTTCTTGTTCTCGCATGTATCTTTCTGCTATCTTCAATACTTCGGAGTGCCATTTGCCTTTGCCACTATGGCCAGCGAAGGTAGTACAGTAGCTTTCTAGCAAGCTCCATAACGCAGGCATATTTTTTTCTTTGTGTGCTTTGGTTATTTTCCAGAAAAAAGGTTCTCGCAGCAGTTCTAGTATTTCGTGGCCTGATAAAGGTATATTGTTTGTAAGATACTCTATGTCTATACTCGTATTAGTATCTACGAATGTGCGCAGTATCCTAGCTATGAGCGAAGGGATTTCCTTGTCATTAAAATAGCTACCGCGCATATCTTCGTTTCGTAGATAAGCAGGATTCCATAATTTCAAAAAACGGTATAGCTGAAAATTTTCATTTTTTTTGCTATAATAGTAGGCAAAGTTCAGTACCAACGAGTGTAGTAGGCTCGGTTTTGGGTTTTGTAGGTCTATGTAATCTTTTAGTAAGGTACGTATAGCGATGGAGGTAAGCTCTGTTTCCTTGTCTTTTATATAACGGTATATTACCCAGCCATACGCCTCGTGGTGTAGCTGCGAAAGGGCATTATGTGCGATAAGGTGTTGGAATATGCCCATGGCTTCTTCGTGCTTCGCTGCTTTGCTCAGCTCTTCGGCTTTTTGTACTAGGGCATAGTGTATATTTATTTTTGGTAGAAGGTATGCTTTTTGATTTTCTATTATCTTATCAGGTTGTAGTAGTTCTATGGCTAGTAGCTGCTGTAGGTACACTTGCCCCGCTTCTATATTGCCTACATGGCTGTAGTATTTGGTTATATCTATCAGTAGGTAGGCATAGGCTTTCTGTAGCCATGTATCCGAAGGGCTATCCAGCACTAGCTTTTTTGCTGTTTCTAGTGCATACAGCAATTTGCGTATTTTGGCAAACCCTTCGAGTTCTTTGGCTTGTTTGCGTAGTTCAAATAGCGTACTAGAGTCCATATTAGAAATAATAGGAAATGGTGTAGGTAAGTTATAAGCTTTGTTTCACTAGCTGTGCGATGGTGTCGAATACGTCCATGTTTTTTATCTCAAAATAAGTATCAAATTTCAATAACCAACTTCCTTGCTTACCATTTTTTATTTTTTGGTCTATCTCATTCTGGGTCACAGGTTGCATATTATGCGCACATTCATTACGTAGTTGTGTTAGTTTTCCTAGGAGGGTTAGTATTTCTCTTTGGGAGTAAGTGTTTCCTCTGGATTGTATATGTCCTTCTTTTATCAAAAATGTATGTAGATACTCATAAAGGTTTCTGCTAGGATTATTTAATCGTACTCTTTTTTCTAAATACGGAATAATACCTTCGGGCATATTTTTTTCTAAATAGCTTATCAGTGCAGTATTGTTGTTATTACCGTCGTTGTATCGAAATAAATGCTGAAAAGACAGATCTTTTTTATACGTCCACAATTCTTGTAAGTATATATTTTCATAAATGGTAAACATACGCCATAAAAAGTCTTCGTAATTGCCTTGGTTATAGTTTATTTTCGCAGCTAGATAGCAGTCCTTTAATCTGTTATTTTCTATCTCGAATCTATAACTTTCGTTAGGAAACTTCTCATTTATCAGTTCCAAATCGTTACGTAGGTCATTGTGCTGCATTTTTAGTCTTTTATTCGCATATCTACATAGTGCTAGTACGTATTTATCCGTTGTAAGGCTTTTATCTATAAGTCCAAAATCGTAATCCTGTAAGTGCTTGTTTATTTTTTGCTTGTGCAGGTCGTATAGAAATAGGCTAGTGAATTCCAGTTTTTTCAGTTCTCCACCATCGGGTTTTTCGTACAGCTGTACTTTATTGCCGAAGCTTTGTATAAGCTGCATCGTGATAGCCTGATTTATCTGGTCGAGTCCGCCTTGTGGTAGTAAGTATATTTTATCTATTTCGTCGCTATCGGTTTGTCCTATTAGGTCTTCCATTCCTTTGCCGAATTTTTTGTAATGCAAGTCTATGTTGGTTATTTGCTCATATATAGCATATTCATCTAGTTGTGCTTCGGTGAATATTCCTTTACGTTGCAATGCTTGGTATATTATTTCTTTGAAATAGAAGGTATCACTGTTGTAATGGTTATCTTTTACTTTTCCATCTTGCCATTCTTGTTCTTGGTCGGTATATACTAGTATGCATTTGTGGATAGGGATATTTTCATCTAGTATTTTAGCTACTAATGGCGTTATCATCGGGAAGGACAAAAAGTCCATGAATAGCTCTATGTTTTCGAGTACTATTTTGCCAGCTTTACGGGGTGATAGAGTGTAGTTGGTAGGGAAGTCTGGACTATACTTTACTTCTAGTAGTAGGTTGTCTTTGCGGATAAATTTATTGTCTATTATTTCCCAGTTGCTTTGTTCTAGCGCACTTTTGTTTAGTTGCACATCACGGGTTCCTAACGTAAGGATAAGGTAGTTTTGAGTAGTAGTTGTTGGCATGTTTGGAATAAAATGGGTTTTAATAAATAAAAAAAATAAATATAGATAAATAATTGCTTGTATACAAAGGGAATAGAAAAAAACTAATGGTTTCTTCTATAAGCGTCACCACCACTTAACAAAGCTAGTATAAAGCCTAGCCAGTACGTGAATCCTGTATTATTATCGGCGTATATGTCGGTATTTTTACCGATGTCGAATATCTTTCCTATAATCGCAAAAATTATAGTAGATCCGTCCCATACTCCACACCAAAAGCCAGATTTTTCTTCTGCATATCCTACGGGTGCGCATGAACTTATGCTCGTAAGGCACAATACTAGCACCACTAGCAAGGCTATTTTAGTTATTTTCATGGGGGTTGGTTAGGTATTATTTTGGGTGTTAAAAGCTTTAATAGTAAATAATATTCCGCTAATAAGGTCGATGGGGAGCCAGATGGATTTATCGTCCAGATATACTGGAAAAATAGGATTAAACAAAAGGAGTATCCCCCCAAAAATAAAAACCCATGCACTTGGTTTTGTTTCTACTTCCTGCACTAGTACGCCTACACAGCCTAGGCACACTACTATCCGCAATAGGGTATAATAGCCCATTGGTAAGTCCATTATTGCTACTAGAAGCATTGTAGCACAGATAAAAAGAAGAGTTTTCATTTCCGTAATTTGATTTTTTAATATACAATATACATTCCATGCTATTGTAGCTGGTAGATACAATCCGTGACAATAGCATGCAAAGCTGCGTTCATACTGGCATGCGTCGTAGTTTTTACACTTTTTATTACACTGAACCCTCTTTTACCATAAAATATGTTTACCTCTGCGGTATGTATCCTATTTTTGCAAGTTATTTGTTTGCCATATTGTATGTCTTTTATGGAGTGTAGCTCGAAGGCGTGGTACTGTATAGCATCGGTCACGTTTTGTAGTATTTCATTCAGTATAGGCGGTATTATTATTGCTTGTGTGGTGCGTAGGGGCTTACTATTCGGGTGTAGGGTATTTAGTATTTGCTGGTAGGTTTCTTCTTGCTGGGTATTTTTGGCAGCTGTAAAGGGAATAGATATATCCTCTACGAAGGTATATTCGTCTGTCGTATCCTTGGTGTCGGTGGCGTATGGTGGTGGTGCAGGTGTAGGCGTAGTAGTAGTATTCACGATAGGCAGTATAGGCACTAGTAGTCGGAAATTAGGGTTGTAGTATACGTCTTTGTCGGTGCATATAAACGATACCCTAGTAGCGTCATTGGTTTTGCTGTCTACTCTGCTAGTATCTAGGTTATACTGGTTGGTTATTTGTTCTATAAAAGCTTTGTACAATAGCGTGAACCGTTTAGTATCTTGGATAGGAGTTTCAAAGAAATAAAGCAATTTCAAGCCGTTACCACTTGGCGATATGTAGCTCATGGCTAGGAATGGGTCTTTTTGTATATTCTCACGCAGCAGCTGCAGGTCATTAGTAGTAGTTCCTATATTGTCTATATCTATCACCCAGCCATTGGCTTGTACAAAATTGTCGGAATGCCTTACCCCATCTCGGAAGTCGGATAGACAAATGTACGGCAACTGTTTTTTAGCTTCTTGGTAGGTAGTATTATTCAGCTTTTTTAATTCTTTTATCTGCTTCGTAAGTAGTGCCAACGGTTGGGTATCGTTCAGTAGCATAGCTTGTAATTCAGGTAGAGATATTGCTTTTAAAATATCATTTTTAGAATTACGGATAGAAGTACCAATACTGGTATAGATAGTAGATGTAGTGAAGAGGCTAGAAGGTTTTAAGATAAGATGAAACAAAAAAATAGATTACCAATTTCGTAGATAGTTTGCTAGTGCATACGCGTCTTGCTGTATGTGTTCGTTGCGGGATATGTGCCTATTTTGCGGAGTATACTCTATGGTTTCTGCCATGAAATCTTTTACCATTCCTATCCATATATGTTTGCCTTGCTTGTTTAGATAGTAAGCTCCTGTATCGTGTATATCGAAGTATTCGGGGTATATTTGTTCTTGCTTGCATAGTTCTATGGCTACATAATCCACCCAAAACCTATATTTTTCTATCATATCAAACACCAGCGTAGGAGTATTGTATTCATCGGTATGAAAAAACCCTAGGCATACGTCTAACCCCGCTTTGTGGAGTGCTATTTCTATCTGTTGGTATAGCATTCCATAGCCATAGTTTAGCAAGCAGTTAAACATATCGTAGGCTGGGTGCTGGCTTCTACGTTCAAAATAATAGTTTGCAGGCACGCAGCAAGCTATCACCTCCCAGTAGTTTTTGGCTACGATGCCTTCATACCCTCTTAACTTGTCTATACTCAGCAAGGTAGTTTCTTTTATAATAGACGTATAATGTTGTAATTTCTGAATAGCTTTTTCTATTATTTTTTTCTGATTTTCTTGGGTGTACAATAGGTGGTATAGGATACTTAATTGCTTGTTTATTTTTTCTATTACTAAATCTCTTATCCACTCTACTACCTCGCTAGAAGCCGAAAAAAGTGCTTGTTTTTTACGAATAGTGCTAATAGATCCAGCCCTTGCGCTTATCATGCTTCCTAGCTGCTTGCCCGAAGCCTGTTGTAGTACTACCGTTATATCATTTTCCAAAGCTAGTAGTAGGGCATTGGTAGATATTTTCGTGTCTTGGTGCAGGGATATAGTATGTACTTGATTGGTACTTATGCGTATATCCCCTTGCTCGGTGTCGGGTATTTTTAGTAGGAACATGTCGTTTTGTACGGATAGGTACGTACCGCGGGTCACTATCTGTAATTCTATTTTATTCTTTGCCATTTACTACTTTTTTTAGTATTCGTTGTACATTTTGTAATTCGGCATCGTTTTGTAAGAAATGTTTTTTATCCACTATGGCATTCATTCCTTCTAGGTACTCTACCCAGTAGTTTCGTAGTTGCTTGTAATACGTACCGCGTATGCTTGGTCGGTTATTGTTGGATAGTTCGTCCATCTCGGCTACTATTACTTTTACGTTCGTTAGGTCTGTTTCTTCGGGTATGGGTATAGGCGTAGTACCATTTATAGGCGTGTAGTTGGTTATTCTACCGTCGGGCTGTGTAGCTTCTATGTACCCATCAGTAAGGAATATTACTATATTCGTATAGTCGTTGTAGATGTCTGCATTACGTAGCTGGGAAGTAAGCCCAGTGGATATATTATCCACATACGATACATAATCCGCACCAGCAGTACCTATTTTTGCTTTGCTGCCATTGGCATATAATTCACCTATTTTTTGCATGAATTCTTTCTTCTTTGCTTTCATATCTCGGTAGGGGTTGGTAGATTTCTCGGTATTGAATTGTAGGGAGTTTATATCTATGCCTACTGCTTGGTTAGGGTCGGTTACATCTACTACTAATCTATTATTTTTGCTCAAATTCCTATCCGTCAGCAGGGCATTCATCTCGTCCCATAGCATACTTATCACCGAAGTATCTCTTCGTGCTTGCTTGCCGTTTTTATCCACCGATGTATGTATACGAGACGACAAGTCGGGTACGATGAGTATGTTATAGCCCATTTTCGCAGCGCCTAACCATTGCTTACACCCTAGTATTTCTTTGGGTTTTAGGTGCAAACTCTCTATTTTTTTACGTATTTTTGTATCCAGTTGCTTTTGGTACGTAGGAGATAATTCTTTCTTATTGCTTTTCCATATTTCTTTTAGTTCGTCGGCAGTAGTAGCTTCTTCTACTTCTATATTAGCTTTTGCTATCGGTGATGATTTTGCAAATATAAAAACCATTACTAGTACGATTATTCCACCAACTACACCGCCTATAATCCAATTTTTCTTTTTGCTCTTTTTATTTTCTTCCTGTCTTTTATTTTTACGCAGTTGTAGTTCGCTAATATATGTATCACTCATACCATCTAAAAATGGATTAGTATTTTTTTCGTTCATAGGATTGCTTGGGGTAGTATTAGTTGTTTCTGCGACAAAGGAGGGTTTTGATAATAATGAAAAAATAGATAAAGAAAGTAAAAAAGGTGTAAAAGCTTTACTATAAAAATCCAATCATAGCAAAGCTTGGGAGTAGTGTAGGCGTAGTATTTACAAAGAAAATTCTGTCTGTAATTCGTTTAGTCGTTGTGTTTGCCAAAGTTCGGATACGCTTTTTGCTTCTTCCATTTCAGTTTCCAATACTATATTTATGTTCAATCCTTTTTGTGTTTCTACATGGTTTTTTAGGAACGTAAACCAGCCTTTCATGAATTCGCCTACCATACTTTTTAAGTCATTCTCATCTATCGGGGTTGCACCAGCTTCGTACCTATTTAGTAAGCGCTTCGAGTAGTCTAGTTTATTTTCCTTGTCTTTCTTTTGTATATTCGCCTTATCGGTATCCGCTTGTATGTCCGCCTCTCTTTTTTCCAGTATTCTTATTTCTTCTTTATAGGCTATTTCTATGTTGCGGAGTGCTTGCATGGTTTCGTTGATAGTTCCTTCGGCTTGTGCTAGGTTTTCTTGGTAAGCAAGTGGACTTTTTGCTGCGTTGTATCCTATAATAGTTTTATTCATAGCAAAAGCAAGTAAAAAGTATAGTATAGTTCCCAAAATGATTATGAATGCAAAGTGTGTATCTGTAATAACATCAACGAATGTAACATCAGGTAAGTTTAATTCTGGGTATAAAACTTTTCTTACATCTAAATATTTTTTTGTGGATATATAAGCCATGATAATATCTACTACTACTACTACAATGGGTAACAGACGACGAAATACCTTATTCTTACTACTATCATCATTAAAACTTAAAAACGCGCCTAACACAAATGCAAAGGGTAGCGAATATACCATTACAAAACCAGTAGAAGGAAGGTTAGAACTGTCAAAATTTATGAATTGAGCTTCATCTGATAAACTTTCATTGTAAATCACATTATATATACTTGCGGAATACAGTAACACAAAAGGAAATAAAACAATAATACTACCAATAAAATATACCCATGTATCCACTCCTATACTGTAACTCTCCCCCTTTTCTAGCAGTTCTAAATATTTCTGCTTTGCGATGATAAGTTTTTGTTCCAGTAGTGCTTTTCGTTTTGGTAATTCTTCCGCATGCTGCAATTCCTTTATATCTTTACGTGCTATTTGTATATCCTGTTGTAGTTGTACTATGTTTTTACTTACGGTCACTAGTTCTTCTTCCAAAAGCGTGATATCTCTTTTTGCTTTTTCGATACGGTTGGCTCGGTGGCGTTGCTGGTCATTGTTGAATAGCTTGTACACCTCACTCAGCGCACCTTCTAGGGCAGTTTTTATGCCGCCTGCGTCGTAGCTGCTTTTGTAACCTATTTTTTCGTAGTTGTAGTTACTTTCTATCGGGGTAGTTTCTGGGGTGAATGTAGTTGTAGTTGCGACAATGGGGGGAATTAGTAAAAATGAAAAAAAAAGAAAAAAGGTAGACTAGTAGATTTTGTAGGAAAGAAAAAAGGTTCTTATTTATTTCTATAAAAAAAACAATAAATACAAACAAGAACCTTGGAGGTACTATTACACAATGAGAACATGACGATGCTGGGGCGCAAAATGAATATGCGTATCCTTTCCTATGCAGTGTATTTTGGTCACAGTATCCACATGCAGTGGTATGATGATGATACTGTCGTGGCTAGCATACATTTCATTCACTTTGGCTAATTTGCTGCTCATAGCATCGTACTCTTTGCGGGATAGGTGTACCACAAAAACAGATTTCTGAACTCTCTCACAACCGTTCCGCAACAAGTATTTGGATACATAGGTGCGTATTCTATCGTCGCCTATATCGTATAGGATAAGTGCCGTCATATAACTAGGATTAGGGTAGCATAGCAAACGTACCAATGCACTAAAAGAAGGGTAATTCTCGGGAGCTATCTCGCTTTTTCGTAAACGTGGCATGGATTATAGTAGCTTAATTCAATAAAATACGAATCGTCTTCTGTAATGCATCTAGCTGGTTTACGTTGTATACTTTGTCTATTATCGTATTGGCCGCCATCTCTATTTGCATTCTACCTACTACATATCCATTACACCGCGCTGTTTCTTCCAATGCTTCTATTAATAACTCTCTTGCTTGGTGCTGCTCCTTACTATTACTATGTATATAACAGTGAAATTGCTTGTGGGCTAGTATTTTTCTACTTTTGGTGGACATGATGGTGATACCGTTCAAAAAACTATGGGTGTGTCCTATGCCTATGTCTGCCTTTATGGCTATCTCATCGGATAGTTTTAGTGCATCAAAATAAGTATTCCCTGCCACACTCGTATACGCATTACCAATAAAAGCATTCAAATTTGAATTATAAGATATAGAAGAATTACCAGAGGACGATACAAACATGTGAAACACTTGGGCAATAGTAGTTGTAGTAGCGGTAGAGGGGGGGATTAAAAAAAGTGAAACATAAGAGAGAAAAAGAGAACACTGCAAAAGTAGGCTGCTAGTACTGCATATTTTTTGCATTGAAAAAAATTATTGTATTACATTCATTATAAACATACTAATTTTTATTTTATTTGTTAACGTATTGCTAATCAACGCTATTTTATTTATACATTTATTTTTATTTTATAAAATATATTTTTATACATTTCGTTTCCTTTATTACCACCATATACACGTATGTAAGAAGTAAGTAGCGTGCATTAGGTTGGTAAGAGAACACTGCAAAAGTACGGTGGTGACACTACCTATTTTTTGCATTAAATTTTATTTTTACAATCCATTCATTATCAATATAATAATTTTTATTTTATTTATCTTACCATTGATTATTAATTACATAAGAAATACATTTTACATCTATGAGCAAAAACGATAATAACCTACACTGGGAAAGACTATTTATATGCCACGAAATCATCAAAAACAGTGGCAGTAAAGGAAT
>JAYUJA010000205.1:0-3923 GCA_043765495.1 Bacteroidia bacterium
TAACTGGTAAAAAAGAAAATGAGAATTTATTTTCTCTTTTACAGAACTAAAATCTTTCAAAATTGCTCCCAAAGTTGCATTTATTACTTGAACTTACGGCTTAAAACAATACTACTATTAAGGAATAGGCTAATTAGGAAAATTATACTTTTTATTAGATGCAATAAAAAAAAACACTATTTTTGTAGCAATTATTAATTTTTATTTATTTTTTAAAATATTATGAGTAATACTATCACTATTGAAAATGGTAAGCTAACTGTACCTAACCACCCCGTAATCCCTTTCATAGAAGGCGATGGTATAGGGCCAGATATTTGGAAAGCATCTGTAAAAGTATTCGATGCAGCTGTAGCAAAAGCATATAATAACGAACGTTCCATTGAATGGAAAGAAGTATTAGCTGGAGAAAAAGCTTTTAATCAAACTGGAAGCTGGTTGCCACAAGAAACATTGGATACCATTAATCAATATTTAGTAGGTATAAAAGGGCCACTCACTACACCAGTAGGCGGCGGTATACGCTCCCTAAATGTAGCACTACGCCAACAATTAGATTTATACGTTTGTTCTCGTCCAGTACGTTATTTTGCAGGAGTTCCATCTCCTTCCAAGCACCCAGAAAACGTAGACATGGTTATTTTTAGAGAAAATACAGAAGATATATACGCTGGTATCGAATACATGCAAGGAACAGAAGAAGTAAAAAAACTAATAAATTTCCTACAAACAGAATTCAAAGTAGATAAAATTCGTTTTCCAGAAAGTTCTTCTATCGGTATAAAACCAGTATCCAAAGATGGTTCGGAACGCCTAATCAGAGCTGCTATACAATACGCTGTAAAATACAACCGCAAATCTGTGACCATCGTTCATAAAGGAAATATTATGAAATTCACAGAAGGAGCATTCAAAAACTGGGGATATGCACTAGCAGAAAGCGAATTTGGCGACAAAACATTCACATGGGTACAATACGATAGAATAGAAGCAGAAAAAGGCAAAGAAGTAGCTGAAAAAGCAATGGCAGACGCTAAAGCAAGCGGAAAAATCATCATTCAAGATTCTATCGCAGACGCATTTTTACAACAAATACAACTACGCCCGAAAGAGTACGATGTAATCGCTACCCTTAACCTAAACGGAGATTATATATCCGACGCACTAGCAGCAATGGTAGGCGGTATAGGCATAGCACCAGGTGCGAATATCAACTACGTGACAGGACACGCTATATTTGAAGCTACCCACGGTACTGCACCACGCTATGCGAACCAAGATAAAGTAAACCCGAGTTCGGTAATACTATCTGGTGTGATGATGTTTGAATACATGGGTTGGACAGAAGTAGCAGAATTGATTACCAATGCACTACAAGAAACCATCAATCAAAAAACAGTTACCTACGATTTTCATAGAGATATGGAAAATGCTACCTTGCTAAAATGTTCAGAATTTGGCGAAGCAATCGTAAAAAATATGGAAGCAGTACTAGTAAAATAAGAATATAAGAAATACTACGAATAGTAAAAAAGTGCAAATTAGTAATTGTACTTTTTTACTATTTATAAAATAAAATAAATAATCAAGTTAGAAGAAAATTATATCACTTTCAAATACAACAAAACCATGTCTTCTCTTTCTTTTGATAATACTTCTATCGCTTTTAATAGCCAAACAAACGAAGAATTAAAAGCTTCCTACCGTTTGTTTTGTGCCATGAATAATACTACTTTGGTAAAATGGACAAGCCCATTTGCAAGGTTAATAGTGCTATTCCCTAACCCTATCCGCTGGCAAATAAGAGAAACCATATTCAAGCAGTTTTGTGGTGGTGAAACGGTAAAACAATGCGAAAGTACATTACAAAAACTGACTAACTATGAAGTAGGATCTATACTAGACTACTCCGTAGAAGGCAAACAAAACGAAGACACTTACCTACAAACTACCAACGAAATAGTACAACTAATACAAACTACCGCAGCAGATACTAGAATACCTATCTATGTTTTTAAAATAACAGGAATAGGTCCTATGGAAATACTCGAAAAACTACACGCAAAAATAGCCCTTTCTGAAACTGAAACAGAATCCTATACCGCCCTCCAACAAAGGCTAGACACTATTATATCCGCAGCTGTAAAAGTAGATAAGCCCATCATGATAGATGCAGAAGAAAGCTGGATACAAGACCCCATCGATGCATTATGTACCCACTACATGCAGAAATATAATACCACCAAAGCATACGTTTATAATACCTTCCAACTGTATAAAACAGACAGCCTAGCAAAACTACAACAACTCACAAAACTAGCTACGAAAGAAAAATTCCTAGTAGGAGCAAAACTAGTAAGAGGCGCTTATATGGAAAAAGAACGAAAACGTGCAGCAGAAATGAATTACCCTTCCCCTATCCATAAAAATAAAAAAGCTACAGACAAGGATTTTAATGCAGCAGTAGCCTATTGCCTCCAAAATACACAGCAAGTACACATAGTAATCGGGTCACATAACGAAGAAAGCAACCTGCTTGCTACCCAGTATATGCAACAATATACCATATCACCAAGCGATAAAAGAGTATATTTTTCACAACTACTAGGCATGAGCGATAATATTAGTTTTAACCTAGCCAAAGCACACTACCAAGTAGCTAAATATGTACCCTACGGCCCCCTACCAGACGTAATCCCCTACCTCACCCGTAGAGCCCAAGAAAACTCCTCCGTAGAAGGGCAAATAAGTAGAGAACTAACGTTAATAAAACAAGAAATAAACAGCAGAGGACTTTAATATTTTTTTTATAAACAGAATGAATTATACTATACAGCAGCTTTGTACTATCTGTAATGCAACCATTGTTGCGTCAGCTTCTGCTAATATAGCTATTTATATTGCCAAAATAGGCACAGATACACGGAATTTATATACACCTGCTAACACTATTTTCATCGCTTTAAAAACAAAAAAAAGCAATGGGAATAAATACCTCATAGACGCTTACCAAAAAGGTATTACTTGTTTTTTAGTAGAAGAAATTCCTGTTCATATAGAAAAATATCCTGCCGCTGTCTTTATTGTTGTAAAAAATACGTGGGAAGCCCTGCACGCCATCGCCACCCATCACCGTCAGCAGTATACGTATCCTGTGGTGAGTGTAGTAGGTAGCAACGGCAAAACTATTGTAAAAGAATGGCTATTTCAACTGTTACACAAAGACTATTCTATCGTAAGAAGTCCTAAAAGCTATAATTCGCAACTCGGCGTACCACTCTCTGTTTTAAGCATGGAAGCTACCCACCAGCTGGCTATTATAGAAGCAGGCATCTCCCGCCCGAATGAGATGGAAGCCCTTACTAGCATTATCCAACCTACGGAATGTATTATCACGAATATAGGCACTTCCCACCAAGAAAATTTTAATACTATTTCTCATAAAATACAAGAAAAACTAGTAGGAGCATCTACCGCCGAAGTACTATTCTACTGCAAAGACCATAAAAATATAGACGAAGAAATAACAAAAATATATCCTACCAAAAAATGTATTACATGGGGCTTCGATTCAGATAGTACATTACACCTGCAAGATATTCAGATAAAAAATCAATACACCAGCATACTAGCCATCTATAACCATGAAGCTATCGGCATAGATATTCCGTATACGGATAAGGCATATATCGAAAATACACTACATTGTATTAATTATCTGTTGTATAAAGGCTATACCGAAAAAATGATTGTGGAAAGATTGCCTTTATTGCATAGTGTAGATATGCGGTTAGAAATAAAAAAAGGAATCCATAATTGTATGCTAGTGAACGATGCGTATAGCATGGATAGTTATTCTCTAAAAATAGCATTGGACTGTTTATTACAACAACCAAGAACTTCTTACACCATCATCTTATCCG
>JAYUJA010000206.1:0-12469 GCA_043765495.1 Bacteroidia bacterium
TATTTCTACTTCCACACTTGCAGCAGGAGTATATTATCTACAAATAACTACTACACAAGGAGTATTCTATGAGCAATTCATTGTAACCAAATAAAAAAACGGACTAGAAAAATATAATGTAAAAAAAGCGGCTAATAGCCGCTTTTTTAGGTTTAGAAATTAGTAGTAAGAACTACCTTATAATCGTCTGCCGAAGGGCCGTAAGTAGCAGGGATAGATATATCCAACAATCTTAAATATACACCCAGCTGTGCTCTATGGTGAACAAGATGGTTCATACAAAATACTCTTATAACTTGTTTTTTGGATAAAGTAAAATACGTAACATCGCCATTTTTCATACTCCATTCTTTATCCAGCTCCTCCATCGTAGTAGTAGCAAGAGTAGCGAGAGACTGCTCTAATAAATCATCAAAATAAGATAAAAGCTCGGTAGTAGAAGTAATATTTGCGGGTTCGAAAGTACTAAAATCCAAAGAAGAATTTGTCAAGCATTGTTTCCACCAAGCTATAATTTCAGCAACATGGATAGCGAGTCTGCCAAGTGTTTCAGACTTACTAGCGGGCTGGTATTCTGCTTTGTCAAATGGTACGACAGCTAAATAATTACGCGTTACTTGTGCTTCTAATTCTAACTCACGGATTACATCTTGTAAATAGTTCATAAATAAAAATAAGGAAAGATAAATTAAATATTATTTCCACAAAAATAAGAAACCACATGGATTTTGTCCTAAAAAAGCTGTAATTTTGATAATTTTTGTATATTGCTGTTTTATTTAATGTAAAAAATAGTTGCTTTTATGTCCAAAATTATATTTTCCCTTCTATCCTTTCTTTTGTTTTTTAATGCTAATGCTACTACTATCCAAATCATTAGAGGACCTTACATACAACGAACTACCCAATACGAAACTACGCTTCGCTGGCGCACAAACACGGCATGTAGTAGTGAAATACAATACGGAATTGGATTGAATAATCTGAATAATAGTATACTAGAAACTACAGTCACACAGGAGCATACTATCCGCATTCCTAATTTACAGCCCAATACAAAATATTATTATAGCATACGTGCGAACGATACTTTACTGGTGCAGGATAGTGTTCATTATTTTACTACTTACCCGATCACTGGCGACAAGCAAAAATTTACGTATTGGGTAACAGGGGATTGTGGCGATGGTAGCATCAATCAAAAAAATGTACGTAATGCTTATTTGAATTATATAGGCAATAAAAACACAGATGCATGGCTACTACTCGGGGATAATGCGTACTACTATGGAACAGATACAGAATACGAAAACAATTTTTTTAATATCTATGAAAATAATATCATGCCGCATACTACGTTGTTTCCAGCACCAGGCAATCACGACTATCTAGGCGTAGGCGATGCTTTTGGTACAAGGAGTAATATGGCTTACTACCAGTCCTTCGTTATGCCTACCGAAGGCGAACTAAACGGGTATCCTTCCCATAATCCTTCTTATTATTCGTACGATATTGGTACAGCACATTTTATATCCTTGGACTCGTATGGAAGGCAGGAAGACGCTACTAAACTCTACGATACACTAGGGGCGCAAGCTGTATGGCTAAAACAAGATTTGGCACAATGTACCCAAACATTCAAAATAGCTTACTGGCATCACCCACCATTCACAAAAGGCTCGCATAACTCGGATACGGAAGCAGATTTAACTGCTATCCGAACCAAATTCATCGGTATTTTAGAACGTTATGGGGTGGATTTAATACTATGTGGGCATAGCCATTGCTACGAAAGAAGCTATTTCATACACGATTTTTATGGACCAGACAGTACTTTTAATGTAGTAGACAATACCCTTACTACTAGTAATGGCTACTACGATGGCAGTAATAACTCCTGTGCCTACCAAAAAGACAACCACGATGAAGGTACTATCTACGTAGTATCTGGCTCTGCTGGAAAAATGAATACGACACAAAGCCCTGGCTACCCGCACGATGCTATGGTATACTCTAATACTAACAAAGGTGGTAGTGTAGTAATAGAAATAGAAGACAACAGGCTGGATTTGAAATGGCTAGGCTATGATGGCGTAGTTAGGGATAATTTTACGTTATTAAAAAATACAGGCAAGCAGCACACTATTTATCTAAACACTGGGCAAGATACTACCCTTACCGCATCTTGGGTAGGAGGCTATGAATGGGATAATGATGCCACAAGCCGTAGTGTAAGCATATCGCCCACTGCTAATACTACACGCTATGTGACCGACCCGCAGCAATGCATAACCGATACATTTTCAGTTATCATAAATGGAATTTCAGGAATACAAAATACTGCTACTAATACAGCAATAGTGTACACTGACGCTAATACCGTGACAAGCCTAGGCGGCATTATACAACAACTAACCTTATTCGATATGCAAGGCAAACAAATACATACCACTATCCCCTATACTACTACTGTGCAGCTACCGAGTGTAGCTACAGGCATCTATCTACTCACTACTACAATAAACAGCACTACTTATTACCAAAAAATATACTTGACTATTAACCAATAACTACGGCTACATTATACACTAATTTTTACCCAGCCAAACGGAAATAAATCAAGGTTTCCAGCTGCATCTCTCGCTATACCTATTTTTCTTGATTTCCTTTTTTGCTTGTGTTCGCCTGTTTCTACTACTTGTATATAATTTATAGTATGTTGGTAGTCGCCAGTGATTAGGTGAAAGCCTGTACCTTGCCCTAGTTTTATGTATGCTGTACCTTCTGGTGCAGTATCTACCAATTGCTTTATTTCGTTGTATTTATCTATTATTAGATCAGTATCCTGTGCATCATCGTATTGTTTATAAAAACCTAATTCTTTTACTAAATGCTGTTTACTATGCTCGTTAATAATTTTTAGTAGTCTATTGGTTAGTTTTTTAGAAAGTTCCTCGGCGGAATGATTTCCTGGCTCGGTGGATAGCCTACCAAAAGCTGCGTTTAGTTTCTTTATCTTATCTGGGATACCAGGTTCTTTGGATTGTTTTAATAATAATTGTATTCTATCTAGGTCTATTTTTAGTTGGAAGGTAGTGGTATTTAGTTCGTCTTTTCGTATACATTCATACACGGTATTGAATTGGTTATCTTGTCTTTTCTCATCTGTACTTCTAGTGTTTTTCCAGCCACCTTCTCCTCCATTTTTATGCGTAGCTATGTTAAATATCTTACTGTTATAATACGCTATTTTAGAAAAAATAGCATCACTGACTTGTAGGTATTGCAGTATATCATTCTCGATAGTGCCGAAGGTATCTTTTGTAGTTACTTTGCTTTTAGAAATATTCAACTCTTGGATTAACACTTTTAATAGTACGCTACGTATCGCTCCCTTGATAGAAGAACCAGGAATATAAGGCTTATTATCCAATGCACCATATATATTTCTTTTAATAGTGTCTGGAATAGCAAAATTAGGGGCATTATATTGTCGGTAAATAGATGGTAGTTGTCTTTTTTTGAAGGAATTTTCTATTTCTTTTAGATTTTGAATACTCAACCCACTATTACTGGTAACAATGCTTATCCATCTGGATTTTTCTGCTTCATTCATCGAGTGAAACTCGTCTTGTATGTATTCGTGTTTGATAAAAGAAAGTCGTTTTCTATCATTATCTTCTACATAATCTATGTCTTTTATATAATCTTTTTCTTTGCCTGCACCTATGTGCACTGGGGTTATTATTTCTAGGTGTAATAGCATGACTAGGAGGGTATGGATATTGGTAAAAAAATAGTTCTGCCTACGCGATATATTGGGTGCAAGCCTTTTAATATGTCGGGTCGTAAATCAAATATGGAGCCTACGCAGCTGGTAGTATGGAGTTTTGAAGTAGTATTCCACACGCCACCAGCTTGAAACATGTAGATAGAGCGTTTGCGATACGTAGTATGTGGTTCGCTAATCCAGCCGCCTCGCTTTATTATTTCATAGCTTAATTTTTCTGTCTGCTGGTTGCCTATCATTTCTTGCAGTTCGTTGCCATCTTCGGTGCCGAATATCCCTAGGTTAGTATAATGGGTGGGCGTGGTTTTGGGGTGGGCTATTTCTACGTTATCTTCTATGTGTAATGTAAATAAGCCATTCCCTACGGTTCTATCTGTTCCAAATCCTTCGTATTGCAGTGTTTTTAAGGCTATACTGATGGCTTGCTTGGCTTCTGGCGTATCGCAAATGGCGAGGCAATAGAATCCTGCATTATTGAAATACGTTTTTTGCATATAGAATATTTCGGGATCGGCTTCGGCTGTTCCTTTTCTTATTCGGGGGATAGTTTGGGTAGTGATGCTTTCTTTCACTATTGTACGAGTAGCAGCGTCCAAAGGGTGGGAAAAATAAAACTCTCCTTCTGTATTGTCTAGTGCATATTCTATACTAGTGCCATGCAGTAGATTCGTGTACAAAGGAATTTCTAGATAACGTATTTTTTTGAATTTTTTACGTTCTTTGCTAGACGTATCTTCTTTATTAGTAATACTATTAGATGGGAATCGTAGTGCTGGCAGGAAATAGTGTATTTTATTTTCTATTTCTAAAAATGGAAAAGCAGAGCTGAGATGAAAAGCATTTTTATACTCTTCAATCCATGTAGCCTTGCCTAGTTTTGCCCATATCTGCATGATAGCTGCGTAGATGGTATCGGAGTGTAATACTTTCTCGGCAGTGGTAAGATCCTCTCGGCTATCCGAAAGGTGCAGGGGAGCATTAAAATGAAAACGAAAAGCGATGTATTGCATAGTTATAAAAAATTATATATCGATGGAAGTAAGACGAAAATTTTCTAGATTTAGCTCTTGTTGTTTCCAATTATGAAACTTTATTTGCCCATATCCTCTTGATCCAGAACCTCCTAGATAGTCGTATTTTAGTAAGTTTATGCCTTGCTCTATTAGATTTAAGAAATCAGTTTGTATTTGCGCTACGTCTTGCGTTTCATCTCCAATAATATTAATAATAAACTCTACTTGAAACTTTGCACCAGCTGGCACACGCTCTATCTGGCGAGGGTGTTCGGCAGTTCCTGTTATTCTATTGATGGTATTTTCGTATTTTACTTCTGTATAAGGCATATCGGTATAGGCGGAGTTTTTTAATAGTTCAGCAGATTCTTTTGTCAAATAAGCATCTCTTACAATAATTCGGGAAGGGTTACCGTCATTTTTAGTACTCCAACCAAATAATGCATTGATGGGATTACTTGCTTTGTTAATGTCAGATATTCCAGCTCTTACTTCTAGCAAGGAGCGTATTTTGCCTTTTAAGGAACTACCTGGTATGTAGGGTTGGTTATTATCTTTACGACGGATAACGGGAGAGTCTATGCTTCCTATTTCGGCGTTTTCTTTGCTATCGCCTATGTGTAAGCCAGTAAGTAATTCTAGCTCGGCAGTGATGATTATTTTTTTATATAATTTGCTCATGGTAGTTGTATTTTTAAAAATAAAAAATTGAAAATAGGGTTGTTTTAATTAGCAAATTTATCAAGGTTTAACAGATTCGTGGTATTTATGGTAAGCAACGATTGTTTCTACTACTTTCACAAAATTTAAGAATTGTTTTTTTGCTTTATCAAAATCCTTTTCTGTGCCTACTTTACGCAGTAGTGGATCTATTTTTTCATAAAAACTTTTCATTACTACATTGCCTTTGGATCTACCTACGGCATAGGCAAGCTGCGGACGTAGCATAGCCAGTAGTGTAGGATCGAAGTTAGCTTCTACTCTTTTCAATGCCCCAAAAAATTTGCGTAACTGGGTAGTAGTTAGTCCTCCTTCATTTAGTTTTTTTGCAAAGGCATCTAGTTCGTTGATAGCTTCGTCGGACATGCCTTCGGAAAGGACTTTTTCGAGTTGTGACATAGGATATTTTATATATAAAAAAGAATAAATGAAGGGAAAATTATTAGGCGTTGTTTCTATTTTCTAATACTGCCCATCTGGTAGCCAGTATCAGTACTTCAAAGCGTAAGGCGTTAGAGTGTATTTTGGTAAGGAAAGTTTGTTGCAATTCTTTTATTACTTCTTTTTGTACTTCGTTGTATACATTACTTTGTAGGGCTCGGCTCAAGGTATAAATGCTATGCCATCTCCATCTTTTATTACTTGCTTGTTTCATGTCGTACCAAGTCACTATTTTGTAGAGTATACCATTATTCAAGTTTTTTAGTTTTGTTTGCCATTGTTTTACTTGTTGGTATTCTTTCCATGAGATGGTAGCTCCTAGGAAGTGGAGGGCATTTTTTGTTTCTTCTATATTATTTACAAAGTGAGAATGATTTTTAGCTTTTTCTTCTGCTTCGCCAGCTTCTTCTGCTCCTTTTGCTATGGGGTATTTGCCGTCTATGAGGCTTATACCTGCGGATATGGTTATATCTTTTCTATTGGTGTAGTGTTGAAAACTGTTTTGTATATCGTTTGCAAAATCTGCCATTACTTCCCATTGTCCTACTGCAAATACATCGTCGCCACCTGAATATATGATACTTACGGCATCTTTGTAAGCTGGCTGGCTACGGATAGTATTTAAGTAGCCTGTAAAAAACACGTCCAGTTGATTCGATAGGGTGCTGTATGCTCCTAGGCTGGGGTTGGGTAGTCCTTTGATAAAAATATCTCCTAATCCATCTACGTCCATTCGTAGTATTGCTAGGCGTTTGTGGCTGCCTGCATCGGATAGGTCTTCAAAACTTTTGGGTTCATATTTATCCTTCATAGCTATGCCTACTGCTCCATACAGTCGGAATCCTTTTGCTACATTGGTTTTATGGGTTAGGAAAGGTACTTCCGTAGTATCCGAGTTTGGCACATACCAGTTAATAGAATCTGGGGTTTTACAAGGTTCTTTATCTAGTTTTAGGTATTTACTTTTAGGGTGTAGTTCGTACGTTTGTTCGTCTTCATTAGGTAGTAGGCTGTGCCACTGTGCGTTAGTAAGTTCTTTCCCTATTTGTATTTGTTGTTTTACGGCTTTTGTGATATGGATTGTATCTTCTCCTTCGCCGATAGTAGCCCTATTGCCAGCATGCAGCTCTACTGCCGTGATGCTACATACTTCGGTACTACCACCTTCGCCGAATGGCTGTGTAAACAATTGTAGTATGGATTTATTTTCTAAGATAGCATTTTTGTAGCGTTGTTTTTTTTGCTCACTAGCGGCATTAGCGGCTGCTTTCCATACTTCTCGAAAAGAGCTTACAGGATTTGTATTTTCATTTATATAAAGATTATTATCCCCATCGTATTTCCAACTTACTTTGCCTATGCAGGCGTATAAAGTAGTGCCATAGCTTTGTAATAAGTCTTTTTGTAGATTATTGTTTGCGTTTTCTAGTATAGTATTAGTGGTAGTATCGTTCGGCAGTAGTAAAAAAGATTTTCCGCCACTACTGTATACGATGTGCTGTATGGTAGTATTGGTTTGTTGTAGTATATTTTGCAGGAAACCGTCCATCCATGCTTGTAGGAAGTAAGAACGCCCACGTAGGCTTTTAGCGGCTTGCTTGGAGGATATGGAATAAATAAATTTTTGGACTCCCGACAGTTCTACGCATACCAGCTGTATAGGATACGTATTTTCTTCACTTTCTTGGTGTAGGTATAAGCTGTTTGCTACGGCAGCAGTGAGTTTACCTTGTTCCCATATATTTACTTGTACATCGCTATCCGATGGTATACAATGCACGTATTTTTTTATCAAAAAATGCAATGTAAAAATAAAATTGCTGGCGTATTCTACACTATCTGGCAGGTGTTTATATTCTTTTAGTAAATTATTTATTTGCGTTTTCCAATCCGTCAAAAAATCTTTTGGAGCGTCTACCACTGGGAATAGGCTTGCTTTGGAAGTATTGAATGTATGGATAGGGATATAGTATTTTTCCTTGGCATTGTCTTTTTTATTTACTATTAAACCCGAAAAAATACTTTGTAATGGTGTAGCAGTAGCTACGTCACTATTACCGCCCATCGCCCAGCTACGGGCTTTTTGGAGTATAGCTACGCACGCAGGATTTAGTGGGTGAGCATCTAATATAGATTGTATTTCTTGGGTTTTACTACTATTTTGTAGCGGTTGCAGCATAGCATGCAAAAGTAGGGATAAGTGCATATAACAGTAGAGTATTAAAAAGTCACAAATATAGATTTATTACTGCGCGATGTATTTGCGTAGCAATTTTTTATTTGATTATCTATTTGATTATTAGTTATTTATTTTTTATTTGATGTAATATTCCGAATCCTTTGGAGCTACTTTTTCCTATTCCCCAATACAGTGGTAGGTATATATTTACCAAAAAATCGGCTTGGAATATCAGTATATTATTTTGTTTATCTTTTGCCCATTTGCTTTCTTGTGCATTCACTATTACTTGTATTTCTTTTTCTATGTTCCAGTCTATGCCTTTTGCCATGGATAGGATATTAGCTTTTAAAATATTAGCTAGCATTTCGTTTTGTTTTTCGACCGTATCCATGGTTTGGAATAGGGTATAGTTATTGGTATTTAGGGCTATCCAGTTCGTTATTTTATATTCTAGCAGTGTGTCCCATACTTGCAGTGTGTGTTCTAGCGGGCTTATCCGTTCTATGGTGAGGGGGTATTTTATGCCTTGCAAGTCTAGGTATTGGTTTTCATTTGCGAATAAGGTATCTAGCTCTTCTATGGCTTCTTCGATACATACTAGCATGGGTCGTCCTTTTACTAATTTATATTGGATAAGGGGATATTTGAAGCGGTAGTCAGTATCGCCTATATGGTTATGAAATAAAGTACTATCTAGCCCTGCCAGCTTTGCTATCGCCCCTCTAAAAGAAGGCAACAAATTAGTTATTAGCGGGGTAGAAAAATGAATGATTAAGTAGCGGATTTTCTTCATATTTTAGAAGCTATAGAAATTAATTTTTCGTTGATATGTGTATATTCAAAAGTAGTATTTTGGGTAGCGAGTATTTTATTCAACCCGTGCATTACTTGGTCTAGCGAAGTATTTTCTTGTGCTAATTTTTCCTCTATCAATTGTAGCGAGCAGGGGTCGAAGTTATGCGCTCCTATGCTATTATTACGTATGGTATTTAGGGATTGTAAGGGTTTTAATATCAAATAAGTATCCGTATCTAGTTTCTCTAATAGTGTTATCCAAGTATGGTTAGTAGGGTCGCCCGAAAACCGTAATTTGGTTGCTTCTGATAGGGTATCGTTGTGGATTTCTATACTTATGATATGCTTATCTAGAATTGTATTTATTTGGCGTTTTTGTTTCAGTATATCCCAAAACATTGCTCTTTCCATTTGTGTATCTGTGGCATCTAGATATTGTCGTACTGTTTCTTTTCCAATTCCTTCGGATAATCGGAACATACGTAATAAAAAATCTACATACGCTTCTTGTTTCAGTTTTATGGTAGCATTGTTTAGTAGTTCTTGCAATTTTTTGAACTGGCTATCTTTTTCGTTTGGGCAATTATCGGTTAGGTAGTCTACTAGGCTTTGGAATTTACTATCTATCTCCGTGCCATCTAGCTTTACTAATATATTATTTGCTTTGGTAAAATCAAAATGTAACCGTGCTTGCAAGTGTTTGCATATTAGTTGTAAATTCGTATTATTAGTTAGTTTGGAAGCTTGCCCGTATTGGAAGTCTTGTATGGCTTGTACGAACTGTTTGTATTGTATATTTTTATTATAGATACTATAAAAAGAACTTTTTCTTACTCTACCCTCTTTATCTTTTTTTTCTTCTACTGCGTAGTGTTGTATCCTATCTTCATACATATGTACCATCTGCAGTAGTATTCCATTGTTTATAGCGTCTATACCGCCTTGGTTTAGTAAGTATAGCTCGGTATCTTCTTTTATATTTGAGAAAGGACTATTGCCCATACGTAGCTTATCTCCCCAGTATTGCATCATTCTTTCTAGGTTAAATACATTGTCTTCTATGTCGTGGTTATTGACTTTTATAGTGGGATATTTGGTTGCGATTATTTTTTGTAAAATTTTGCCATAATTACTCGTATCTTTTTGTCTGAATGAAGGGCTTATATCTTCCGATTGTTTGGTAGTGATGAAGCAAATACTAGTAGGTAGCTTATTATCGTTAGCCAAGTATTCCATAAAAGGCTGTACAATAGGGTATTGTATGTATGGCTCGTACTTCCCCCAATTAGCTAATATTACTTCTCCTTGCAACGCCGCTCTACCTTTTACATCTTCATGAAACTGTAACTCTACTGGTGCATTCGTACTTAATGCTACGTCTTGATTACCGACGGTGATATAGGCTATTCTTATCATTATAAGTATGGTGATAGTATAAATAAGGGATTCAAATATACTAAATAATTGATAGTTAAGAATTAATAACTAAAATTTATATTTGTTTGATGTTTGTATCATTATCCATTACGTGCAAAGACGCCCAATTGGGGCGTCTGTATGATGGAAGAGGATATTTTAGGATAGTATCTTTCTATTCGCATGGTTTATGATGTGTTTTTTGCTTATATTAATTACTGTATTAATACCGATACTAGGCAAGTCCTTCACTTTACATTCAGGTATATGAGTATGGAATATACTACCAGTTTTCTGATAAAAATACACTAAAAGTATCCATTCCATGCAAGTGTGACTTGTATTATATACATACTCATTCACACCTATCATAAGAGTATTTTTAATGGCATCACGTATCATCATTAACTCATCTTTGCCACAACTTAATAAGTGTGCATCTATACCTCTAATGTTGATGACATAGTCAGGTAGCCTATCGGGCAAGCCAGCACCAAAACTCATATCATAGTCAATGCCACATACCATTTCTGGTAAATTTACTGAATGGTATTCACTATACCAGCTTAGTAAAGTCTCTATGATACTGCTGCCAGTACCTACTTTATTATCATTACAGAACTCTTCATCCCAGTCCCAAAATCTAATTACTTCCCGTAGTTTGTAGCCGAAGCTCTTTAGTCTTTTATTCATAATATGTAAGTGATAAATTTGTTTATATTATTATAAATTGTAATCTATTCATTATAAATTTAATAACGACTAAAACCCTTGTTAGAATAAAAATAGTTGTCTTATGCAGAGATACCGATTTGAGCGTCTGTACTAATCCTTGTTATGATGGAAGAGGGTGGTTTGTCGTCGTCGGGGCAGTCCATTGTGGCTGCCCTTTGTCAATCGTCGTAATCCTTGTTAGAATAAAAATATTTGTCTTATACAGAGACGCTCCAATTGAGCGTCTGTACTAATCCTTGTTATGATAGAAGAAGGTGTTTTAGTATCGTCGGGGCAGTCCCTTGTGGCTGTCCTTTGTCAATCGTCGTAATCCTTGTTAGAATAAAAACAGTTGTCTTATGCAAAGACGCTCCAATTGAGCGTCTGTACTAATCCTTGTTATGATGGAAGAGAATGGTTTAGTATCGTCGGGGCAGTCCCTTGTGGCTGCCCTTTGTCAATCGTCGTAATCTTTGTTAGAATAAAAACAGTTGTCTTATGCAGAGACGCTCAAATTGAGCGTCTGTACTAATCCTTGTTATGATGGAAGAGGGTGTTTTATAAGAAGATACCAAACGAATAAACGCCCAAGAAACAAGGTCGTAATCCTTGTTATGATGGAAGAGGGTGTTTTATAAGGCTTGTTTACAAGTCTTGGCACTATCAACCTACAGTCGTAATCCTTGTTATGACGGAAGAGGGTGTTTTATTGGAAGTAGGCAAGACCTACAAAATATCCGAAAAGGGAAAGTCGTAATCCTTGTTATGATGGAAGAGGGTATTTTAGATTTTTTACCTACTTTAGTATATACTAGGTAGTAGGTATAGTCGTAATCCTTGTTATGATGGAAGAGGGTATTTTAGAAGACCTTAAAAAGGTTATTAAAGAAATAGAGTCTTTAATAGTCGTAATCCTTGTTATGATGGAAGAGGGTATTTTAGTAATCCAATTAGATTGGAAGTAGGCAAGACCTACAAGTCGTAATCCTTGTTATGATGGAAGAGGGTATTTTAGGTTCTCCACGATTGTGGAAATAACCGCTCCGATTTATTCGGTCGTAATCCTTGTTATGATGGAAGAGGGTATTTTAGCGGCTCGCAAGAGTACGCTACCTCTGAAAAGGGTAATGAGTCGTAATCCTTGTTATGATGGAAGAGGGTATTTTAGGTTCTTTAACTGTAATCCCAATGCCCTACAAGGGGTGTCGTAATCCTTGTTATGATGGAAGAGGGTATTTTAGACCTTGAAATTCAAGGTGTAGTTAATGGAGTGCAAATGGTCGTAATCCTTGTTATGATGGAAGAGGGTATTTTAGATTACTAGAGATTGCAAAGTTAATTTAGATTGGTTGTCGTAATCCTTGTTATGATGGAAGAGGGTATTTTAGAACTATTTGT
>JAYUJA010000207.1:0-12389 GCA_043765495.1 Bacteroidia bacterium
AATTAGATGCAGCAGATTATATAGATTTGTATTTTGGAGATACAAGTCATTTCAGTACCGTTGCTAACGTTCCTTATGCTTGGCAAAAGAAGAATGAAAGTATCTTATTACCAAGCATAAGAAGTAAAAGTTTGAGTGTGCTAGGCTTACTATCTGCTAGTTGTGAATTATTTCAAAATACCTATGAGGGAGCTATTAATTCTTCCATAATAATTGATTTTTTAGACCAGTTTTGTAAAACAATTACAAAAAGAACGGTCATTGTATTGGATAATGCTTCTATTCATAAAAGCAAATTATTCCAGCAAAATTTAAGAAAATGGGAAGAACAGAATCTGTATATTTACTTTATTCCACCCTATTCGCCTGAATTAAATCGAATAGAAATAAGGTGGAGATTCATAAAATATCAGTGGCTCCCTTTGAAGGCGTTTATAAACTTCCAAACATTAAAAGATAACCTCAAAAATGTATTACACAATATCGGAACAAAATATATCATTAATTTTAACTAGATACTTACATTATGTCTAACGATACCGATTTTGATTTGTCTGGACTAGATCCAGAAATACTAGCAGCATTACAGCAGCTTGCCGCAGAAGAAGTAGTATACGAAGAACATATACAAAAATATGTCGGAAAAATAGAACAAGTATTTTCTATACAAGAAGAAAAAGACGATACCAGCGAAGACGATTTAATGTTGGATATATATTGGATAGCTCCTACTAGTGCGAATCCGTTTCATACCCTTATTACCAAAGGATTGAGCGACTATGATATGATAGTACCCGAAGAAGCAGAAGGATTAGAAAATGCAGAATTATTGGTGCATCTACCACCTACTTGGCAAATATCTAGCTCGGATTGGATATTAGATGTACTAAAATTACTTGCCGAATACCCTATTAAATTAGATACTTACATCAGCTATGGGCATAGCTTGCCCAATGGTAGCGCCCTACACGGAAGTACGAAAATGGACGCATTAGTAGTATTAGATTCGCTACAGCTAGACGAAGATTTTTCTACTTTGTTTATTTCAGATACTAAAATAATTCATTTTTATACGGTTGTGCCACTGTATACCGAAGAGCTAGACTATAAAATAAAATATGGAATAAGAGCATTGTTAGACAAATTCGGAAAATATAAGATAAATGATATATGGGACTTACAACGCAAAAATGTAGTAACTGGATAAAAGCTAATTATTAATTATGAATTATTAATAAGGTTTTGTAAATTTGCAGTCTTTGTATAACAAAAGGCTAGACAACTTTTTAACACATCTTACTATTTTATCCTTATGAATATTGTACTTCAAATTTTATTCGCCATATGCCTAGGAATAGGAGCTTATTTTGCGTATCGTAATTTCAGCAAGATAAGTAGAAACATTAACCTAGGAAAAGACAAAGATATATCCGACAATCCATCTGTGCGCTGGAATACTATGTTTCGAGTAGCATTCGGGCAGTCCAAAATGCTCACCCGACCTATACCCGCTATATTACATTTATTCGTATACGTAGGGTTTGTAGTAATCAATATAGAAGTACTCGAAATAATCATAGATGGCTTATTTGGTACGCATAGAGTTTTAAGTTTTTTGGGTTCTGTGTATAGCATACTCATCGGTACGTTCGAGTTTTTGGCAGTATTAGTATTAGTAGGAGTGATTTGTTTTTGGGTAAGAAGAAACGTAATGAACATAAAACGATTCAACCAACCAGAGCTAGAAGGCTCGCCTAAAAAAGATGCTAACATTATTCTTTATGCAGAAGTAGTATTAATGTCTGCATTTTTGATTATGAATGCAGCAGATTTTATATTACAAGAACGAGGAGTAGAACATTATGTAAAAGCTGGAGTATTTCCTATTAGTCAGTATATTGCTGTTTTATTAGAAGGAATGTCGAGTGATAATTTGACTCTTTTGGAACGAAGTATGTGGTTTTTTCATTTTATAGGCATATTAGTGTTTATGAATTACTTACCATTTTCCAAGCATTTACACATTATTCTAGCATTTCCGAATACCTATTTTTCTAACCTAGAAGCAAAAGGCGGATTTTCTAACCTAGAAAGTGTGACCAATGAAGTAAAACTAATGCTAGACCCGAATGCTATACCCGTAGAAGCTACTGGTCCTGTGCGTTTTGGGGTAAAAGATGTACAAGATTTAAGCTGGAAAAACCTACTAGATGCATACAGCTGTACCGAGTGCGGCAGATGCACTTCGGAATGCCCTGCCAACCAGACGGGTAAGCTACTATCGCCTCGTAAAATAATGATGAGTACCCGAGATAGATTAGAAGAAGTAGGTAGAAATATAGATGCCAATGCTGGTACTTTTGTAGAAGATACGAAAACCCTATTACACGATTATATCACCCCAGAAGAGCTATGGGCTTGTACTACTTGTAATGCTTGTGCAGAAGCTTGTCCTATCAATATCAATCCATTAGAAATAATCATAGACCTACGTCGCTACCTGATTATGGAGGAATCTAGCGCTCCCACTTCTTTGAACAATATGTTTACCAATATTGAAAATAATATGGCACCATGGCAGTTTTCGCCTGCGGATAGGCTGAACTGGGCTACCGAGGATTGATATGCACACACTACTAAAAGCCATCGTAGGAAGCCAAGCGTATGGCACTGCTACCCCAGCTTCGGACGAGGATTATAAAGGAATATACCTACAACCCGTAAATGAAATTATAGGATTTCATTACAAAGAACAAATCAATGTAAGCAAAGATGAATGCTATTACGAAATAAAACGATTCCTAGAACTAGCACAATCTGCTAATCCTACTATACTAGAATTGTTATACTTACCGCCCGAATGCATACTACAAAGTAGTGAAGCGTATAGTATATTAGTGAAAAATAGAAGCACTTTTTTGACTAAAAAATGCTTACATTCTTTCGGAGGTTATGCCATAGCACAAATAAAAAAAGCCAGAGGGCTAGACAAAAAAATGAATTGGGAAAAAGAACGCATCGTTCGTAAAAACCCAATGGACTTTTGCCATGTCTACCTATCCAACGGTGCAAGTATAGAATTAACTACTTTTTTAGAGCAAAAATCATTGCTTCCTACGCAATGTGGGCTTACTGCTGTTACGCATTTTAGAGACTGCTATGCCCTTTACTATGACGATAAAAATACACATGGCTATAAAGGCATCAGCATAGAAGAAAGTAATACCCTGCGATTAAGCTCTATTCCAAAACAAGAAAATTCTATTGCTATATTGTGTTATAATAAAGATGCCTACTCCATTCATTGCAAAGAATATAAATCATACATAGAATGGCTAGAAAATCGAAATACACAACGATATACCGATATAGCAGGACACCAACAGCAGATAGATGGTAAAAACCTATTGCATTGTCGTAGACTATTGGATATGGCACTAGAAATAGCTACCACACAACACCTACACGTAAAACGTCCTAATGCCGCTTACCTACTATCTATACGAAGGGGCGAAGTAGATTTGGAAAGCCTTATTGGTAAAGCAGAAGAAGATATTTTATACTTAAATGAACTATACGAAAGCTGTACCTTGCCAGTAGACATAGACAAAGATTTCGCCCATAATTTATTGTTAGAAATACGAGATATTTACCAATAATAGATTATATTTGCCTTCTTGTTACTATAATAATTATATATTTGTACCCTTACTAAAACAGCATTTTTATTCATGAATAATAACTCCAAAATCATCATTACTGGTGGTCCAGGTTATGGAAAATCTACCATCATTAAAGCTTTGGAAAGAAAAGGCTATGCAGTACAGCATGAATTTGGCAGAGAAGTTATTCAACATGCCCTAGAAACTGGCGGTGACAAAACCCCTTGGCAAGACGTAATAGGATTCTCCAAAGAAGTACTAGCAGGTAGAGTAAAACAATTCCAGTCCTGCGATGCAGCTACCAACTTCCTAGATAGAGGTATCCCAGATATCATCGCTTTTCTACACAAAGATAAAATAGCCATCGACAAAGTATTCGAAGAAGCTAGCCAAAATTACCGTTACTTCCCTACCGTATTCATCACGCCACCTTGGAAAGAAATATTCGTAAACGATGCAGAACGTAAAGAACAGTACGACTTATCACAAGAAATCCATGAATACATCACTAGTACGTACAGCAACCTAGGATATACATTAATAGAAATACCTAAAACCAATGTAGCCAATAGAATGCAATACGTAATAGAACATTTACAAAAGACTTCTACCACTATTTTATTACCCTAAATTCCCTTTTTTATATATGTCTACTTCTGACTCTACTGCTGCTATCCCTACCATAGAACAAGATTTTTTACCTTTATTAGGTACAGATCATATAGAGTTTTATGTAGGAAATGCAAAACAATCCGCTTATTATTACCAAGTAGCATTTGGCTATGAACTAGTAGCTTACAAAGGCCCAGAAACAGGTGCCAAAGATATAGCTAGTTATGTACTACAACAAGGTAAAATACGCCTAGTACTTACTACCTCTTTTGACCCGGAATCCGCCATTAGCCACCATGTACGCAAGCATGGCGATGGTGTGAAAGTACTAGCCCTAGTAGTAGCAGACGCTGCAAGTGCCATACAAGCTACCAAAGAACGTGGTGCAATAGTAGCCCAAGAACTTACTACCCTCACCGACGAATATGGTACAGTGACCCTAGCAAGTATCGTCACCTATGGCGAAACCCTGCATACATTCGTAGATAGAAGCCAGTACAATGGTGCATTCATGCCAGGGTACGTAGCCGAAAAATCCACTATTACTACTACACCAGTAGGCCTGGAATATATAGACCATTGCGTAGGAAATGTAGAATTAGGAGATATGAATAAATGGGTAAAATTTTATGAAGAAGTATTAGGCTTTAAATTATTAATTACTTTTGACGATAAAGATATATCTACCGAGTATACTGCCTTGATGTCCAAAGTAGTATCCAATGGAAATGGGTTTGTAAAATTTCCCATCAACGAGCCAGCAGCAGGTAAAAAGAAATCTCAAATAGAAGAATACATTGATTTTTATAGAGGAGCAGGCGTACAGCACATGGCACTAGCTACGAATGACATCGTATTTACGGTAACAGAGCTACGAAAAAGAGGCGTAGAATTTCTACAAGTACCCAATAGCTATTACGACGATTTGCTGGATAGAGTAGGCACCATACAAGAAGATTTGGAAATATTGAAAAAATTGAACATACTAGTGGATAGAGACGAAGAAGGCTATTTATTACAAATATTTACAAAACCAGTACAAGATAGACCTACCATATTTTACGAAGTAATACAACGAAGAGGGGCAAAATCCTTCGGAAAAGGAAATTTCAAGGCGTTGTTTGAATCCATCGAAAGAGAACAAGCAAGAAGAGGTACACTATAAAAAATAAGCAAAGCCCCTAACTATTAGGGGCTTTATTGTTGCAAAATTTTATTATTGTTTTATTATTAAACTAATAATGCCATGTAAGTAGTTTATTATAAAACATCTATTTTTGTTTGTGTTCCCAAAAGGACTTGAACCTTCAACCTTCAGAGCCGAAATCTGATGCTCTATCCAATTGAGCTATGGAAACGTAATGTATTGCAACTATTTATTATTGTGTAATGGTACGTTGTTCTATGCGTTTTTCGTAATTTGTGCCTTGAAAAATCCTATCTACATAAATACCTGGTGTATGGATATAGTTCGGGTCTAGCTCGCCTGGTTGTACTAGTTCTTCTACTTCTACGATGGTGATTTTGCCAGCAGTAGCTACCAAGGGGTTGAAATTACGAGCGGTATATCTAAATACTAAATTTCCCATTGTATCGCCTTTCCACGCTTTTACGATAGCATAATCTGCTTCAAAAGCCTTTTCCATAATATATTTTCTACCATTAAACTCTCTTACTTCTTTGCCTTCTGCTATTTCGGTACCAAAGCCTGTGGGAGTAAAAAATGCTGGAATACCTGCCCCAGCTGCGCGTATACGCTCTGCTAGTGTGCCTTGTGGTACGAGTTCTACTTCTAGCTCACCGCTGAGCATTTGTCGTTCAAATTCTTCATTTTCGCCGACATAGGAAGCTATCATTCTTTTTATTTGTTTATTTTCTAATAATAATCCTAACCCAAATCCATCTACTCCCGCATTATTAGAAATGCAAGTAAGCCCTTTTATATTTTGTTTTAGGATAGCTTGAATACAATTTTCGGGTATCCCACACAAGCCAAATCCTCCTACCAGCAAGGTCATATTATCTTGTATTCCAGCTATTGCTTCTGCGGCATTAGCTACTACTTTATTGAATCCCATGGCTATTATTTAGTTATAAATTTTTACAATTGTGGTATACTACTTGTACATCGTCGTCTTCTTCGAGTTTGTCTATCAGTTTTTCTATATCTGTTACCTGCTCTTCGGTTATTTCTTTTAAGTCATTTGGGAGGCGTTCAAAATCGGCGTGTAGGAGTTCGTATCCTTTCTCTTCGAGGTATTTCTGAATAGCACCATAAGCCGTAAATTCGCCATAGATATTGACCAAATTCTCATCGTCTATAAATATCTCATCTGCTCCAAAATCAATTAGTTCCAGCTCCAAATCTTCTATATCAATATTATTATTCGCTATTTTAAATAAGCATTTTCTATCAAATATAAAATCCAACATACCATTCGTACCTAGGCTGCCACCACATTTATTAAAACAGCTTCGTACATTGGCTACTGTTCTATTATTATTATCGGTAGTACACTCCACTAATACTGCTACACCGTGCTGCCCATAGCCTTCTAATATTATTTCTTTGTAGTCTTCTTGGTCTTTGGAAGAGGCTTTTTTGATAGCATTTTCTACATTTATCTTTGGCATGTTTACGGCTTTCGCATTCTGGATTATCGCTCTTAAACGAGAATTAGAATGAGGATCTGGCCCACCTGATTTTACTGCTACTGTGATGTCTTTTCCAATACGAGTAAAGGCTTTTGCCATTTGCCCCCATCGTTTTAATTTGCGGACTTTTCTAAATTCAAATGCACGTCCCATATAAAAAGTATTTTTTTATTTAATTTCGGATAGATAATAATATACTGGCAAAAATAGTTAATTAAATTATATTTGAAAATATGTTTTGTAAAATATTTATATCTTTTATAAATAACTACTTACGCAAAATAACTAGAAATATTTTCTTTTTTTTATGGAAAAAATAAAAAAAAGTCTCTTACTTCTATATCCAAAACATTTATTATTTTTATATACACTACACTTATGCGTTATTTATTATGTTTGGCTAGTTTGTTTCTAGCTACCAGCACTTCCCTTTTTAGTCAATCGGCACAAACTACTGTTACCATAGTAGATTATAAAACTGGCAAAGGTATTCCCTACCCTACTGTACAAGCATTAGATGCTAATAAAAAAGAAATTGGATTCAAAATAGGCGATAAAGACGGCGTAGTTTCTGTTTCTTCTAGTGTAGCAAAATCCATTGTTTACCTTCTAATAGCCGAAAAATCGCATAAATCCATGTATGTAAAATATACTTCTTCTGTAAAAAAAATAACGCTACCAATAGCAGATAATATGTCGTATGGCTACCAAAATTTTCAGAAAAAAGATTCTATTGCTTGGGGGCTTCTATCGGCTAGTATAGCTTATAAAGATAAAAATAAACACAAAGATATTGAAAAAGAAATACCTTTGGGAGAAGCAATTTCTGCACCTGCTAGTGGCACGTATAGCATATCTCCAGCACCTGCTAGTGGAGCAGCGTATACTACTACCCCTAGTGGTGATTCGTGGAGTGCAAGCCCTGCAACGGTATCTAGCACGCTAAAAAAAGCAGAAGGCAAAAGCAAAGGAAAAAGTAAAGAAATAGCTAAACCTAAAATGGTATCTCCAAGTCTTCCAATAAAAAAAGCTAGTGAAAGGGTCGCAGATCCTTCTATGGATTATAGTGATAGAAGTGGAGCTTCGGTAAAAAAAGCAGTAAAGAGAGAAACTATTAAATCTAAAGCTCCATCTCCATATGATGTAGCAAAAGGAGCTACTCATACAGTTACAACAGGAACAAAAGAAGAAAAAGCGCCAGCAAGAGAAGTCGGAAAAATAAGCTATGATGGAGAAGTTGTTACTACTATGATTACAAATCCAGTAGCAGGAGATGAAGATAAAAAATCAACTATGGCACCAGATACCCGCCTAGATGAATCCGTAGTAGACCCATCAGCAGGCAAAGCAGGACTACTAACTGCTGCGGAAGTATATGATTTTAATAAATGGAAACAATGGCAACAAGAAGTACTTCCTACCTTTTCAGCGTACCAATCCAGATGGAAACTAAACACCACCGAGCGTTATGTATTACAAGTATTGAACAAAGATAATAATGCAGTAATAGGGGCAAGTATCACATTACTGAATGGTACTACGCCTATATGGTCAGCAATAACGGATAATACGGGCAAAGCAGAACTATTTGAAGGGTATTTGGATTCCAAAGAAAAAGCGACCAGCATACGCGTTAATTATAAAAACAAAGATTATACTATCACTACTTTATACCCGTACAGCAAAGGAATATTAAACATACAACTACCAGTGGACTGTGAAGTACCAACCCTAGTACAAGTAGCTTTTGTAGTAGATGCTACAGGCTCTATGGGCGATGAAATAAACTACTTAAAAGCCGAAATGACAAACTTAATTAATGGTATTACTTCCATAGATGCCAAAACTACGGTACAAACGCAAGCACTTTTTTATAAAGATAATGGTGACGATTATGTAGTAAGAAGTTCCACCATGACAAGCGATTTAAAACAAACCGCCATGTATATCCAAAACCAACAAGCTGGCGGTGGTGGCGACTTTCCAGAAGCAATAGACGAAGCTATGGCAAGTATTACACAATCTACCGAATGGAGCGACGAAGCCCGTACAAAAATTGTTTTTATTATTTTAGATGCTCCGCCACATGGCAATTCTGAACAAATACAGCGTATACAAAAAGCAACCACCGAAGCCGCAAAAAAAGGAATCCGCCTAGTGCCTATCGTATGCAGTGGATTGGATAAAGAAGCAGAATATATTTTACGAAATATGGCATTGGCTACCAATGGGACTTATATCACCCTTACCGATCATAGTGGTATTGGAGGTGGGCATATTACGCCTAGTACAGACAAGGTTTCGGTAAGCCTACTGACCGATGTAGTGAATCAAGTATTATACCGTTTTATATACGTGCCAGCTTGTGGCGAAAAACCAAAAGATATTGTAAAAGAATATTTTTCTAATGTGAAAGTAATAGACAATGTAGTGATAAACCCTAATTGGATAGATATAAAAGACGAAGTAGTAACGATATTCCACACCATAGAAGATACTACTAAAACTACTACTAACCGCCGCCCAGAAGACCCTATTCCTACTATTAAACAGTCATTGTTCAAATACTATCCAAACCCTACGGACGGCTTGCTGAATGTAGAAATAACAGGAGAGGCTAAAACACTGTACTTATTGGATATAAATGGGAAATTATTGCAAGAATACTCGTTTAATAATAGTACTACGATGCAATTAAATTTAACTAACTACGCATCAGGTACTTACCTATTAAGTGCTGCTATAAATGATCAACTTATATCAGGAGTAGTAGTATTGCAACGTTAGTAATAAAACGGATTATTTTTTTAACAAAACCACTTAATCTATGTATTCCAAAATCATTATCGTAGCGAGATTCATTTCTCAAAATTTAGTATCTATTTTAAGATCTAACTGCTTTGTTTTGTAAGTATTATCTTGTTTATTAATAACTATTACGTTTGGGCAACAAACCGAAAAAGCATTCGTATATTTTGATTACAATAAATACGAGTTGAAGCAACAATCTAAAACAATAGTGGAAAATTTATTAGCTAAATTCCCTTCCAAAGAAATAGCCTATATTGAAATAGATGGACATACGGATAGCGATGGTAGCGATAATTATAATATCCAACTTTCACAAAACCGTGTAGCAAGTGTACAGCAGTATTTAGTTTCTAAAGGAATTCTAGGGAGTAAAATAAAAAAAGAGTATGCAGGAGAAGCACAACCAATGGCAACCAATGGCAACGAAGATGGAAAACAAAGTAATAGGCGAGTACAAATAATCTTACATTACAAAGGTAAAAATACAACGAAAGTCTCTACATTGAAAATCAAAGAAGGAGTACAAACGTTTACTATTTCTCCGCAAAAACCTATGGTTATCAAAGGGAGAAAGGGAACAGTGATTAAGTTTTTTGAAAATTCTTTTGTAGATAAAAACAAAGAACTTATTACAACGCCTATTACTATTGAGCTAATAGAGATTTATTCTAAATTGGATATGATTAACAACAATATTGCGACAGTATCCAACGGAAAACTACTCGAAACAGGTGGAATGATATACCTAAAAGCCACTTCACAAAATTCAGAAGTATTTTTGAATAGCTATTATGAAATAAAATTTCTAACCACAAAGAAAATGGAAAATATGCAACTTTTTCGTGGAGATACTTTAGATAATACCATCAATTGGCAAGAAGTTAGAACTGATCTTAATATAGGAAATGTAGCAATAGAACTTCCTAACCGAATGTATCAATATTTGTTGAAAGATACAAGGTTTGGTTGGATTAATTGTGACCGTTTTATAGATGCTCCAGAAGTTACTAATTTATATATAGAAATATCCTCATTATTCAATACAAATAACTCGATGTTTGAACCTTTTCTAGTTTTCAAAAACTTAAATTCCGTAATGAAATCAAGTACTAGAGATAAATTACAATTTAATAATGTTCCAGTCGGAGAGGTGGTTACCATTATTGCATCTACCTACCAAGATGGTAAGCAGTACTTTGGAAGTAAAACAGTTGCCATTAAAAGAAACAAAGATTATAAAATTACTTTAGAAGCAATAACAGACCAAGAACTGCAAGCAAAGATAAAAGCATTAAATATATCTCGCTAGTATGTTGTTATTAAAAACGTTAAACCTATCTTACCATGTATTCATTCCTTCTATTCGTAGCTAGCTTTATGTTAGCTACGAATATTTATAGCCAAAGTGATAACCCTATTCCATTCCGATACGAAAAATTAATTTCTTCCTCGTGTAAAGAATTTATGAATGGTGGGTGTATGCTATATAAGTATGAAGCCTACTATTTCAGCGAAGATAGTGTATGTATATCTAGTTATAATATAGCAAGTTGTATGCCCAAAAACCAAGAAAACAAGTATAGAACTACTACTGTAAAAGGCGTATATGCCTACTATTTCGATAAGTACTATTTTCACATAAAAAATAGTACCCAAGATAGTTTTCCACTTTCCATTCGTACAGAAAAGCAACTTCCTATTCCATTGGATTCTAGTTATATAAACAATCTTTATCTTACTACAAAAATTCATCATTCTTGTGCAAAAACAACCGATGGTGGCTGTGATATACAAACTACGCAGCATTATCAATTACTATCCGATAGTATACAACTGTGGCATATAACGGTATTCTATTGTAGTAGTACAAAGAATGGTACTACCACCACCACTATTAAAAACCTTGTAACGACCTATTCCTACAACTTCATAAATGCCATCACTATACAGATAGAGGATACTAATAAAACTTTAATCGTATTGCAATAAGAATACTATTCACAAGCAATTTTTTAGTTTATTTGCAATAAAAATTTAGCACCATTATTATATGAAATTCCATCATTTGCGTAAAGATTATTCTAAATACCAACTAGGGCAAACGCACGAAAATCAGAAAAAGGAGTTTAAATAGTGAATATCTAAAGAAGCTTTAAATCGTCTTTTTTGAATACTCAAATTATCTGTTTTATTATTAATGAGTTGCAATGCTATTTTTGGAATACAATTGAGGTTTTGCGGAGCAAATCCTTTTCTAGCTCTAGATGCATCCTCTTTAAGAGTAACGTCTAGATGCCAATGAAGTTGATTCTCAATAGACCAATGTACTCTAATAGAATGATTAAAATAAGAAGCATTTTTCTCTTTCAAACTAGAAATATAGTATCGGATAGACTCTTCTTGCCGATCTTCTATATGGCGTTTGGTTGTAATTTGAATAATGGTATTTGGTAGTACTATTAATGTAATGTTTTTATTATCTTTGTAAAAAATAATAGTATGGACTGTCCTCACTGTTTCGGCAAAAAAGTAAAAAAAAATGGTCATACTGATTATGGCAAACAAAATTATCAATGCACTACTTGCCATCGCCAATTTGTGGAATTTGGTCAGGATTGGTTTGTGAGAGAATCAGATAAAAATTTAATT
>JAYUJA010000208.1:0-1356 GCA_043765495.1 Bacteroidia bacterium
TGATATTTGCCAAGATGTTTGCCCTTGGAATAGGTTTTCAAAAGCCCATACTACACACGAGTTTACGCCTAACCCTGCGGTGCTTACCTTTACAGACAAGGATTGGCAAGACATCAGCGAAGAAGTATTCCAGCAGTTGTTTAAAAAATCGCCACTAAAACGAGCGAAACATCAAAAACTACAACAAAACTGGAAATTCGTACGGAGTAAATCTTAATTCTTGATTAGTTTTTTCACCAATTTTTTATCGTTACAAATAATTTCTACGAAGTAGATACCGTCTTGCAAATCTTGCACTTGTAATTTTATTTTATTGCTTCCTATTTCTATTTCTTCGGTATACGTTTTTACTACACCACCTATTAAAGAACGGAAATTAATTTTTGCTATCGCTTTTTTATTCGCTTCTACGGATACCATTAGTATATCTGTAAAAGGGTTAGGATACGCTTCCATAGTAGCTTGGAAAGCAATAATAGGCTCTTTGTCTTTCTTTTTTGCTAAAACAAGGTTTGCTAAACGGAAATTAATTTTTGCTGAATCATTCTCGCCTTGGTTATTGTTAAATGTTTTGGTGATAGTTTCAAAAGAAGTAGAAGCTGTATCGGTACTGATGAACCATTTGCGAGTAAGTCCAGCTGCTGCACCATCGAGTATAGTATCTTGGTATAGCCCTGCTGCATCGGTATAGATGGTTTTGCTGTAAGCAGGAGTATTATCGTCGGATTGTATGTAAAGAGGATAATTTGCCACAGGAGCGCCATTAGACGTTACTTTGCCGTATACATGGAAAGTTTGAGCAGTAGCAGAAAGAAAAGACAGGAATACTAATACTAGAAGGACGCTATTTTTCATGACAAAAACAATTAATCAGTTGATAAAAAAGATAAAGAGTAGTTTTATGCCATAGATGGTAATAGTGATTGGGTAAAAATAAAAAATAGTATATAACGAATACACTTGCAAATATAGTATATATAATCTAAAAAAAACATTATTTTTTTATAAATAAACTATTTTAGTTTGTAATTTTTGTAAAATATTGATAATTAATTGATTTTATTGCAATAATTTAGCATTTTTTTTATTTTTATTGCATTTTTTTATCTTTTATTTAAAATACAAATCAATAAAACCTATTTTTATGTCCATAAATATAGTTATATTTGGCATTTCATACTTTCTTATTTTATAACCAAGTACTATGTTTGCACATACTTTATTAGTAACAGGCGGAGCGGGTTTCATTGGCTCGCATGTAATTCGTTTATTAGTAAACAAATACCCTAACTACCATATCGTAAATGTAGATGCACTCACGTATGCAGGTAATCTGGAAAGTATAGCCGATATTGC
>JAYUJA010000209.1:0-1353 GCA_043765495.1 Bacteroidia bacterium
AAAAGATTTGGTTATTTAACACCTAATGAAGTATATTTACAAAAATTACAACAATAACAAAAAGTTGCATTTATTACTTGAATCCACCAAATAAAATAGTAAGTATGAATAATAAATGGATTACCCACAGTTGGTGGAAATGGCTTTGTATAGCTTTAATATTACTTGCTTTGGTAGCTGGTATGCTGGCGGGTGTGCCTCGTAGAGAAATACTAAACGAAACTATTCGTAATTTGTATTACCACGTCACGCAATGGTTCGCTATGATGCTATTGATTACTATTGCATTCGTGCAAAGTATACAAATATTGCTAGTGCAACGGAAAGCCGCAGCACAATTGATATCTAATGAAGCCGCAAAAAAAATAATAGAGGATAAAGAATTGATTACGTACTCGCTGCTTTGTTCTGCTTTTTTTCTGGGTATAATAGGATTGCTCACAGGTTCTTTGTGGGCAAAATTTACCTGGGGTTCTTATTGGACTCCTGATCCAAAACTAAACGGGGTAGCAGTAGGAATGTTTTTATATTGGGCATATTTTATTTTGCGTAATAGTATACAGCAGGATACACGCAGTAGGGCTGTGACTACGGCAGTATACCATATTTTTGCTTATATAATGTTCATGTTGTTGATAATGTTGATGCCCCGTGTGATGGAGTCTCTGCACCCTGGTAATGGCGATAATCCTGCTTTTTCTAAATACGATATGGATAGCCAGATGCGGGTTATATTTTATCCTGCTGTGATAGGTTTTACATTGCTAGGATTATGGATAAGTACGTTATTATACCGCTATTATAAATTAGAAAACGACATGGATAAGCAGCAAAATAATATCTCTGATCCTTTAATATAACGTATTTTAAAAATGTATAATTATAGTTATTATTTGTCTCTTGGTACGAATAAAGGGGATAAAAAAGAAAATTTAGTACAAGCTAAAAAAGAATTACAAAAACTTTCTAGTATAGTATTGAAAGAGGCTTCTTGCTACGAGACCGAGCCTGTCGGCTATGATTCTGTGCATTGGTATTGGAATACTGTAATAGAAATCCATACTAACTTATCGCCTGCTGTTTTATTAAAGAAATTACAAGCCATAGAAAAACAAATGGGAAGGGTGAGGGTGGATAATACTTTGCTAGATAGGGTAATAGATATAGATATTTTATTAGTAAAAAACTTACTACTAGACGAAGTAGAGATAATACAAGATACGCATTTACAAATCCCGCATCCTAGGCTGCATTTACGTAATTTTATTTTATATCCTTTATCCGAATTAGCTCCAAATCTGTTGCACCCTATTTTGGATATATCTATTCAGCAGCTAAAACACCTATGTAGCG
>JAYUJA010000210.1:0-12205 GCA_043765495.1 Bacteroidia bacterium
TAACTGGTAAAAAAGAAAATGAGAATTTATTTTCTCTTTTACAGAACTAAAGTCTTTCAAAATTGCTCCCAAAGTTGCATTTATTACTTGAACTTACGCTATAATTCATTACAACCATTCATGATAAACAAAGCAAAAGCTACAGGATTTCATATTAAATACGATTTTTCTGTAGGAGAAAGATTCGAAGATATGTGCGTACGATTACGAACTGCTTATAATAGAGTAAATCGTAAAAAAAGAAAGTTACATATACTTATCCCACAAGAAGAGATTTATTATACCCAAGAATCTCGAAAAATATCTGTCTTGAATAGTAATTTCCCTTACGATACAGAAGAAAACTTTGAAATAGGTATGGCAGTTATGAAAGAAGAATATTTACGATTAAAAGCAATAGAAGAGGAATTAGAGAACCTTATTCCTAGCCATATTACAGCAGAAGATAAACCCTTTTTTTGGATTAAATAAAAAACTATGACACAACAACAACTAAACACAATGCAACAGCAATATAAGCTGTCTGCTATCGAATCCGATGATATATATACAAAAGATATCATCATAGGCTATTTATACAAAAGCCAATCCACTGTAGCTCCCAAAGCATTTATATTAGGAGGGCAACCAGGCTGCGGTAAAACAAATTTGCGAAACGCTATACAAGACGAGATAGGAGAAGAGGGAGCGGTAGTAATAAATTTTGATGCACTACGAGCAGAACATCCTAGTTTTGATAATCTACAAATAACTAATTTCCAGCATGCCCCTAGTATAGTAGACCTAGACGCTACTCTATGGCTAGGAAGATTGTTTGAAGACGCTATGGAAGCTAAAAAAAATATTGTTTTTGATCAAACATTAGGCTCTTCTATCTCCGTCATAAATACTACTATGGAAAAGCTAAAAAATGCTGGCTATGAAGTGACAGTCTGTATGCTAGCGATACCGCCACTAATCAGCCAACTACAGATATATAAAAGATACGAAGAGCAAGTAAAGCAAAATGGAATGGGAAGATTCGTCCAAAAAGGAAAACATGATGAAGTAGTAGATAATACCAATACCAACATACAAGCTATTCAAAGCGATAAAATAGCAGACACTATTCGGATATATGGCAGAGCCTACCAACCAGATGAGACCACTACCACAATAGCTATACAGCTACTTCCTATCTATGAATCGCAACAAATAAACAAGCAGTGGATCAACCCTCTCAATCCTAGTACTCCGCTACAAACAGAGCGTAATCGTCCTTTTTATACAGGAGAAAAACAGTATATCAAAGATTTATTAGCTAATACAGTAAGTTTGATAGAAAAAAGAAAAGGCGACGTGTCCATATTTAGTGAAGAAGTAAATATGCCATTTATAACGTCTGTAACCTAGATAATACGTGCAATAAAACAAAATTCCAACAAATAAAAACCGTTATTTTTGCTTTATATAATTGTATATATATATATTAATGAATAAAAATTTTTATATCACAATATATGTTTTATCTTTGTTTTTAATTAATTAGTAAAATAATATGAAAATAATATCGTTTTATAACCCAAAAGGTGGAGTAGGAAAAAGTACCCTCAATATATTATTGTGTAATTATATTCAATATTATCTGAATAAAAAAGTAGTATTCATTAATGCAGCAACGCAAAAAGGAGTAGAAGAAAAAAGAACTACCGATGAGTATATACTAGAAAGAGATGGAAAACAAGATATACTAAATCGCCTGTATCCTATCTATTCTATTGCTTCCGAAGATTTGTACGATATACTAGTAGAAGCAAAATCCAGCGAAAGTAACGTGGATTATATGGTAGTGGATCTGCCTGGCAACTACCATCAAAAAGGAATTATTAGTAACTTGGCATTGGTGGATTATATGTTTATCCCACTGCAAGGCGGGCAGCTAGAAATAATAGATACAAAGGAGTTTATTTCTTACCTGCAAAAAGAAGTAACCCCCATACGCAAAAAATACCAGCTACCAGATATAGACATATCCATCTGCCTAAATAAAGTAAAAGCAGGCAGCAAAGAACTACAATTTGCCTTGGACTACTTCGAGCAAGATACTGGTGTACCTTTGATAAAAGAGTATATTACCGATTCACAAAGCAACCTCCAAACAAAGCTAAATACCTATAAAGTAGTGAAAATACCTGGATCGCACAAAATACACGACTTTTGTATTAGCATTATGAATAAAATAAACCTATAACACGTATACTATTATGGCGGATAACAAAAAAGATTTGCTCAACCTGATGCGAATGAAATCAGAAATAGCAAACAAAGAAGAAGAAAAAATAACCCACAAACCAGTAGGTAGTCAATATACTCCATACTTCCAAAAAAGAGACAAAGAAGACACAATAAATCAAATACTGTCCAGGTCTCTCAATAAAAGATTAGCGCTCATATCCCTTAAAAAAGATATCCCTATCAAAACTTTATTAAGCAATATTGTAGAAATATGGCTAGATGAATACGATACTGATAACGATTAAATAACGTATCTACTACGAAAACCAAACTACTTCCATCTACTACTATTGATGGGATTGGCTTTGGTTTTTGGTAGGCTTGAAAAGCCCATCTGCCACAAAATTACAAACAGCGTAATTAGTAATATATTTACACATAAATATATTTACCAATATATACATAATTATATATCTTTGGTTTTTTAGAAAAAATATGCAAAAACCAGTCAGAAAATCAGATTATTTAGCTTGGCTAGAGACAAAAGATCCTGCTCTTTTTTGGGCGGAACTGCGACAGTTACATTCGTACCACGGTACTTTGATGTTTTATAGTGATACCGTTGATGGGGAATATTTCTCTGTTGTAGAAAATCCTAGGACAGGACAAAGATGGAAACACAACCTAGAAACAGACCAGCGAACTCCAATAAGTTCCATAGAACCTATGTCGGCTACTATTTACGATCCTAGTAAAGATGTATACAATCCGTACAAATTTTTCCCTGATTGGAAATGAAAAAGCCAGTCATGCATTTATTAGCAGGCTCTAACGGAGCAGGAAAATCCACTTTTGCGAAAGAAGCATTCTCCGAATTATTATTCATAGATGGAGATGCCATAGCAAAAGGGTTGCAACAAAAATATGGTACAGATTGGGAGAAATACAACACTAGGAACGAAGCCAATATCCTAGCCGTAAAATTGTACATGAAAGCCATAGAACAGAAAATAGACTTTGCTATTGAAACTAATTTTTCGTTCGAACTGCTAGAACGACCCAAACGATTTGGTTACCAACTGAATGTATACTTTTTAAGCACATACAATTATACCATAAATATACATAGAGTAGAACAAAGGAAACAGGCTGGCGGGCATTGGGTACCAGAAGACTTGATTAAACAAAGACAGCAAAAATGTATCACTGATTTATGTAAAGCATTGCCGAATATAGATAATTTGTTTTTAATCGCATCTAATAACAACCCATTACAAAAACCTACCTTACTCGCCGAAATCTATCCCCAAAAATCAAGTATACAACCATACCCTTGGATACATTCCTACGAATGGACAACTCCTGTACTAGAAGCCGTAAATAAGCTTTTTTTATGAAAAATAAACAAAATACTAGGTAACGATGTTTAATTCCTAGTACTCAAAACCAAACTGCCTAAAATAATACTTGACAAAACACATAAAATAGCCTATATTTGCCTTCTTATAACTTTTTTTATATTAAAATTTTTAGTTACTATATGAAATTATCCCATTACCATTTCGATTTACCAGAAGAATTAATAGCAAAAACGCCTCTAAAAGACAGAGAAGACTCTCGCCTAATGGTCATAGACAGAGCTACCAGAACCATCGAACACAAGCAATTTAGAGATATTACCAATTATTTTTCTGATGGAGATGTAATGGCGATGAATAATACACTAGTATTCCCAGCTAGATTATACGGCAACAAAGAAAAAACTGGTGCAGAAATAGAAGTTTTTTTATTGCGAGAATTACACCAAGACACAAGACTATGGGACGTACTAGTAGATCCAGCCCGTAAAATCCGTATTGGTAATAAAATATATTTTGGTAACGATGAGCTAGTAGCCGAAGTAATAGATAATACTACCTCGCGAGGACGTACATTACGTTTTCTTTTTGATGGATCGTACGAACAATTTCGTAAAACACTCGCTATGCTAGGCAATGCCCCAATCCCTAAATACATGGGTAGAAAAGCAAATTACGAAGATCTAGAAAGATACCAAAACGTATTCGCCAAAGAAGAAGGTGCAGTATCTGTACCCGCTGCTGGATTGCATTTTTCGAAAATATTAATGAAAAAATTAGAAATACAAGGAGTAGATTTTCCAGAAGTAACCCTGCACCTAGGATTAGGAGCATTCAAACCCATAGAAGTAGAAGATTTAACAAAACATAAACTAGACTCCGAATATTTTATTATCCCCGAAGTCACCGCCGATAGAATAAATAGAGCAAAAGAAGAAAAAAAGAAAATATGTGCCGTAGGTACAAGTACACTGCGTGCCTTGGAAAGTAGTGTATCCTCTTTTAGAACCTTAAAACCGTATGAGGGTTGGACGAATAAATTTATCTACCCACCTTGTGATATTGCTATCCCAAACTGCTTATTGACGAATTTTCAGCAGCCACAATCTATTTTACACCTAATGGTATGCGCCTTCGCAAACTACGACCTCATAGATAAAGCATACAAAGAAGCTATCAGAGAAAAATACAGATTTCTAGCCTATGGAGATGCCATGTTGATTCTTTAACCACTTCCAAATATATTATCTATAAATGGAAATCAAAAAATCAGAAGTTCTTATTACTATTTCAGATAAAGCCAGCTTTGTCCGAAAAATCCTCGCATTCACAGGGCCAGGCTTACTAGTAGCAGTAGGATACATGGATCCAGGAAACTGGGCTACAGACTTACAAGGAGGTGCTAAATTTGGCTATACCCTGCTGTTTATTATACTATTATCAAACTTGTTTGCAATTGTATTACAGCATTTAGCTTTGAAACTAGGCATAGTCACACAGTACGATCTAGCACAAGCCTGCAAAGCCTACTTTAATCGTCCTACCTCGTTTTTTCTATGGATACTAGCCGAAATAGCCATCGCAGCCACCGACCTAGCCGAAATAGTGGGTACAGCCATCGCCCTGAATTTACTTTTTGGACTTCCTTTGTTATGGGGAGTAGCTATTACGGTACTAGATGTACTTGTATTATTAGTGTTAGAAAATAAAAATAGTCGGATTTTAGAGTCCATTATTGGGTGCTTTATACTCATTATCGTCGCTTGTTTTGTCACCGAACTGTTTTTATCCAAACCCATATTTACAGAAATAGCAAAAGGATTACTCCCACACGCCATTATTTTTACAAACAAAGAAGCATTACTCATAGCAGTAGGGATAATCGGCGCTACTGTCATGCCCCACAACCTATACTTACATTCCCACATAGCCAAAAAAAGACAAGTAATAGACACCCCAGACACCAAGCAAGCCACTATACACCTAGCTACCATAGATTCTACAGTGTCGTTATTGATAGCATTTTTTATTAATGCTTCCATTCTTATACTAGCAGCCAGTAGCTTCCATACCACAGGACACCAAGGAGTAGCCAAAATAGAAGAAGCATATACTTTACTAATACCATTGTTAGGAGGTACAGCAGCCACGTTATTTGCCATAGCATTATTAGCATCTGGGCAAAATTCTACTATCACAGGCACACTAGCAGGGCAGATAGTAATGGAAGGATTCCTAAATATACGCCTAAAACCTTGGATACGCCGCATTATTACCCGTCTTATCGCTATAGTGCCAGCTGTACTGATACTAACCCTCTATGGGCAAGATAAAACAGACCTTATGCTAGTAGGAAGCCAAATAATATTATCCTTACAGCTGCCTTTCGCTATTATACCGCTAGTATACATCACTTCCAAAAAATCCATCATGGGCAAGTATGTTAATTCTACTACCCTTACAGCCATCGCTTGGGTCATTACTAGTATTATCTTGTGCTTCGATTTTTTAGCTATCTACTTTTTAATACAAGGATAAATGTATTTTTTACTTTAAAATAAAATACTGTTACCAACAGAAAAAGCTACCCGTCATAGGATAGCTTTTTTTTATTTTAAATGAATGGAAATAGTTGGGAACGTACCGAAGAATTGAAAGTAGAAATATACTACCAAAAGGGGTGGTTTGCAAATTTAATTTTACGAAAATCACAAACCTTAAATATAAGTACCTATAAATAGAAATAGTCTTGTATGCTATTGGTGTGTCTTCTCAAAATTATCTATGAATTCCATCAAATTTTTTAAATCTTCTTCATTACTTAAATTGGCATCTTTTTTAAGTTCTGTTAGTTTATTATTTCTTAAAATTAATTTTGTTGTTGTCTTAAGTGTCGGGCAACATCTCGCATCGTCTTCGGCATAATCTAGAACTTCAAGAAAAACAATACCATTACTGATTTTCTTTAACTCATTCCTTGAACCAAAGTTTCCGCCAAAATTTTCTGAATGATCTGCTACAATTAAATTAGTTCCTGTATTAGTAAAGGCTATCAAACCTGGGATTTCACTAATACTATTACCTCCACCATTGTCTTCATATGTTGGTTCTAAACCATAGTCAACAATTCCATCAATTAATTTGTCACCATTTAGGTCACCCAAAATAACGATGCAAGTACTTAATTTGCGTCCTCCCGAAATATTAGGCAAGTACGTTAAAAAAGCAGTTTTAATAGCTGATTTATCGACTACAAAAGTTTTAGTTTTGCTAGTCGTAACTAAAGTAGGGGGAGTTGTAATTAAAGTAGGAGTATTGTTTGTAAGTGGAAAAGTTGTGTCACTATTTTTCAATTCCTTTTTTAGTAATTCATTTTCTTTTTTTAATAATTCATTTTCTTTGTCTGCAAGTTCTTTTTCTTTGGTTGAATTTCGGCAAGAAAAGAAAAACAGGCTTGTTAGTATAACAAGCCATGTTAAATACTTTGTTCTCATGTTCCAAATATTTTGATAGTAAAACGTTAAAATTAACTCAAAACAAATATAGAATATTTATAACTGAAGTTATGAAAGGATAATTTATACTTGTTTTGCAAATGTAAATCATTTTTAGTATGTTTACAAAAAAAATTTACAAATATAAATTAATAATAATCAAATATTTGAGGTTCATACTGCTTATCTAGCAGCAAGTATTTGCCAAGTAATTAGCACTAGCTTGTCTACTATTTTAGAAGGCTCAATAAGTCATGATAGTATCACTAGGTTTCTTTCGAAGGATATTAAAACCAGCAAAGATCTTTGATTACTAACAAAATATCTATTTTTCGTTCCTTTACTTTTTTTGAAACATCGTTGTAATAATTGTAAAAATTTTCGCTGTCTTTGGTACTAAATTTTGTATCAAATAATTTGTTGTAGTCTTCTATATATTCGTCCAGTTTTTCACGGCTGTGTGCTTGTAAGCCATACAAAGCTTTGGGTTCTTCTACTACCGATACTTCTTCTGGCAAAAATCCGTTAGCATCTAAATCGTCTTCGTTGCTGGCATAACTAAAAACAGTGGCTATGTTTAGTTTATGTTTACCTTCTTCTTTTTTACGTTTTAAAATATCATAATACTTTATTAGTGTTTGCACATTGTTGATACAAAACATTGCTGTAAATTCTCGGCTATGTGTTTTTCGGCTGTGGTGTGCTATTATGTAATCCGATATTTTCTCCAATCGTGTAGCATCTTCCATTAGCTCTTTGGTGTCTATATCTTCTACTTCTATGTCAATATTGGTTTGTCTACCATCTGTTGAGACGCCATTAATCGCGTCTTTACGATAATATCTGCCTACATATTCTACCGAAAATTTTAATACATTTTCGTCTTTTATGGCATCGGTAATTACATATTTGTGCAAGCAGTCTTCAAACAAATCTTTGGTAGTTCGTTTGCCGTGTATAGACGCAATACCTTGCGATTTTACAGCATTGTCGCTAAATATTGGTGTGCCTGTAAAACCAAACATCTGTATATTGGTAAAATAGGCTTTGATACGATTATGCGTTTCTCCAAATTGGCTGCGGTGGCATTCGTCAAAAATAAAAACCATTTTTTTGTCTTTCAAATCTGCCATTGCATTTTCATATTTCAGCTTGCTAATGGCTGTATTTAGTTTTTGAATGGTGGTAACTATCAATTTTGTGCCATCAGTAAATTGTTTTACCAATGCTTTGGTGCTGTCTGTTCCGTCAATACTGCCTTTGCTAAAACTATTAAATTCTTTGGTAGTTTGGTAATCCAAATCTTTTCTATCCACCACAAATACTACTTTATGTACTTGTGGCATATTCATCAATATCTGGCTGGCTTTAAAACTCGTTAGTGTTTTGCCACTGCCTGTGGTATGCCATATATAACCGTTTTTGGGTTGAGACGCAATTAATTGCGTCTTTACTCGTTCTATCAATGCTTCTACTGCATAAAATTGGTAAGGTCGCAAAACCATTGGTATTTTATACGCTTCGTTTAGCACTATGTATTTGCATATCATTTTGCTAATGTGGCAAGGCTCTAAAAACGAATCTGTAAAACCGTTGAGTATATTGGTAAGGCGTTTATTTTCTACATCTGTCCAATAAAAAGTTTGTTTAAAACTTTGGTTGCGGTTGTTAGCATAATACTTTGTGTTTACGCCATTGCTGATAATGAAAATTTGCACATACTGAAACAAAGCCGAATTTGCACCAAACGAATGCCGTTGATAGCGATTGATTTGATTAAATGCTTCTTTGAGTTCTAACCCCTTTCGTTTCAGTTCTATTTGTACCAATGGCAAACCGTTGATAAGAATAGTAACATCGTATCTGTTTTTGTAAGTACCTTCTTGGCTTACTTGGTGCGTTACTTGGTATTGGTTTTGACACCAATGTTCGGTATTCAGAAATTCAAAGTATAGGTTGTCGCCATTATCTCTTACTATATGTTGTTTTTCTCGTAGGGTTTTTGCTTTTTCAAATACCGAACCTTTGCTTAAAATATTAAGTACTCTTTCAAATTCTGTTTTGGTAAATGTAATATTGTTATGCTTTTCTAATTGCTGTTTTAGGTTGGTAATTAATGCTGCTTCATCTTTTATAATAGCCAAGCCATAACCTAACTTTTGCAGTTTTGCTATCAATTGTTCTTCTAATACTTGTTCGGATTGTTTAGACATCATTTTTGTAAAATTTATCTTTATTCCAATTTATAGGATTGTTTGTAATGTAATGTTGAATATTTTCAAATGATTGTGAATCACGAATTATATGATCGTGAAAACGGGATTGCCATGTAAAATCTGCGTGGATTAAACGGGCATTTTTTGATGCCACCGATTTGTATGAACGAATAATGGTTGATATTGTACCCGATTGGGGTGAAATTTTCGCCATTTGTTCGTTTTTGTTGGTTGCGTTCGTGGTAGAGACGTTGCATTGCAACGTCTCTACGTTAATCGTATCCATTTTATCAATTATCAAAATGCCGTGCGTATGATTTGGCATTACCACAAAATTACCTAATTCAACAAACGGAAAATGATTGGGTATTTCCATCCAATATTTTTCTGCCAATTGCCCCAATTCATTTAATTGCATTTCACCATTCGCAATTTCGCCAAAAAAATGTTCGCGATTTTTGGTGCAAATGGTTATAAAATAGGAACCGTTAGAACCATAATTCCACGATTGTAATCGGGCAGATGGTATCCGATATTTATTATTGAATTTGTCCATTTTTATTTATTTAGTAGAGACGCGATTAATCGCGTCTCTCTCTACGATTGATGATTGACGATCACACAAACATCTTCTGCAACAATCCTTTTTTCCATTGTTCGGTGTTGTATATTTGTATAGTAGTATGGTTTATTTTTTCATCTATCGCAGATAGAAAATTGGCGATTTTAGTTTGTTCAGGAAGGGAATTACAAATTAAAAACTCAAAATTACGAAGATCTTTTTGTTGAATATTTGGAAGTCCTGAACCAACTCTTAATTGCATAATTTTTTCCTGATTATACTTTAATAGCTGATAGAAATACATCAAATTAGTTTCAGTATTTAATACAATTTTATAACAATGACCACCTAACCAAAATTTTGTATTCATAAAATTTATGTAGCCACAAGAATTACCTCCCTCACTAATAGTTATTGTATTTTCATCAGAATTAAATTTATCTGTAAACCCTGAATAATTTATTCCGCCATTTAAACAAGGATAATTCCCTATTTCTGTTAGTTCTTCTTTATTTAGTTGTTCTCCTTTTTTTATCACACACACCTCTCCCAACTTCTTTACCTCCCAATCTGGGTATGGTTTACCGTCTGCATCTGTAAAGACGCGATTAATCGCGTCTCTACCCGTACCCATATCTGCACCCGCACCCATATCCACATCTGTACAGACGCCCAATTGGGCGTCTCTATCCGCACCCGATACCGCACCCATATCCGCACCCATATTTGCACCCGATACCACATCTGCATCTGTAGAGACGCGATTAATCGCGTCTCTACGGTTTGAAAATAAACCCTGCATTACGCCTTTTTTATATTCTTCTAAACCCTTTTTTTTCTTTTTGAGGAATTGGATTTTTTCATCTACTGCCGTCAGAAAATTCGCGATTTTGGTTTGCTCAATAAGGGAGGGGAAATGCAAAGTGATTCTATAAAAATCTGAATGGTTTAAATCAGGTATTGTAGAAGTGCCTGCCATCTTTAATATTGCATTTTGGGTCTTTTCTAATTTCAGAAAATTATATAAAAATATTTTACTGATATATTTTGGATAAGCAACTTTGAAAAAATTGTTATGAAAAGCACCCTCAACATTTGTCACTACCATTCCTGTATTTCCTGTTCTTGTCATTAAAATATCTTCTTTATTACACAATACAGATCGTGATGGATTTTTAATAAAATATTTTTTTTCAGAATTTTTTTTCAAAAATTCATTTGTTATATAAAAATATGAACCTTCAACTTGTTCTGTTAATCTTTCTGATATAGCAATTTGTAACCCTTGGTTTATTTTTACCACCTCCCCCAGCTTTTTCTTTTCCCATTCTCCTTCAAATTCAGGAAAACGCAGGCTGGGTATAGATGCGTGATTAATCGCGTCTGTACTGTTTTGTTTTTCCATTGTTTAGAAAGGGGTTGAAATATTAAGTTCTTTACAAAAATTAGCAATAGTTTTATCCGTCTCTTTCATGGATATATCTAATGCTTTTATTTCTTTGGCAATAGCTTCAATATCTATACTTTCTTCTGCTTCAAACCTATCTACATACCTCGGTATATTTAGGTTGTAATCTTGAGATGCAATAAACTGTATCTCTACCCTACGGCTGTATTTTTCTGTTTCCGTTCTATTACGGTAGGTATCTATTATTTTGGTTATATGCTCGTCTCGTAAAATATTTTGTGTTTTTACTTTTTCGTAATGTTGGCTAGCATCTATAAACAAAATATTGTCAGGGTTTTCTCTGCATTTTTTAAATACCAAAATACAAGTAGGGATACTCGTGCCATAAAATATATTAGCAGGTAAGCCTATTACTGCATCTAGATAGTTTCGGTTTTCTATTAGGTATTTACGAATGTGTTGTTCAGCACCGCCTCTAAACAGTGCACCATGTGGTAATACAACTGCCATCGTTCCGTTTTCTGCAAGGTGGTGTATCATATGTTGCACAAAGGCAAAATCTGCTTTACTACTCGGTGCTAATTTTCCATACTGACTAAAACGATCATCGCTTGTAAACAAAGCGTTTGCACTCCATTGAGCCGAAAATGGTGGATTGGCTACTATGGCTTCAAAAGGCAATACAGCAAGGTGTTGTGGGTGTTCCAATGTATCTTCTTGCTTAATATCAAATTTTCGATAATGCACACCGTGCAAAATCATATTCATTCGCGCAAGGTTGTAGGTAGTTCGGTTCATCTCTTGTCCATAAAAGCTGTTTACTTCTTTTACTTCTTTGGCTACTCGTAGCAATAACGAGCCAGAGCCACAAGTAGGGTCATAAACCGATTTTAATTTTTGCTTTCCTGTGGTTACTATTTTTGCTAATATTTTACTTACTTCTTGTGGTGTAT
>JAYUJA010000211.1:0-1350 GCA_043765495.1 Bacteroidia bacterium
AATAAAAATACTGCAAAGAATTTTTTTAGAACATCTTTATCTACTTCTAATGCTATTTTAGAACCTACCCAACCGCCTATTACGAAAGTTATTGCGATACAAAGGGAGTATTTCCAATTCAGGTTTCCGCTTTGGTAATATTGGTAGGCAGCAGCTCCTACTACGGGCATTATCAGTACGCCTAGGCTGGTGCCTTGTGCTTGTGCTTGTGTCATTGCCATAAAAAATACGAGGGCTGGTACGATAATTACGCCGCCGCCGATGCCCAGCATACCACTTAATATTCCAGCAAATAAACCGATGAGCAATAAAATAAGGATTGGATTCATAGTATTAAATAAAAAAACCGCCTTACTCATGGAATAAAAAGGCGGTTGTATGATAGGATTAACAATATATATTAATCATCGTTGTTGGCTGCAGCTTTTGCTCCTTGAAAGTCAAAACGTACGCCAAAACGTAGTGTGTTTTCTAATGGGTGTTTTTGGGTAGTTGGGATTAGATACGATAAGTCGATGCCTATGGTTTTCCATTTTATACCTGCTCCTAGTGTGAAATAACGTCTATTGCCTTTGATAGGGGATTCATGAAAATATCCGCCTCGTAGTGCAAATAACTGCTGGTACCAATATTCTACTCCTAACGCCCAAGATATTTCTTTTATTTCTTCTTTGAAGCCATTGGGTGCATCGCCAAAAGATTGGAATATAGCACTACCTACGGATACGTCAGGGTCTTTACCTGCTAGTATTCCTCCTACCGAATCTCTTTTTGGCGGCGTAGGTACTAGTAGTTTATTTATATCGGCTAGGATAGTAAGGCTGTTATGCTCGTCTACTTTTACTTTCAATCCTGCTCCTAGACGCATATTCATCGGTAAAAAATCTTTACGAGCGCCTTTTGTATAAGATATTTTAGTTCCTAGATTAGAAAAATTTGCTCCAAAACTTAATTCTGCATTTTTATCTTTTACTTTAAAATCAGGATTTACATAATAAAAAGATACATCTGCGGCTACTGCATTACCTGCATAAGTGGGCGTTCCATTCTGTAAGCCTACACCATTGGTAAGGTCGGAGCGTATGTAGCGCATCGTTAGCCCGCCGCTTATTTTATTGGATAGTTTTCTGGAATACGAAATATCTGCCGCCATTTCATACGGTTTTACATCTCGGATTACTTGCCCTACATTGTCTGTAAATGTGATATTTCCCAAAGAAAAATAGCGAAAAGACGCTCCAATAGCTTGTCTATCGTCTATTTTTTTATAAAAACCTAAATATGCTAAATTAATGTCTGGCACTAGCGCTCGCAACCAAGGGGTATACGTAACGGATAGTCCTACATCAT
>JAYUJA010000212.1:0-3819 GCA_043765495.1 Bacteroidia bacterium
CATGTAAAAGGGCAAACGCTGGCGGATTGTGCTGCCATAGGTGGTGGTATAAACTATAATAGAGTGATAGACCAAGGGACTTTTGTAGATGCCAGTGTAACGGTAACGTTGGCAAAAGATACTTCGGTAAATAAAAGATGTATACAGTACAAGAAAGTAGAATTAAACTTTTTGGTAGACCCGCAAGCGTTGGTAGTACCTTATATAAATGTAAATGCTTGTTTGGCGAATGCTGCTGCGGCTGGATTAACGGCTACTGAAATAACGGCTTTAACTGCTTTATTGTAATGGAAGATAAAAAGGTGTATGCCCACGAGGCTGTAAAGTTTGACACTTCTTTTTTACGCAATGGCGATATACTGTTATTAAAATTGAATGCAGACAAAACGTATGAGCAAGTAATATTTCCTAGAAATGCTAGCGTGGCTAGTATGCAAATATTCCTAGATATAGGATATATACAATACCTAGATGATACTATGGAGGGTAAGGATATAAGCAAAGGTAGCGGTGCTGCTGAAAAAAAAAAAGAAGTTATATAGGAAGCGAAAGCTTAACGGGATATCAAGCAAAAACATATAGTACACAGGGTGGCGGGTGCGCGACATGTGGAAATTAATTTTATAAAAATAAAAAAAAATGGCTCACAATATTATACAATTTCCTACTTATACGGCGGCTACTGGCTGTACGGTAAGCTATAAATGGGAGTTATACGATGCAGCAAATGTATTAGTATGGTCGCAAAGTGCTACGGCTTTGAACTTGGCGTTGAATAACGCGGGGCTGGCTTTGGGGTTGAGCGGTAATACTGGTAGTATTGATTTTGGTGCTTTGACGGTAGGGGTGGCGTATACGTATAACGCTATCGTAAATGATAGTTGTATAAACGGTGGAGCTGCTCAATTGCTTATAAAAGGTGCTGAAATAAAAAATGTAGCTTGTTGTGAACCCGAGCCAATAGAGATGGTAAGTGATTTTTGTAGTAATGTAAAAGGCTGTGAAACGCTTACTACGATAACTAATTTTGCGTTAAATGGTACTGTTTTAAGTATCACTTATGTAGGCGAAGATGGGGTGGCTGTAACCAAACCCGCTAACTTGGCTGGGCTTGTAACTATTGATACGGATACAAGGCTAAATAATCCACATTTTGGAGCGGGTGCGGCGGTTGGTTTTAGTAGGTTGTTTTTTGATTTGGTAAATGTAGTAAGTGGCACTACGATAACGCCTAATTTTAGTTTTATTGATATACCTATCACTACTATAAACATAGGTTGTGGACTGGTAGGAACTAATACGGTGGCAGATCCTATAAAGCTTGATTCGGCTTTATTTAGTTCTAATGATATAAGTACTGTAACAGGGCCTATAAATCCTACTGATGTAAAAAATCCGTTAGTAGAAGCTTATACAGTACTAGATGGGTGTAAGGTAAGGGTTTTTGTAGGCGAAAGTTTTGTGCCGTTAGAATTTGCCAATACTAATTTGGCTGCTATTACAGATTTATTGTTTGCGGATTTTGTGGAAATAAGCTTGCAAGGTATACCTAGTAACCAGAATGTAAATAATTGGTTTGCGGGGCTTGCTGGTACAAAGCTAGGGCAACAAATAGCAATACACTGGCAGGGTGCGGCAAACGGGTTTAGTATAGACTACGCTAGAACTACTACTACTGGAGCTACTACTCACCCTATGGTGTATGGAATAACAAAGCCAAAAGAGTTTTATAGTTTTACGGTGGTGCAGGTAGGTAGTGGTGTAGGTATAAAATTAAACTAATAATAGCCATGACAAATTTCAGTAGTAGTGGTGGCATTTCTTTGCCAGTACCAAAATTAAGGTTAAGAAATGGTACTAGAACGCTATCGGTGTACGATAGAGCTAGTACGGACGCAAGCGGCGATACTTTTTTATTGTATCGGTATCCTGAAATAGTGGCAATGGACTTGACGCAAGAAATGATAGATAAAGGTGTATATGTAGAAATGGTAGTATATAAAAATCTATTGTGTGCGTCGGCAGGGCGTAATAAAGATGGTGGCTATGTAATACCTACTAGTATGAAAGGGGGGGCAAGTAATAGCCCTTTCCCTAATTTTTGGACGCGTGGCGGGGAGCATCGTAGTATGGATAAACTGCCTATACTGGCACGAAAGCCAAACCATTATGTAGTAAGTAGTATAAATGAAATTATAAATGTATGGGAGTATATAGATAATAGGCATTGTAAGGTAAAAGTAAACTATAAAGATATAAATGGTGTCGCGTCTGCATTGACTGCATTGTGTGTGGCACAAAGAATTAGTAAGCGTCCCGCAAATCCTGGCAGGAAATATAGCTATTCGGGAAGGTATATGCCTTTTTATTGTGCTTTTAGATATGTAACACTGGATACAGAGGCAAACGATAATAGGGGACAAATGATTAGTGGCCCACTAACAAAAATATTAAAGATAGTGCATAAACAACATCCTTTTTTAGATGATGCTTCGGCTAGTATTATTCAAAGTAGAAAAGTATGTAGTATAAATCCTTTATTTAAGGATAATGAAATGGAATGTTTTATTATAGATAAAAATCAATAAAAATATTGTGTGCAGTAGGGTGTTCTTTGTTCGTAGAATGCTTTAAGTAGTATTCTTTGTTCGTAGAATGTTTTAAGGAATATTCTTTGTTCGTAGAACGCCCTACTGTACTTTTTTACAAAAATATCAAACTATCATGAGTAATTTTGAAACGGGTGCTTTAAATCCAATACTACCAGTACCAAATAGTGATTTTGTAGTAGTACAGGATACGGCTGGCACATTACAAAAAATAGCTGCACCAGCTTGTGATGAATACTTGGGGTATGTAGCAGGTGGAAAATGGGGTAAAAGAAAGGCTATACAGACTTTTAGGCAAGTGGTGCTAGGGGGAAATTCTGCTCCAATGGATAGTAGACTTAACCTAGATGTACATATACAACAAGCTCCGCCTATTTATCTTGACCCTGATACTACGCCATCTAATGCTGTAAAAAACGCTATTATATATCCAGCAGCAGCTACGTATACTTTTACCAATACGTATGATTGTGCTGTAAATGTAAACTTGGTAATAGGATTTTATTTGTCTAGTAATTCTTCGGGTGTAGGGGCTGTACAATTCCCTTATCTAACTGGCGATAAAGGTACAATGTATTTTAATGTAAATGCTGCACCTGGTGCTTTGGTGACTACTGGTGTGACGGCACAGGCTGGAACTTTTTCGTATAATTTTACTTTACCTTACGATTTTACTACTACGCCTTTGGGGGTGCAAATATTGACTATCAATGATGGGTTTAGTAATGAATTAAACTTAACGGTACAGCCAGGTGGAACTATCACTTACAGACCTAGTATATGGATGGTAACACATACGTTGAACAATACTATGCCAAGTGGTATTTTGAGAACTTGGAGAAATAACTTTATAATCACAGAAAGAGTAACTAAAATATAACTAACTATGCAATATATAGATAAATACTTTGTATTGATTACAGACTGTTTTGTAGCATTTTATACAGAGCTAGGAGTAGAAGAAGAATACCAAAAAGGTGGTGAGTGGAAGCAGGTAAGTATGGAGGATCATTTGCGGCTAATGGCGGCAAATGATTTGCCAGAGCCTTTTAGTTGTGAGGCAATAGAAGAAGTAAAGAATAGTATTTTTAAACCTAAAAAAACTAAAAAGTAATGCAAAGCAAAGATGATAGCGTAATGGCAGCGTTGAGCTGTTTTGCTAGTCAAGAAATACTTGATGTAAATATGCCTACTGTAAATGAAAACAGTA
>JAYUJA010000213.1:0-1347 GCA_043765495.1 Bacteroidia bacterium
TATTTGACTAATATCATTCCATAAATCAGCAATAACGCAGCCTTTTTGTTCGTCAAGGTACCTCTTTAACATTATTCGTCCAGTTTTTTTTTCAGGAAATAATAATTTACCTTCTTCATCTAATTTTATCATACTTTCCAAAGAATACCGCCAACCTTTTAATGGGTAGGAATAACCTTTGTATTCATACATTAAGTTAGGGCGTGGATTTGGACTTGCCATATCTCCAAGGTTAAATCTTCTTCCTTTTGTACTAGATGTAATTTTTTGACTTTCCAATTCTTCTTTGGTCATTTTTCTATAAGTCCCATCCTCAAATTCAATGTATTGATACCATTCTTTTAAGGTTTTTTCTGCATGTGGTCCATATTGAATATTGTAAGTGTAAGTATCCGATTTTGAATACACAAAAATGCCATCACAAATATTAGGTACTTGATGTTTTGCATCGTTATGTGTATCAGCACGTTTCCAAACAATATGATTTCTGTAATTATCTGTTCCAAATATTTTATCTAAAATATGTACACGGATATAGGCATCAGCGTGGTAATCGCAATGTAAAAAGATAGATCCTGTTGGTTTTAGTATTCGGTGCATTTCTATTACTCGTTCTTTGAGCCAAGATATGTAATGATCTATCCCACCCGAAAAACGGTCTTCAAAGCTACGAACCTCGCCACTATCGCCCCATATTACTTCATAGGTACGGTTAGAGAAAAAAGGTGGGTCAATATAAATTAAATCTATACTTTCTGTTTCTATATTACGCAGTATTTCTAGGTTGTCACCTAGTATTAGTTTATTGAGGCTGTTCATGGGGTTATATTTTATTTTTATTCAAAAAAGAAAAATTCAGCATATTATTAGCTTTGGCTTACAGCGGCTACTGCACAGTGCTGCCCATCGATGGCTGCGGATACTATTCCGCCTGCATATCCTGCACCTTCGGCGCATGGGTATAGTCCTTTTATTTGGGTATGTTGTAGGGTTATTTTATCTCTTGGTATGCGTACAGGCGACGAAGTACGGCTTTCGGTGGCTACTAGTACAGCTTCGTTGGTAGCGTATCCTTTTAATGTTTTGGTAAAATGAAGTAATCCTTGTCGTAGCGATTTTGTTACAAAGCTTGGTAGTACTTCTTTTATTTCTACACTATGTATACCTGGTATATAACTACAAATGGGCAGCGTAGCAGATTTTTTATTGTGTATAAAATCCATTAATCGTTGTGCTGGTGCGGCTTGTGTTCCGCCTGCACTTATGCAGGCTTTTCGTTCTATTTCTTGCTGGAAATAGATGCCTGCTAATTCGCCATACTGTGCATATTCTTTCATGTCTTCTAGT
>JAYUJA010000214.1:0-3810 GCA_043765495.1 Bacteroidia bacterium
AACACAAATGGTTGATAATCTAAATAATAGACCTAGGAAAAGATTTGGTTATTTAACACCTAATGAAGTATATTTACAAAAATTAAAACAATAACAAAAAGTTGCATTTATTACTTGAATCCACCTATCATTAATTTTAACTAGATACTTATCTATCATTTTGTAGGTATTTTTTACAAGGTAAATGAAGCTCCTCGTTGGCGGCATGCTATCTTTGTAGTAGTGAATATCTATGGATTACTAAAAAGACCTTTTCATTTCGTCTATTTCCTAGCTATACTTGGTGTACATCAGTACTATGTGCATGGTTCTATGATTATGAATCAGTGGGAAAAAAGCCACACTATCCACTGGTTGAGTGTAGGAGTTTTGGTATTTTTCCCTATTGCAGTAGCTTTATTATCCAGAGATAAAACAAAGATACATTAGCCAGTTTTTTTCTATATAAACTTATCCAACAGTTGAATAGCAGCGGTGATAGCGGCTGTCTCGGTGCGTAGTCGTTGGTGGCTTAAATGGATAGCTTCAAAACCTTGCTCCATGGCATATTTTATTTCTTTTGGACTAAAATCTCCTTCTGGGCCTATGAGTATATAATAACTAACGGCAGGAGCTAGGGTTTTTATCCAAGTTTTGGGGATAGCTATATCTTCGCAGTGGCCAATTAATTTAGACGTAGTAGCTGGAATTTCTAATTTACTAAAATCTATCGAAGGTGAGATAATAGGAAGCCAAGCATTACCAGACTGTTTTAGGGCTGCTGCGGCTACTTTTTGTAATTTTTCTAACCGAATAAAATTGCGTTCGGTACGTTCGGTTTGTAACAGCTGTATTTTACGAATACCCAGTTCCGTGATTTTTTCTACTAGCCATTCCATGCGTTCGCTAGTTTTGATGGTAGCCAGTCCTATGGTGATATCTGGCAAGGCGGGCGACTGTGTACTATGTTGTAATAGTACGCTTACTTTCTTTTTTTTGGTATCCCATTCGTGTAGTTGTGCATCTATTACTAGCCCGTTGCCATTGAGTATTTTTATAGCAGTATTAGCTTCTAATCGTAGTACTTTGGCATGGTGACTTTCTTCTTCTGATAGCCAGTAGGTAGTGTGTGTATCGTTATTGGTAAGGGTGGTATCTAGGAAATAGTGCATGGCTTACCAACTCCAAGTAGTTAAACCTTCGGGACAAAACTGGAATTTCTTTACTTCGCCACCATTTGCCAGTAATGCTTTTTCTACGGCAAAGCGGGTATTATTAGGGCAGTAGAAAGTCATGAATCCACCACCGCCAGCTCCCGATATTTTGCCACCATTAGCACCAGCTTGCATAGCTAGTTCATAAAAAGCGTCGATGGAAGCATTAGAAATATTCGATGCCATTTTCTTTTTATTTTGCCACCCAAAATCTAATAGTTGTCCTACTTTGTTCAATTCCCCTTTTAGTATCGCTTCTTTCATCATGAAAGCCTGTTCCTTGACCTTATGCGTAGCTTCTATGGAAGAAGAATCCTCGGATTTTACATTTTTTTGTTGTGCTTCGATGATGGTAGCAGATTGGCGGCTAGTACTGGTATAATACAGTAGAATATTCAAGTCTAGTTCGTTGATATAATTTTGTTTTATGCGCAACGGGTTTACTATTACTTTATTATCGGCATGAAATTCCATAAAGTTGAATCCGCCAAAAGTAGCAGCATATTGGTCTTGCTTACCGCCAGCCATTTTTAGTTCTGTACGCTCTATTTCGTAGGCTAGATGGGCAATATCGTATTCACCAAGTGGTAGTTTTAGCCATTCTACAAAAGCACCTATAATGGATACCATCAACGTAGAAGAAGTACCTAACCCAGAACCAGCAGGAGCATCTACAAAAGTGGTAATTTTGCAGGATAATGGCTGGTTATTATTAAAGTTTTTGATAATATGATTGTACGCTCCTTTTAGCAAAATCTGATTCGTATCTATTTCTAAAAAAGGGCTAGAAGGAGTTTCAAAATACTGATTTTGGTCAATGGATTGAAATACTAGTGTATTATCTTCTGTGACTTCGATAGTGGTATAAGCGTATAGGTTGATGGTAGCGTTGAGGATAGCGCCACCATACAAATCCGAATAGGGGCTTACGTCTGTACCGCCACCTGCTAGGCCGATACGCAGCGGTGCTTTGCTACGAATATATTGTAAAGGCATAAAAAAAGTAGTTATACAGGGTTAGGGATTGGCTCGGTGGTGCAATGGGTGCGGTTTTTTATTTTTTCTGGATATTGGATATGGTATTCAAATTCGTGTCTAAAATGACGTATAGCACTTGCTACTGGCCAAGCTGCTGCATCTCCTAATGGACAGATGGTGTTGCCTTCTATTTTTCGTTGTATATCCCATAGCAAATCAATATCTTCGGTATTGCCGTGTCCGTTTTCTATTTTATGTAATACTTTTTCCATCCAGCTAGTACCTTCTCTACAAGGCGAGCATTGCCCACAGGATTCATGGTGATAAAAACGGGTAAAATTCCATGTATTACGTACAATACAAGAACGCTCGTCGAAGGCTATAAAACCACCAGAACCCAGCATAGTACCAGATACAAAACCACCTTCGGATAGCGATTCATAGGTCATGAGGCGAGGGTTTCCTTCTATTGTTTTTAGAAATAAATGCTTGGGTAAAATGGGCACAGAAGAGCCACCTGCTACTATGGCTTTGAAATCGTATCGTTTGTCCTGCACACCACCACAATATTCGTCGGAATATAAAAATTCTTCTACTGGTAACCCTAATTCTATTTCATACACGCCTGGGTTTTTCACATTTCCGCAAGCAGATATTAGTTTAGTACCTGTACTTTTGCCAACTCCGATAGCCGCATACGCATCGCCACCGTTTAAGGTTATCCAAGGTATATTAGCGATAGATTCTACATTATTCACCACAGTAGGGCAGCCATACAAGCCAAAAATAGCTGGGAATGGGGGTTTTATACGAGGATTTCCTCTTTTGCCTTCTAGGGATTCTAATAATGCTGTTTCTTCGCCACAGATATAAGCGCCTGCCCCTGGGTGTACTGCCAAGTCTAGGTCGTAGCCGCTACCTTGTATATTTTTGCCAAGCCAGCCATTTGCATACGCCTCGGCGATAGCTTTTTCTAGTATATAATAAATCCATCTGTACTCGCCACGTATGTATATGTAGGCTCTATTAGCTTCTAGTGCGTAGCTAGAAACTATCATACCTTCTATCAACAAATGTGGCAAAAACTCCATCAAATACCTATCCTTAAACGTGCCTGGCTCACTCTCATCTGCATTACACACAAGGTATTTGGACTTATCGGATTTTTTGTCCAAAAAACTCCACTTCATTCCCATTGGGAACCCTGCACCTCCACGCCCTCGTAGACCCGATTTTTTTACTTCTTCTACCAAAGCATCGGGACTCATTGTTTTTAAGGCTTTTTCTACCGCTGCGTACCCTCCGTTTTTTCTGTATACTTCATAATCGCGTATGTTTGGTACGTTGATGTGTTCTAATAATATTTTCTTTGACATAATAATAGGTGGTTTTAAGGCTACAAATATACAAAAAATAAAGTAGTAGTAATTTTTAAGTATAAGTAATAAGTACTAAAACTTAATTAACGATATTCTTTTTTTGAAATAATAGTATGGACTTGTTTAGTTGATTTTTGTTCTTATAGGTAAATATATTTAAGATTTATAAAAACCAACTTTTGGGTGATGGAAAAATTTTTTAATTTTTTGGGTTTGTAGCTTAAGGCTTTCAAAAGCGTTAGATAATTTAGAATGAAGTT
>JAYUJA010000215.1:0-12136 GCA_043765495.1 Bacteroidia bacterium
CTTGCTGATATTGCTTTAAATGTGGTTTTTAAAACCGTTGCACACTGTTCGGTTAGCTTTTCTTTTTTTAGAAATATTTTTTATCGGGTAGAGTACAAATTTAGTAAAAAAGGGTGTTGTTATTTATTTTTTTTGCGAGTAGTGGATACATTGCCTACAAAGCTTATGGGATTTATTGGTGTTCCATTTTTGTGTACTTCGTAATGGCAGTGTGCGCCTGTGGATCGTCCTATACTTCCTACTTCGCCTATGTATTGCCCTCGTTTTACTTTTTGTCCTGTTTTTACGTCTATTTTGCTCAAATGTCCGTATCGAGTGAGGTATTCGTCGGAGTGTTGTATTTCTATGCAGTTGCCGTAACCTCCTTGTGTTTCAGCTAGGGATATAGTTCCAGCTGCGGCGGCGAATATGGGCGTACCTGTGGGGGCAGCTATGTCTAGTCCTTTGTGAAACTTAACTAACGAATCTTCGATTGGATCGCGACGAAAGCCAAATCCTGATGCTAGTCTCCCTTGGTTAGGAATAATGGCTGGGATACTTTCTAATGCTTCTAATTTTAGTTGGATTAGTCCGTTTAGTTGTTCATAAAATTGCTGTTGTAAGAATACTTTTTGTGATAGATTTCCAAAATGTTCTTTCACTCTACTCACCGAAGCCATGAGGGTATTTACTGCTCCTTTTTTAGTTTTTTGTTTGGTAGGCGGTTTATTGGTAGCTAGTTTTATTTTTTCTAATTCGGCCAGTACGTCGGTAGGCACTTTATCGAAAGCTCCCCAGCATATTGCTTCATCTATGGATAATGTTTTTTGTAACAAAGTATCCAGTGCTATTACTTTTTTTTCTAGTCCTTCGTTTTGTTTATTTGCTTGTTGTACTTGGGCGGTTAGTTTTAATTCTATTTCGGTTTTATACTTTTTTTCTAGGTATAAAAATATCCCTCCTCCTACTAATACAGCTACTAATAAATGACTTATAATATACTTTATCATATAGTTTTTAAGAACTTAATGGGTGAGTAGTTTGATTTTTATTTTGATTTTGATTTTGATTTTGATTTTTGAAATAAATTTTTGCGCTTCCATAGATTAGATACATACTTGGCACTACTATCAGCGTGAGGCAGGTAGCAGTTAGTAAGCCGAATATCATCGTCCAAGCTAGTGGCCCCCAAAAAGCAACATTATCGCCGCCTAAATAGAATTCAGGATTCAATTCGGTAAACATTTTTACGAAATCTATGTTCAAGCCTATGGCTAATGGTACTAGCCCCAGCATAGTAGCGCAGGCAGTAAGTAATACAGGTGTAAGGCGGATAGAGGCAGCTTCTATGATAGCTTCTTTTAGTTCTAAACCTCGGTGCATGAGTTCGTCGATGAATTCTACCATTATAATCCCATTACGAATAACAATACCAGCTAATGAAAATATTCCTACTCCTGTCATTACAATAGAAAATCCCATACCAGTAGCTCCATAGCCTATGAATACGCCTATCAAACTAAATAATACCGTAGAAACGATAATAAAGGGTTTTACGAACGAATTAAACTGTGTGACTAGAATCAAGAACATCAATATAAATGCGCCACCAAAAGCCGTTCCAAGGAAATCTTGGGTTTCTTTCTGGTCTTCTTGCTCGCCAGTCATTCTTACGGTATAGCCGTCTGGTATATCTAGTTGTTTTATTAGATTATCTATTTCTCCCACTACTTCGTTGGCGGTATAGCCTGTTTGTAAGTCGGAAGAAAGGTTTAGTACTCGGTGTTGATTTTTACGATTAATACCGCTAAATGCTTGAGTATATTTTATTTCTGCTATCGCAGATAAGGGTATTTGTCGGAACTGCCCTACCGACATATCGAAGAAGGAAATATTTAGATTTAGAAGATTGGCTATATTTTTTCTATATCTTTCGTCTACTCGCAATTGAATAGGTATTTCTTCGTCAATATCTCTGTATTTGGATATTTCTTTTCCGAAAAGGGCTGTTCGTAGCTCCATACCTGCTTGGGCTTTTAGTATGCCTTGTGCGAGTGCTTTTTGGGTATTTATTTCTACTATTATTTCGGGTTTGGTTCGTTGGAGGTCCGAGCGTAACTCTTCTAATCCTTGTACGTTGTTGTTTTGGATTGCGGTTTTTACTTTTTGTTCTAAATCTAATAAAACAGCAAAATCATCGCCTGCTATTTCTACATTGAGTGGCTTGCCTGTTGGAGGGCCAGAGGCTTCTTTTTCTACTGAAACTTCTGCCCCTGGTATTCCTTGCATTTTTTCTCTTACTTGGTTCAGGCAGTTGGTGGTACTAAAACTAGGTTGTCGCTTACTAAAATCTACAAAGGCGATGGATATTTTACTTTTATGTGGCGTTACTACTCTATCGGGGTTACGTGGGTCGCCTGCTCCTATTCCTACATTACTGATTACGGATTCTATGTTCGGATTATCTTTTCCTATGATTTCGTACACTCTATTCTCCATTTCTTTGGTCACAGAATCCGTATACAAACCATCTGTACCTACTGGGAATTTACAATATACATACGCAAAATTAGGTTCTGCACTAGAAAAAAATTCTATTTTAGGGTTTGATGCTCCAAAAAATATAATAGAACCAAAGAAAGAAACGATGACTAATAATATGATTAGGTAAGGTCCAACACTTTTTAATGTAAAACGGATAAAGCGTTTATATCCACCAATAAAACGAGGCCATACTTTGTTTTGAAAAATAAAAATCAATGGTTTGAAAACTACAAAATACAGTACAATTAAAACGAGCATCAGCAAGCCAAAATTAGTAAGTCCTATGTTATCAAAATAGTAACTTACCATACTGATGATGGCTACGATGGAAAAAGGAATAACGATATCTTTCCAATGGAATTTGTTCTCTTCTTCGTCTTTTTTCATGAAAGTAACTGCAAATACAGGATTCATGATAAAAGCTACAAATAAAGAAGCAAATAAAGTAAGTATCAAGGTAATGGGCAGGTAGCGCATGAATTTTCCTACCACACCTGGCCATAATAGTAATGGAAAAAATGGGGCGATAGTGGTAAGTGTGCCAGCTAGTACGGGTACAAATACCTCGCCAGCAGCAGCTTTAGCGGCTTCTACGATACTTACGTCGTAATGGTGGTATATTCGGTGGGTGTTTTCTATTACTACGATGGCATCGTCTACAATAATTCCGAGTGCTAGTAAAAGGGAGAATATGACGATTACATTAAACGTAAAATCCAACGTAGGCATAAAAAGTATTCCTATCAAAGAAGAAATAGGTACTGCCAAAGCTACAAAGAAGGCACTTTTTAACCCCATGAAAAACATCAATATGAATAATACTAGACTAAAGCCTATGATAACCGTATTGACTAAATCATTGATTTGTGTTTCTGTTTTGATGGAAGTATCGCCTGTGATGCTTATATTCACGCCTTCGGGTAGTTCTGTACTTTGGTATTCTGCGATGACGTCTTTTATATTGTGCGCGCCTTCGAGTAAGTTTGCACCTGCTTTTTTTATTACATTCATGGTGATAACTGGCTTACCATCTAATCGTGCAAAATTTTGTTTTTCTTTGTACGTATCTTTTACCGTAGCGATGTCTTTTAGGTAGATAAGGTTTCCCGTAGTACTCTTTACGATTACGTTTTCCATATCTTTTACATTTTGAAATTCGCCAGAGATACGCATATTTCGTCGTACTGCGTCTACGGTAATTTCGCCACCTGATATATTTACATTTTCAGCTTTTACAGACCGTTCAATGTCGCCGAAAGTAATACCTGCGGATTGCATTCTATACATATCTACTTCTACGGTAATTTCTCTTTCTAGCCCTCCTATTATATCCAAACGGGTAATCTGTGGGAAAGTTTCTATTTTATCTTTTAATTTTTCGGCATATTTTTTTAGTTGGTGTAATGGGTAGTCGCCTGCTACATTGATATTCATGATAGGAAATTCCGAGAAATTAAATTCTTGGATCTGTGGTTCATTTAGTAAATCTTTTGGAAGCTTGCCTTTTATTTTATCTACGGCATCTTTTATGCGTTGTTTGGCGAGTGCTACTTCTGTCCTAGTCGTGAATTCTACTACGATGAGGGATAAATCTTGCAAGGATTGACTAGTAACCTTTTTTACTCCTGTGACGGATTTTAGTTGTTTTTCGATGGGAATAGTTACCACGTTTTCTATATCCTGCGGGTTCGCACCTGGATAGATGCTAGCAATAGATACAGTAGGCACTACAATATCAGGAAATTGCTCTTTGGGAAGTTTATTAAAAACGAGTACTCCTATGATGCATATCAATACTGTAAATACATAGATGGCTGTACTGTTATTAATAGCCCAGGTGGTGGGTTTGAATTCTTTGATATCCTTTAATTCATTAGACATAGGTTTCGGTTATTTTAGCGGCTGCAAATATACACTGATTTCACAAGGAATAATAAGAATTTATTAAGGAAATCATATTTTTATTTATGCTTTATAAACGAAAAAATTAAGCTCATAAAAGTGTGGGATTGAAGGATAAAATACTAGGATTTCTCTTGTTTTATACAACTTGTATTACCTTCTTATTAAAATTTCTAACGACTAAATCTATCACGATCTTCTTCGTAAATAATATTTACATCGTTTATTTTTCCTGTTTGAGAATCAGGATATTTTATATTAAATTTGTTTGTTTTAAAGTCTTTAATCAAGTTTCTTCTACTTTTTTGAGTCAAAATTAAAAGATAATATGAAAGTAAAAAAGAATATGCAAATTTTTTACTCCATTCATCGAATGAAATTTCTTGGATATCCCATTTGTCGCCTTTATAAGTGTCAAGCCAAATTCTTTTATTTCCGCCAATTGTATCAAGTGAAAATTCTGAATGTGCAAAAGCATTTCTTAATGATGAATGAAATCCTTTTTTAATTATTTCACTAAGTTTACTACCTGAACTATCAAAAGCTCTTTTAATTTCATGTCTAATAAATTTCCATTTTGTCATATCTGGAATACTTACTTTCCAATCGTAGTCTTTTCCGTTTGTTATATGTGCAAGCCTATAAAGTTTTTTCAGGAAGGGTTTTGATTCCCAAATATGACAATAAATCATAAGTTCCATATGAATACGTTGCTCATTATCATCAGTAGCTTGCTTATTTACTGTAAAAGAATAGAATGTGTTTAAAAAATTAGTTAAAAATGTCAAACGTGTTTTATCTTTATACTCGTCTATTCGATAATCAATAACATATAGATCAAAATTTAAAAGATTTTTATCATCTTTTTCAAGAAACTCTCCTTGTGCAAGAAACAGAACATAATTTGACGAGTTATTTTTCTTCAAATTGTCTAAAGTATTTTGTATTGCGTCCCTTACTTCTTTGTCAATATGTGAAAATGTTTGTTTTGATATCATTATATGGTATTCATTATATGTTATAAAATAATTAAAAAACAAAGCCAATGTTATTTATCCCAACTATTTTTTATTTGAAACACGAAATAATAAATACATAAATATTGCACCACCAACATAAAATGCAAATTCTGTCCAATCGTACTGTACAAATATTCCATTGAAATGCTCAATATAAGACGGTTCTGTATCATTCAGATCATAACCCATATCTTCACGTTTATAACAAGTCTCATAAAAATCAACTATTGGCCAAAATGTGCCACCATCCCTATCTAAATAACTGGATCTAGTGTAACCATATTTTACACCTCTACCATCAAATATGTCTTCTGTGTGTGTCATTAATAATGCAAATAGATGGAATCCACACCAAATGATTAACCAAGTCAGAATTTTTCTATGTTTTTCAGTTGGTAAGACACTAGTATGTTGGGGTATGTCTTTTAATTCTTGGGCTAGCAGAGATGTACTATCAAGATCATCGATAGGCGGCGGTGGGGGAACTGATTTTAGTTTTACTACTTCTGCTAATTCAGAAATGTTACTTAATTTTTGCCAGTTTTCTATCCCTTCTGTCCATATTAGAGTTTCACTGATTAATCCTTTATCAGCTAATTGCTCAACAGTAAAAGGGCCGCAAGAGTCTTTGCCCTTTAAGAAAAAATATTCTTTCATTTAGTAGAAATTTAGTAATAAAAATAAAACACAGCAAATTTAGCAAAAAATACAACAATTTGTATATAAATAGTATAACAAAATATATAATCCACTTGTTTCCTTATAAATAAATAGCAGTAATGGATTCTTTACACTTTTTAATACCTTCTAGTGTGCCTTGAAACACGACATTTCCGCCTTCGTTGCCACCTTTTGGTCCTAGGTCTATTATCCAGTCTGCTTGTTGTATCACTCCTACGTTATGTTCTATTACTATTACGGTATGCCCTAGATTTACCAATTCTTGCAATGCAGTATTTAGCTTTACTACATCGTGAATGTGTAGACCTGTGGTAGGTTCATCAAAAATAAAAATATGCTTTCCTATACTATTTCCTTTGATGAGGTAGGTAGCGAGTTTTAGTCGTTGGGCTTCGCCGCCTGATAGTGTTGCGGTAGACTGTCCTACTTGTACGTATCCTAGTCCTACTTTGGATAGTATTTCTAGGTTCGCGATAATCATTTCCTCCCAGTTTTTTCGTTTTCCTTTTACTGCTGGTGTAGTGGTGTCTTTGAATACGTCTATGGCTTCATCTATGGTCATGGTAAGTATATCGTAGATACTACATTTTTTATATAGTACTTCTAGCAGCCCTTCTTTGAAACGCTTGCCGTGGCACTCTTCACACGTAATATGCAAGTCGGCCATAAACTGCATCGGCACTACGATAAATCCGTCTCCTTCACACGTATCGCACCTGCCACCATTGGTATTAAAAGAAAAATGACTTGCTGTATATTTATTGTGTACTGCTACATCTTGTATAGAAAACACTTCTCTAATATAGTCATAAATACCTGTATAGGTAGCGGAGTTAGAACGTGTGTTACGTGTAATAGAATGTTGATCAATGTATTCTACTTTATAGGTAGTATATTTTTCTACGTTAATGAGTTCTATGGTATCGTATTTATTGTTTACGGCTTGGTAGTTGTTTTCAAAATAATTTCGTAATACAGGATACAGTATATTACTCATCAATGAGCTTTTTCCAGAACCGCTCACGCCTGTAATAGCGATGAATCTATTCAATGGAATAGTGATACTAATATCTTTTAAGTTATTTGCTTTGCAGCCATGTATTTGTATAGAAGCATCGGTACTTTCTATCGGTCTTTTAGTAGCAATAGGCACTGCAAAATTATTTTTAATATATTGAGCAGTAAGGCTTAACGATTTTTTTTGTTTCCATAGTTTGTCTGGTGTATCGGCATACACTACTTCGCCCCCTTTGTAGCCAGCTAATGGCCCCATATCGATTAAGAAATCTGCTTCTTTGATGATGTGTTCGTCATGTTCTACGATGATGACGCTATTTCCTACATTTCTCAAATTTTTGAGTACTTGAATCAGTCTAGCCGTATCCGCAGGGTGTAAGCCTATCGATGGCTCATCTAGCACGTATAATGCGCCTACTAACGAACTTCGCAAGCTGGTAGCTAGGTTTATACGTTGGGTTTCGCCCCCTGAAAGGGTATTGGAGCTTCTATTCAGTGTTAGATAAGGTAATCCTACTTCGCACAAAATTTCTAGCCTTGCGATAATCTCTTCTAACAACCTATCTGCGATATTTTGTTCTTGTTCCGTAAGCACTATATTCTTAAAAAACGCTACTGATTCGTCTATTGGCAGTAATACTACATCAATAATAGATTTTGCATTAATTTTTACATACGAAGCATCTTTTCGTAATCTACTTCCTGTACATTCTACGCAGGTGGTTCTTTCTTTGTATTTTGCTAGTAGTACTGCGTATTGTATTTTATGGGATTGGCTTTTTATATCTGTAAAAAAATGGTGGATTCCTCTTATTGTTTTATTGCCATTCCACACTAGTTCTTTTTCTTCTTTGGATAGATTGTTATAGGGTGTATGTAATGGGAAATCTGTTTTAGTGGCACTTTTTATAAAACTTTGTAGCCATGCATTCATTCCAGTAGTACGCCATGGGTGTATAGCACCATTGTAGATAGTAAGTTCAGGATTAGGTATAATCAAAGCTGGTGATATATCGTATGCCATACCTGTACCTTCGCAGTTTTTGCAAGCGCCAAACGAATTATTAAAAGCAAAAAAATGCGGTGTGGGCATGGTGTATACTATGCCATCTTCTTCTAGTATGCGCGAGTAGGAATTTGTTTTCCACACGCCGTCTGCTGTTTGGTATTTTAGGCTACTTTTTCCTTTCCCTTCACTAAAAGCAGACTCTGCCATTTCTCTACATTCGGATATATCCTGCGGTTCTAGGTTTCCTTCTATAAAATACCTGCCTATTACCAGTTCTAGTGTTGTGGTAGGGGCTATGGTATTTACGATATAATCTTCTATTTTTTGGATTACATTATCCACCAATATTCTATTGTATCCTTTTTCTAATAAAGTTTTTAGATGGGAAGAAATATTTTCGTCGTTGGCTATTGGTATTAAAAAATAAATGCTAGTATTTGGAGCGAATTTTAGTATATCTTCTATAATATCGTTGCTGGTTTGGCATTTTATTTCTTTGTTGGTAATAGGAGAATATACTTTCCCTATACGTGCATACAGCATTTTTAGGTAGTCGTATATCTCGGTCACTGTACCTACCGTAGATCGGATATTACTACTGTGTGTTTTTTGTTCTATGGCGATAGCAGGCGAAAGTCCTTTGATGAAATCTACTTGTGGCTTCTGCATACGACCAGCAAACTGACGTGCGTAGGACGATAAACTTTCCACATATTTACGTTTACCCTCTGCATACAAAGTATCAAAAGCTAGAGATGACTTCCCTGAACCAGATACGCCAGTAATCACTACTAACTTATTTTTGGGGATAAATACTTCTATATCTTTTAGATTATTTTCTTTCGCTCCTTTTACATGAATAAACTTTTGCATACAATTTTTTTTAAAAAAATAGAGGTAGTAAATTAACGGCAAAGGTACTATAAATATTCAATCAAAAAATAAGGTTTTAGTAACGAAAATATTTATTCATCTATTCTCCATTATTCACTCCCAAACAATTCATAGTATACATTTTCTATTTTTTTGCAGGTATGTATTTTTATTTTGAACTTTGCATCTTTGAGTCCTTTTTCGTTGTAGGCAGATATGTATATGTGTTTCATTCCTAGGCGTTCGGCTTCGGCTATACGTTGTTCTATACGGTTTACGGGTCGTATTTCGCCTGATAAGCCTACTTCCCCAGCGAAGCAAGTAGTATTAGGAATAGCTTTATCTAGGTTCGAAGATAGTATAGCACATATAACTCCTAGATCAATAGCAGGATCTACTACTTTTATTCCACCAGTGATATTCAGAAACACATCTTTTGCACCTATTTTAAAACCGCATCTTTTTTCTATTACGGCTAGTAGCATGTTCATTCTTTTGCTATCGAAGCCTGTGGCCGATCGTTGTGGTGTACCGTATACTGCCGTACTTACTAGTGCCTGCGACTCTATTAGCAAAGGGCGAGAACCTTCTACCATCACGGATATGGCTATGCCGCTAAAAGCTTCTTGTATTTTAGAAATCAATACATCGGAGGGGTTGCTTACTTCTATTAGCCCTGTGGATTTCATCTCGTATATCCCTAATTCGGAAGTAGCCCCAAATCTGTTTTTTATCGCTCGTACTATCCTGTATATGTGGTTATTATCCCCTTCAAACTGTAATACACAATCCACTATATGTTCTAGTATTTTTGGCCCCGCTATCACGCCATCTTTGGTGATATGTCCGATGATGAAAGTAGGCGTATTGGTTTCTTTGGCATAGCGCATCAGCTCTGCGGCACACTCTCGCACTTGGGATACTGTACCTGGTGACGATTCTATATTATTGGTATAAATGGTTTGTATAGAATCTATAATCAGTATATCGGGTAGTATATTTTGTACTTGTAAGAGTATATTTTGGGTATTAGTTTCGGTAAGAAGGTAGCAAGTAGTATTTTTGATGCCTATACGTTCTGCCCGCATTTTTATCTGTTGTTCACTTTCCTCGCCCGATACATACACTACTTTTAAGTTCGCTTGTACGGCTAGTTGTAGTAGCAAAGTAGACTTTCCGATACCAGGTTCGCCGCCCAGTAGTACCAATGAGCCAGGCACTAGCCCACCGCCGAGTACTCTATTTAGTTCTTTATCCTGAAATACTATCCGTTGTTGTGCCACGTCATTCACTTCTTGGATAAGTACGGGCTTGGTGACACTGCGAGCGCCATTATCTTTTGTCCATGAAGGTTTTTTATCGGTGCTTATTATTTCTTCTGTAAAACTATTCCAAGTGCCACAAGCGGTACACCTTCCGAGCCATTTAGCGGCTTCGAATCCGCAGCTACTACAAAAAAAAGCCGTTTTATTTTTTGCCATTTTTATAGATTATTGAGCGCTCCAACCACCGTCCATAGATATAATAGAGCCTGTGAATAAGTTACTATTTTCGGAACATAAAAATACACTCATAGCGCCTAGGTCTTCTACGGTTACAAAATCTTTGATGGGTTGTTTTGCTAATAAAATAGTACTTATCACTTCACTTTCTGGTATGTTATGCGTTTTTGCTTGGTCTGCGATTTGTTTTTCTACGAGTGGGGTTTTTACGTATCCTGGGCATATAGCATTCACACGTATACCGCAGGTAGCGCCTTCTAATGCCAGCGTTTTGGTAAGCCCTAGTAAGCCATGTTTGGCAGATACGTAAGCAGATTTGAATTCAGAAGCCACTAACCCGTGCGCCGAAGCTATGTTGATAATCCTTCCCCAGCCTGCTGCTTTCATTCCTTTCCAAACTAGACGAGAAGTATGGAATGCCGAAGTAAGATTAATGCCAATTATTTGATTCCATTTTTCGACAGGAAACTCGTCGATAGGAGCTACGTACTGTATACCTGCATTGTTTACTAATATATCTATGTTTCCGATAGTAGTGGTAGCTTGTAGGAATAAATCTTCTATTTGATCTGGAAATAATAAATTAGCCCCATGAAAAAATGTTTTTACGCCGTATTCTTTTGCTATTTCGGCAGCGATATCCGCACCATTGGTTTCTAATCCATTGAATACTATGTTATATCCTGCTTTCGCAAAACTTTTAGCTATTCCTAATCCGATGCCGCTGGTACTACCAGTAATTAATACATTTTTAGACATAAATACGTTTTTGGGTATAAAAAAATAGAGTAAGTAAAGCCACAAAGTTAGTAATTTTATACCAATACAAATAAAATAAATAACCTTCCTCTAGATTGTATATTACTGCTATTTTTTTATATATTTGCACACCTTTTTTAACCTTTTTTATCCAAATTATATGTCTTTAAAATGCGGTATTGTAGGTCTTCCTAATGTTGGAAAATCTACGTTATTTAATTGTTTATCGAATGCAAAAGCCCAAGCTGCAAATTTTCCTTTTTGTACCATAGAACCTAATCTAGGAACTATAACGGTGCCTGATGCACGCCTTTCAAAACTAGAAGAAATGGTAAATCCTGAAAGAGTAGTACCTACTACGATAGAGATTGTAGACATAGCAGGACTAGTAAAAGGAGCTTCGAAAGGAGAAGGGTTAGGCAATAAATTTTTAGCTAATATTAGAGAAACAGACGCTATTATCCATGTACTTCGTTGTTTTGATAACGATAATATTATCCATGTAGATGGGAACGTAAATCCTATACGCGACAAAGAAGTGATAGAATACGAATTGATAATGAAAGACTTGGAAGGATTAGAGAAAAAAGTACCAAAATACGATAGATCTGCCAAAGCTGGGGATAAAGATTCTATCAAAGGGTTAGAAGTAGTAAAAAGTCTTATCAAACATCTCGAAACAGGACAGCCAGCCCGAAGTGCAACCATAGAAGCAGATGATTTTAAATACATTGACGACCTTTTCCTACTGACCCTAAAACCAGTAATGTATGTATGTAATGTAGACGAAGCTGGTATAAAAACCGCTAATGCACACGTACTAGCCGTAAAAGAAATGGCAAGCAAAGAAG
>JAYUJA010000216.1:0-1339 GCA_043765495.1 Bacteroidia bacterium
TTTAGCGAACTACAAGGTATACTAGATAGAACATCAAAGGAAGGAATGTATCCTAATACTAACAAGGATAATTTTATACAGTATTGCGGAGGCTACCAATGCGACCACCTAGCTTATGCTACTAAAATAAAGACTAAAAATGTGTAATTGTACTAGTAAAATATTCACTATTGAAATGGAAAAAGCAGCTAAATATTACCATCAAGAAAAAACACTTTACCAAAACAAGGTATATCCTACTACTAATATTAGCAATATAGATGTAAGCAAACTGCCCGCTAATGTAGTGATGTACGATGTACTAATCAAACAAGATGTAGTACTAGGTAAGGATATAGCAAAGATATATATAGAAACTAATAATAAACGTTTTATACTAAAATAAAGCCCCATGAGTAAAGTAATCAACGCTATTATAAAAGCGTACGCTATCCCTGCCGAAGTAGCAGCTCCTTTAATAAAAGAATACAAGGACGATGAAGATGTAGACGTAGAAGATGTATTAAAGTTCCTTAAAAGCCACCATAACGAAATATTAGCACCTGAAATAAAGGCTAATGTAGTAAAGGACTTTGCGGGCAAAGATTTGAGAGAATTAAAGGAAGATGTACTAATGCAGCTAGGTAGTAAGATAAAAAAAGAAGATTTGAAAGACCTAGATAGAAAGGCTTGTATACGTCTATTAGTGGAAAAATCACAACAAACAGGCGAAAAAGATGCGGTTTTATTAGAAGTAGATAGGTTGCAAAAGGAAATAGAGAAAAAAGTAGGTGAAATGGACTTGTTAAAAAATGAATATGAAAAACAATTACTAGAAAAAGATAGTAATTTTACTAGTTACTTGAATAAAGGTAAGCTAGATAGTAAGCTGTTGAGTATATTAGGCAAAAAAACGATACAAAAGGAACAAGAGTCGGCTATACTAGACTTAATAAAATATAATGCTGAAAAAAAAGGTATACTATTAAATGTAAAAGACAATGGCGATATAGTACTATACCAAAAAGCAAACCCAGAATTAAGAGTATACAAGGACAATGATAGTGCAGCATTATTACACCTAGAAGATTTTGTACATGGTATTGCTGCTCCATTTGAAGTAAAAGGAGTACCTAATAATATAGCACCTGCTATTACTAATGGTGCTACTGGTGGCGTGGACGATAGAGTAGCGCGATTAGAAGCATTAAAAAATTCGTAATAAATAGACTTTTATAGATGTAGTTAGTATAAACTATATTATGCCTTTTATAGATGTAGCAAGGCGGTAAATAAGCTATATTTTTTAGCCTTGAATTTAGTTAGGCGGTAAATAAACTAATAAGATTTTTTTTATTAA
>JAYUJA010000217.1:0-12085 GCA_043765495.1 Bacteroidia bacterium
CTAAACAAAAGAAAAGGGAATTTATTTTCTCTTTTCTTTTTTACAAAACCAAAGTCTTTCAAATTGCTCCCAAAGTTGCATTTATTACTTGAACTTACGGATGGTAAAAATAGTAAAAGAAAACGAGAGTGTACAGGGTATAACAAAAAAAGAACAAAGGAGTTTAAAACGAAAAATCCATCTTTAATCATAAAGATGGATTTTTGCTCTCAAAGCTGGACTCGAACCAGCGACCCTCTGATTAACAGTCAGATGCTCTAACCAGCTGAGCTATTTGAGAGTGTAACCGTGTAGAATATTGCTATTCAAAAATACTGGTGATCCCGCTGGGATTCGAACCCAGGACCACTACATTAAAAGTGTAATGCTCTACCAGCTGAGCTACGGAATCGACTCGTTTATTATCCCGTTTTTGGTATTGCGGGGCTGCAAAGGTAAATGAATAATATTACATTCCAAATCTTTTTTAGTAAAATGAATCTTTTTTAGCACAAATTATTTATAATGAATTACTTTTTTTATTATTTGCTGGTATAAATCTTCGTAATAGGGTTTTTATTTGGATTAAAATGGCTTGTAATTGTTGTATTTCTTGTATATATTCTGTCAAAATAGCTTCTTCTTGGGTGTGTTTTATCTTTTGCATGCAGTTATTAATTTGTTCTAGCACTCTTTTTTCTTTGTAGGTATACAGTACTTGTGTGGTAGCAGTGTATAGGTCTGTTAGTTCTTCTTGTACGATTATGCCATGCTTGCTTGCCCAGTATTCGCTTATTTCGTTTTCTTCGAAGCAAATTTTTGTAATGATGGCTATGATACTGGGGTCTTCATGGTATCGAAATGCGTCTTCACTTGGGAAAGTTCCTTCTATTTCTTTGGTATAAAAGCTATATATTTCTTGGTAGGCTGGGTGTAGCATGGTGAGCTGGTCGTTGTCCAAATCGGATATGATGTAATCGCCTACTTTTATTTTTATTTCTTCTTGTAGGCTACTGTCGTACTCGCTGGGTATACGTAGGGTCACATACCGATTGGCATATTTTACGAGTATCCGTAGTAGTTGTTGTTCGTAATAGTAGATATCTATGACTTCCGATTCGTTGTGTTGTTGTTTTGCTTTATTGGTAGTTTTGGTAATAAAACTTTTTTGTGATTTGCTCCATTTTTGTAATTCTTTGTACAGGGCTTCTCTTTCTACGTCGAAGGTTTCGGCTATGAATTGCAGGAATAAATCTTGTTTTATGGCATCGGGTATTATCGCTACGGATTTTAATAATTCTAGCATTACTTCGGCTCTTTTGGCGGTATCGTTGCCTGCATCTTCGAGTAGTATTTTAGACTTAAAAGAAATAAAATCTTGTTTGTTTTTTTCAACGTAGGTGTATATTTCTTCTACGCTGTGTGTTTTGGTAAAAGAGTCGGGGTCTTCGTTGGGTGGTAATACTATTATGCGTACATTCATATCTTCGGCTAGTGCTATGTCTAGCCCTCGTAGTGCGGCTTTTATACCTGCATTATCTCCATCATAAAAAATAGTAATATTAGAAGTGAATCGTTTTAGTAGTTGTACCTGCTCGGTAGTGAGGGAGGTACCGCTAGACGCTACTACATTCGTGATTCCTACTTGGTGCATGCTTATTACGTCCATGTAGCCTTCTACTACGAAGCAATCGTTTTGCTGTGCGATGCTTTTTTTTGCAAAAAACAATCCGTATAGTATTTTACCTTTTTCGTAGATAGTACTTTCTGGGGAGTTTACATATTTGGCTATTTTGTCGTTTTTTTGAAGTATTCTGCCCCCAAATCCGATTATCCTGCCTGTGGTGCCATGAATGGGGAATAGTAGTCTTTGCTTGAATCTATCGATGGTATAATTCGGGATAGTAAGTCCTATTTCTTGCAGTATTTCCAAGGAATAGCCATATTTCTGGGCGAATGCAGTAAACGAGTGTATGGGGCTATTATAGCCTATTTCAAACTGTTTCAGAATAGCTTCGCTTACGCCTCTTTGTTGTAAATATTCCTGTACTGGAATACCGTCAGCAGTATCTAATAATGTTTCTTGAAAAAACTTTTTTGCTAAATCATTTACTGATAAAAGATTATCCCGATGCGAAATTTCTTCAATGGCGATAGTGGAGTGTGTTTCTTCTAGTTGTAGGTTGTATTTTTTGGCTAGGTAACGAATGGCATCTGGGTACGAAAGCTGTTCATGTTCCATCACAAAATTAATACTGTTTCCTGCTTTCCCACAGCCAAAGCATTTGTACAACCCTTTGGCTGGTGAGATAACAAAAGAAGGCGTTTTTTCTTGGTGGAATGGGCAACAGGCGTTCCAGTTTACTCCTTTTTTACGAATGGTGACGAAATCTCCTATTACTTCTTCTATGCGGCAGCTGTCTACTACTTGTTGGATACTACTGGGGGTAATCATGGCGATAGTATGTATTAAATAGGTTAGATATATTAGTTTACTTTCTTATAATTATCTACTAAATTTTCATCTAAACACATATAATAAGGGTCGATAGCTACTTGGTAGGGTTTTTCTTTTACGATTATTACGAAGGTGTTGTCTTTTTTGGTGATGCGGTGTTTTTGGTAGTATAATTTTTTGCCTAGCACTTCTTCTTTGTCTTTGTCTTCTTTGCTAAAAATGCCTATGTCTATCCAGTCGTTCATAGGTATTTCTTTTTTCTCGCCTAATAATTTCCCTAAATCGCTGAAACTAATATCTTCTTTTAGTATATCTGTTTTGTCTTTTGCTCCTTCTATGGTTCGCATTTTTTTACTTTCTACTTGTATAGTGAGTTCGTATTCTTTGCTTGGCAATTGTTTCATGGTTACAGTACTTATTTTTTGATTGTAGGTAATCATGTCTTCTATGCTTTCTGTCCAGAGGGTTTGGAGGCTATCGGGTGTATTCCTACGGAAAGCGGCTAGTAAAGTATAGGCATTAGGGTACGGAGGTTCTTTGTAAGCAAATTCGGTTGTCCATTGTTTTAGGGCAGTATTTAGCTTGTCTTCTCCTATTATATTTGCTAGTCGGTACATCACTACGCTTCCTTTTTGATAGAATACATGCGATTCATTTTCTACTCTTAATAATGGCTTATCGCCTTTCATATTGCTAGCTCTTGCGCCAAGGTATCTTTGTTGTTCGTAGCGTAGGAATTTGTACATAATATCTTCTCCATAGTGTTTTTTCATTACCATCAGGGCACTATATTGTGCCATACTTTCGGATAGCCAGCTAGAACCTTGCATTTCTGGGCCACATACTTGTTCTCCCCACCACTGGTGTCCCATCTCATGGGCTACTACGTAGTGTACCATATTTATATCGGATTTCTTTTCTAGGTTAGCGATGAAGCCTATACTTTCGGAATAGGGCATAGTACCTGGGAAGGCTTGTGCGAAGCTGCTATAATTAGGAAATTCGATGATACGGGCTTGCTTGTGGTAGTAAGGGCCAAAATTTGTAGTATAGTATTCCAGCGAAGTACGCATGGCGGTAAGCATAGTTTTTACATTATACGCATGTTTTTTATTATAATATACTTCTAGGTCTATGCCATTCCATTTTTCACGTGCTACTTCATACTCTGCGGATAGGAAAGATGAAAACGGCAGCGAGGCTTTATCTAGTTGGTAATGGAAATAATTTCTATCGCCTACTTTCCATTTTTTGAGTAAGCTACCTGGTGCTATGGCTGTTTGGTTTGCAGAAGTGCTAATAGTGGTTTCCATGGTACACCAATCGCCATCTACCATATAGTTTTTCATACAAGCTTGCCCACATTTGTCGAAGGGTACTAACGCTGGCATAGCATCACTTTTAGCAGGTAATTTATTGTCTTTTCTGTCGGATAAATCCTCTAATTCCCCACTAGCTTTATAGCCTATCGTTGGAAAAATAGCTCCATTATTGATGAAAATACCATTGTCTACTACGGTCATATTCGGTTCTAGTCCTTTGTCTTTTACGGCTAGGGTATATTCCATGTAGAAACTATCCTGTGGAGCTAGCGGCTGTGCGAAAGTATAGATTAACACATCGCAGATAGTATCTTTTTTGGTAAGGGTAGCGGTAGGAATGGTAAGCTGAAAATCGTCTTCGAAATCTACTAATAACAATAATTCAGTGATGGGCTCTTGTGATTTGTTTTTTAAGATAGCCTTGGTAGTAGCTTTCATGGTATGCTGTTCGGGGTACAAATCTAGGTTGTATTTCAAATCTACTAATCTAGGTTGGGCTAGGGTTTCGTATTTTTTGTAGGTTTTTTCGTAGTGTATTTTAGAAGCTATTTCTTCCTCTCTGGTATACTGTCGGGATTGTGCCGTAGTTTGGGTATAGATGTAGTATCCCATTCCAATAAAAGCCACCGTAGTAACTAATACAGCGATAGCTTGGTGTTTGAATCCGTTTTTGAATTGTAGGAATCGTTCTTTTATACTATCATTTTTACCTCTTGCAAGCAACTGGCTACCGATGATTAATAATAGAATAGCTAAAAAACCGCCATAGATAGCGTACGCAATTTTTTGCCCCATAAAATCCCCGTATTTATTCATATCCGAATAAGGGCTAGCAGGTAGGTAGAATATATCCCAAACTTTACTTTTTACATCTAATGCGGCTAACAAAATGCTTTTTCCAATGTATATAATAAAAAATAAGAAAATACCTACGTACTTGTTATTACACATTGCTTGTAAGAATATCGCTAGCGCACTCAAAAACAAAGCTCGGACGGTACCCCATACTAGGAATGTCATGCAGTATTGCGTAATATCTATATCCGTATAGCCTTTCCACAGCTGGTAGATAATGCCTACTAGTATCGATACTACATTCATGGTCACTAATCCTGCTACTAGTGCTAGCCACTTGGATACGTATACTACTGCTGTTTTGTGTGGTAAAGCGTCGTATATTTCATTCATTTTAGCATCTTTTTCTCGCCATAATAATACGCCCGATGTAATAGCTATGAATATGATCTGAAAGAACGCTAGAGAGCCATTTACACCTGCTATCACTTGGTAGGTCACGGGGTACGTTTCTAGTCCATAGAGTACATCGGCATTGAATAAAGCTATCATCGCTATTAAGAATCCACATACCATGAATACAAGGAATAAAGGGCTTTGTATACTTGCTAGCCAGTCTATTTTTACTTGTCCTTTGATGTGCTGCCACGTGCTAGTAGCTTGCGTATGTACGGTAGGTAATGCGGCACTCAAGTTGTTCACTGTATTGCTTTCAGTATCTTTGGTGATGGTAGTATTTTTTTTAGTAAAAGAAACAAAATAATAACCTACTGCGAATATTGCTATCGCTACGGCTACCCATAGCAGTCGGTTGTATAGTAGTTCGTCTTGGAGTGCGATGGATCGGTAGCTTTTTTCTAACGTATTCCAATTCTCTGTTTGTAGGTTAGTTGCAGCATCGCCGAAGGGTTCTAGTATAGCTCCTAGGCTTTTATTATCTAGTTTTTCGGAAAAAGTACCTACTACTACTCGCAATGCTATGATACCTATGGCGCCAATGTAGTGCACAGAATTGTTCTTAAAATTCGCAGCTACTACGTACAGTATACTACCCATCAGTAGGGTATTTGGGATAATGATGTACCCCATAGCAGTAAAATGAGCTGCCCAAGAGACAGGGGCTAGTTTTCGTGCTTCTATCCATGGTGCGCCTTGTGCTAGTATATCCGCTAGTAATATTCCCAAGTATGGTAAGCAGGCCACTAAAAAAGAAGCTAGAAATTTAGGAATTAGTAAATCCCATTTTGTAACCTTGGTGGTAGCTATTATTTGTTCAAAATTGCTATCCATATCCTTACGGGCGGCATCGGCTACGAAAGCTGCGGTAAAAAAAGGCGCAAGTAAAGACATAATAACATAAAAATTACGAATAGCGTAGGCAGAATTTTCTTTTAGTAAATCCTCGTCACTACCGCCACTGATGTTAAAAAACTCATTACTTAAATCTAAAAATAGAAACAAGAACATAAAAAACGTAAATACGTACAGCAAAGGTCTTTTGAACCAATATTTTAATTCAAAAAGAAAACTATGTAAAAACATGGGAATGGGATTTAGGTATGAAAAAGTAAAAAAACAAAAACTAAACAATGTGCGAGAAAAAAACATCTTCCAGGGTTGGCTCTATTAGTCGGAAGCCAGCAGGCGAGTCTTCTGCATAAATATGGATAGTAGGTTTGCCAGCAATGAGTTTATTAGAGATTATTTTATAGTTTTCGAAATAGGTTGGTAGTTCTTCTTTGCTTACTTGTTTTTCCCACACTTTGCCTTGCAACGCTTCCAGAGCAGCATCAGGAGTTCCGTGGAACAATAAATTCCCTTTGTTGATAATCGCCATTTGGGTACATAATTCTCTTACATCTTGTACGATATGGGTGGATAGGATTACTATTTTATTTTCTCCAATTTCGGCTAGTAAGTTATGGAATCTGTTTCGTTCCCCAGGGTCTAGCCCAGCAGTAGGCTCATCTACGATAATCAACTGCGGATTGCCTAATAATGCTTGTGCGATGCCAAAACGTTGCTTCATACCACCTGAATACGAGCTTACATGCTTGCTACGATAGTTGTACAAATTCACCCTGTTTAGCAATGCTTCTACTTGTTCTTTTCTTTCTTTGGCATTATTTACGCCTTTTAGTACTGCTATATGGTTCAGCAAGTCCACGGCACTCACTTTTGGGTATACGCCAAACTCTTGGGGTAGGTAGCCAAGTAAGCCCCGTATAGTATCTTTATTCGTAGCCACGTCCACCCCATTTAGCGATATAGTACCACTATCCGACTCCTGTAACGTAGAAATAGTACGCATGAGGGTACTTTTACCAGCACCATTAGGCCCTAATAGTCCGAACATGCCTTCGGTGATAGTAAGGCTTACATCGTTCAATGCTTGGACGCCATTACTGTATGTTTTTTGTAGATTTTTAATTACTAGCTCCATATTATATAAAAATTTTAAAAATTAAGATAAGCGCAAATGTAAAATAAAAGCACTTTGTAAAATAACTTATTTTAGTAGGTAAATAATACAATTAATCCCTTTATTAGTAGTAAAATAACTCTATAAAGCCCTACATACTACTATTGTTTGTAAATAAATAAAGTAATAGGATAATAAAAATAAAATACTATTTTTGCAGTTAAGTTTACAACTTTAAAAACACCCGTAGTATTTCAACTTAAATATAACCAAATCATTAAATATTAAAAATGGAAACCAACTCTTATGAAATAGGTAAAACCTATACCTTTCAAATTATTAGAAAAGAAGCGATAGCTTTTAATCACACTTTATACGTAGTGAGCGATAAGTATGGAAAAGAACATGAAGTAACCTCTATTAATGGAGCTTGGAGTGCCCGTATCCCATGTAAAATACAATCAAAGGATGCTACTGGTAAATGGACATTAAGTGTGCTAGAGCGCCCACGAGAAAATGCTTCTTATAAGTCCGTCACTATTATAAAAAGTAATACTATTGTACCTACTGCTAGCTATACGAAATCGACACCCCTGAAATACGATATAGGAGAAATTTATTTTTTCTATTTCCAAAAAACTGTGGATAATATGATGAGTAAAACCCAGTACGACAAGCAATTTTATATTATCCGTAACGAAGCAAATGAAACCTTCCGTATCCCTAAATACTATTGGGAAGGAGATAGCTTTTTAGCAGACGATGTAGTAGAATGCCGTTTCGTAGGGTATACCGAAAGCGCACGCCCACGTTTTCAACGCGTACAGCAGCCCCTACATTCTCACTACCGAATGGGAGAAGTGTACGATTTTCGTTTTTTACGCATAGAAGAAGGAAAAGACAGTACCAAACGGATAATACTATTAGGCGAAGACGAACGAGAATATGCAACTCGATTATTACCAGGACAAATAGGTAAAAAATTTCAACCAGATATAATAGCTTGTAGGTTAGAACGTATAGATAATGGAATACTACACCTCATACAGCAGGATTATGTAAACCCCTACTATGAAACTATTGAATATTTTGTTTCTAATGAAGAAGATATACAAAAATATTTCCACTCTTGGAAACACGATAAAATAAGCAATCCAGTATTAAGAGAATTATTTTATGATTACGATAATAAGCAAGCAAAATGGGTGCTATCGTATTGTAATGCCCTAGAAAGCCATATCGTAAAAAACCTAGAAGAACTAGTGTACCACGAAACAGTAGCCTTGATAGATATACTACTAGCCTGCGAAAACTGGATACTGAATAGTGGCTTTACCAATACCTTCAAAGATACCTTCAAACGAGAAAAAAACCAAACCAAAGCTAGCAAAGTCGTTACCAAATTCACCAAAATAAGAAAAGCAGTAGCCATACTAGCCGATGGGCAAGCAATACAATTAGTGAATAATAGCTTGGAATTATTACAAAAACATGGACTAGATATTCCTAACTACGAAGAAAACTTATTGACATTGTATTATCTATTCCGCTTTTCGGACGAGAAAGTGCTAGACAATAACTTACTAATCCAATGCTTAAAAATACTAGGATACGAAGGTTATTTTGATAAATATACACAAGGGCTAGAACATCTAAAAACAAAAGATTACCTAAAAGTAATCCGATTTAGAAAACAATTACTTAAAAAATCCCTTTTTCATAACAACTACCAGATAAACCAATACATGAACTACAAGCGTAGCCAGGATATAAAAGACCTAGCTACCCTCACCTACTTGGAAGCCACTATCACCAACAAAGTGGGACAGAATATCCATAGCCTACTATGCAAAAGTGCTTTCTACCGACTACAAGCTTACTACAACGATAATAAAGCCTACCAAGAAACCAAAATCAAACATGCGCTACAGCTATTCTATACCTACCCAATAGCTACTTCGCAGCCCTTTTTTAATTGGAAAAATATAGATAGTAAAGACCTTATTACCCTCGAACCTACCAATACAGAGTACAACTACCCGCATACCGAAGAAATATGGGAAAATATCCAAAATACACAAGCCAAACAAGGATTAGTAAAAGCAGTAATCATCGAGAAAAATGGTTCGGGCTACTGGTGCGAACTCCCCGAACATAGCGGTATAAAAGCTTTCTTACCAAAACTAAACCTAGAAGACTACTGGTTTCGATATTATTGGAACAACCCACAAGCAGAACTACACGTAATAATACAAAAATATAGTAAGGATTTTAAAGAAATAATACTTTCCCAACGACTAGCAAAACACCTACTTGTGACTCCAGAAGTGCAAGAAGCAAGAATAAAAGAATTACAAAAAGGACAAGTATACAAAGGAGTAGTAAAAAGCATCACCACCTTCGGACTATTTGTAGATCTGGGCAAAGTAGACGGCATGATACACATCAGTAATCTATTCCAAAACAATGACCCAGCACTGAATCCAGAAAAAATATTCACTATCGGACAGCTAATCCCAGTAGTAATATTAGAAATCAGAGCAGGCAATAAAATAGAACTCGGATTCCAACAGCTAACCCAACACGACGCTTACAAAGAAACCTATTCGCAAATACTCAAAGGAAGTGCCAGACAAGCAGAAATAGAAGAAGGATACGGAAAAGCGGAGCCTAACGTAGCCTTTGAAAAAGCATTGTGCTTGGAACATTATGCCTTCATCACGGAGCAGCCTTGGAGTAATAGATTAGAAGCACTCGAAACAGCACAGTTTTATTACTCGCTTTCCTACTCGCCTAGAAGCTACTTGATGGGTACGTACCATAAATATTTTAGCATACTATCCGAATTATCTATTCAGCCCCTAGAAAATAGCTTGCACACTATCCAAAATTTATTAGAACAGATAGTACAAGATGTAAAATTACAGACCCATTTCTCGTCTCTAAAAAGACTTACTTCGCTGCTCCATGTAGTAAGCCTACTAGACGACCAATCTACCGAAGCACTGGACGAGTTCATCAAAGGATCTTCCACCCCAGCCGAATACCAATTTAGTAGTTATAGTAGTATCTGTAGCTTACTAATGGAAAAAAGCTATGAGTACAACAACGAAGACAAAAAAGAACAAATATGGAAAGATATCACCCAAATATTGATTTCACAAGTAACCGAGATACAGGATTATATCACCGAAGAGATTAAAAAAGAAATAGATGCCCCAGTTGATTTTTTAAGTGAATTATTTTAAACTATTACCGTTATCCCTATCATAATATGACTACCATAAACCCCACTACCCAGCTATCTCCAGAAGGACTAAAAGAAGTACAAAGAATACTACAAAAATACCCCGAAGGCAAACATAAGTCTGCCCTCCTACCAGTATTACACATAGCACAGCAAGAATGCAATGGCTATTTAAGTGCTGCCACCATGGACTATGTAGCCCAGCTAATAGGCATCACACCGATAGAAGTGTACGAAGTAGCTACTTTCTACAGTATGTACAACACACAGCCCGTAGGCGAAGTACTGATAGAAGTGTGCAGGACTGGGCCTTGCGTACTACGTGGTGTAGAAGATACGATAGAATACCTAGAAAATAAATTACAAATAAAAGTAGGACAAACCACCGCCGACAATAAATTTACGATAAAAGGAGTAGAATGCCTCGGCGCTTGTGGATACGCCCCAATGTTTCAAGTAGGCAACGACTATTACGAAAACCTAACCCCTGCCAAAATAGACGAACTACTCGAAAACTTTGCTAAAAACCCACCAGCGAGAAGGTAAAAAATCTTTTGCGTTGGACAAGGAAGTCCAACGCTATTCATACATCTTAAATTTATTCGTATATCATCTATCGATTATAGCTGTTTTGGAATGTTATTTGATAGCAATAATTCGTTACCTATTTTTATCTACCTATTCCAAAACTACTTTTATTGTTTTTTATGAAAAAATTACTTCTATTGGTACTTCTTGTAAGTACCTTTGTTGCATCTGCTCAATTACAAACGTTTCAAAAATTGTACACCAGTACACTCGTCTCTCCTTTCAAAGCTACAAGCGGATACACTATTTGCCCATCCCATGATGGTAACTATATCATCGCTACGAGTACCCTTGTAGGAACTTCTATGTGGGACGCAAGAGGAAAAGACGGGTTAGTAAAAATAAATAACAATGGAGATGTTTTGCAGCAAGTAACCATGGACATGAACATTAACTTAACGTCCCGTATCACACCTACCAATGATAACGGTTATTTGGTCATTGGATCGGATCATTCCGATGGTACTATCACCAAGCTCAATAGTAACCTAGAAGTAAGATAGCGAAAAATATATGGTGACCATGCCAATGGAGGATATTATTACGATAGACTAATACAAGTAAAACAAACACAAGACAACCACCTTATAGCAATCGGAACCAGCGGCTCGTTAAGCAATGGGCAAGCTTCTATATTCGTACTAAAACTTACCGCTGATGGGGATATAGTATGGTCCAAAACATTCGGTATGCAAGGCGATGAAGATGGATCTGACATACTAGAACAAAATGGCTATTACTATGCTTATGGCTATGGTAATGGCTATTTAGGTGGTACTACGCCCATGTTACTCAAACTAGACCCAGGTAATGGTAATGTAGTGTGGGCAAAAGTAATACGAGGCGAATATGGAGGATTAGGACGTTCTATTATACCAAATCTCAATAACGATGGCTTTATTATTTGCTACGATGATGAGTTTACATTAGATGATGTACAGGATACTATTGTAAGCAGATTAGTAGTAATGGAATTAGATGGTGATGCTACTGTTCGCTGGAAAAAAAAATACGATTCGGATAAAAGAGATCAAATGAGTCATCTTATCCCCAATAACGCCCGTGATGGCTATGTAATTAGCGGAGTTTACAGCAAACCATATGAATCAGTAAACACTAAGTCTATTCCTTTTTTAATGGACTTGTTTAGTTGATTTTTGTTCTTAAATTGATTAAAGTTGCAGCTAAATATAGCCAAGCTTTAAAGTTTTGCGATTTATATTCAAAGCGAATTAGAATTCGCTTATACGTATCCAACCAAGCAAAAACAGTTT
>JAYUJA010000218.1:0-1336 GCA_043765495.1 Bacteroidia bacterium
AATTGTGTATCTTTGCTCCGAGGTTAAATGGCTCATGTTTTTGCAATTTTTGGTCGAGGAGCAAAGTTCATAAAAATTTAACTTCTAAACAAAAGAAAATGAGAATTTATTTTCTCTTTTACAAAACTAAAGTCTTTCAAAATTGCTCCCAAAGTTGCATTTATTACTTGAACTTACAAATTATAAAAAAAGGAATAAAAAAATTAAGATTTGGCAATAGTAGGCTTGCTTACTAGGTATACGCCAACGAATATACACAAGCCCGCTACAAGCTTCTGCCAACTAATGGTTTCGTTATTAAACGTGGTAGCGATGATAGTAGCTAGTATAGGCTGTAAATAAATGTAGGAACTCACCACAGTAGAATTTATTTTTTGGAGTGCTATACCATTAAAAAGATACGCCAAAAAAGTAACAAAAACAAGTACATACGCTATGATTCCTATAATATACATCGGCAAGGAAGCCCAGTTTATAAGTCCAAACCCCTCGTATCCAAATGGTACTACCATCGGTATTCCTAGTAGAAAAATCCATTTCAACACCGTAGTACTTTCGTATTTTTTGAGCAAGGGTTTTACTATTACTAGGTACAGCCCATAGCTAGCAGCATTGATCAATACGAGTACATCGCCCCACCTACTTTGAACCGAAAAATGTATTTCTTTTCCATATAAAATAATCCCTATTGCTCCTATACAGCCCATTATTATACCGAGTAATTGTATGAAAGTCACTTTTTCACGCAGTAGTATTGCAGATACTATTACTACCGTGATAGGCGTGATAGTCATTATCAAAGAAGCATTGATGGGGCTTGTCCAGTCTAGTCCTTTGAAAAACAACATTTGATTCAATGCTACTCCGAATATCGCACAAGCTAGTAGCCGCCACCAATCGGATTTTTGTATTTTTTCTTGTGGTTTTAAAAAGCTATATATCCAAAATAAGAAAGCTGCTGCCACTACTCGCATACCTATAAAAGCCATAGGCTCAATGTACAAATGCATCACTTTTTTGGCGGCAGTGAAGTTGATAGCGAATATTAAATTAGAACTAAATAAAAGTATATACGGTAAATATTTGGACATAAATAAGGTAACACTAGTTGTGTAAAATATAACTACAATAGCAAGATAAAAGTCAGTAAATATAGATTCTTTATAAAGGACTTGTTTAGTTGTAAAATTATTATCTTTGCTTTAAAACCGTCTTATGAATAAATTACCCGTTTATGTTTTGTAAGTTCAAGTAATAAATGCAACTTTGGGAGCAATTTGAAAGACTTTAGTTTTGTAAAAAAGAAAAGAGAAAATAAATTCCCTTTTCTTTTGTT
>JAYUJA010000219.1:0-11979 GCA_043765495.1 Bacteroidia bacterium
ATTTTGCTACTACTTTTATACTATTGATGGGCAATACTATTTCTTCATTCGGTAGCTGTAATAATGCTTGTTTAGATGTGTCTGATGCTTTATAATCAACAGGATAGCTGTAAATAGCTTGCAAAGTATCCAAAATAGCAGAAGGGCCTCTTATGTTTATTTGGGAAGGGATACAGGTTATGTTCTTCTCCAATGTATAGGTTTTATCTTCTATTATTTTTACTAATGGTACGATGGGTACTGTTTTAGAAGCAGAATGGGTAGATTGAAAAAACAATGTATCGGGGTTTAAGCTTTGGATACTGATGTTTTTATGTTCTTTGGTTAGATGTTCGATAAGTACTTTCTATAGAAACACAAGCTATCTTGTCATGTTTAGCTCTACCCACAATTTGTTCAGGGCTATAATGCAGATTTTATTGACTAACTATTAAAGATTTAATACTGTCCGTAAGCCGTATCTTCTTACGTTTACTACTATGGCGATCTAAACACTTTTTTTGTGCTAATTCACTACGATAAACACAATCTCGTTCATCTTTATTACGTTTTAATTCTCTACTAACCACACTTTTATCTTTACCAATCGCGATAGAAATCGCCGTCTGACTATATTTTTTGGATTTTATTTGAGCAATTGTGTATCTTTGCTTCGAGGTTAAATGGCTCATAGTTTGCAATTTTTGGTCGAGGAGCAAAGTTGATAAAAATTTAACTTCTAAACAAAAGAAAAGAGAATTTATTTTCTCTTTTCTTTTTAACAAAACTAAAGTCTTTCAAAATCGCTCCCAAAGTTGCATTTATTACTTGAACTTACGCACTTTATTACTTATATATAAACGATACGCAATATTTTGATAATGTGCCCCTAGCAGCTTGGGACTTCTACATAGGAGGCTACCAGCCAGCCCAAAAATGGCTAAAAGATAGAAAAGAAAGAACATTAGAATTGGAAGATATATTTCATTACCAAAAAATCATTGTTGCCCTTATAGAAACAAATAAGCTAATGGCTGAAATAAATAAAATAGATTTATAAACTACCATAAACAACGCACTAAATAATGTTGTAAGTTGGATATTTTAATCTAAATTTGCACCTTTCTATTAATTATTAAAAAAACCATCTCTAAAATGAACTTATTAGCAGCATTAAACTGGCGATATGCTACCAAAAGAATGAACGGCAACGCAATAGCACCAGAAAAACTAAACACCATACTAGAAGCTACCCGCTTATCACCTTCTTCGCTAGGGCTACAGCCCTACAAGATTATAGTAATCACCGACCCAGAAACCAAAAAGAAAATACAACCCGCATGTTATAACCAGCCTCAAATAGTAGAAGGGCATGCAGTAGTAGTATTTTGTACCTTAAAAACCATAGATGCAGCTACCGTAGACGCTTACATAGCAACTATCGCAGCTACCCGTAATGTAACTACCGAAAGCCTAGAAGGATTCAAAAATATGTGCCTAGGATTCGTACTAAACATGGACGCAGATCAAGCACAAAAATGGGCAATGTTACAAACCTATATTGCACTCGGTAATATAATGGTGGCAGCAGCCTTGGAAGAAGTAGACAGTACGCCAATGGAAGGTTTTGTACCTGAAAAATTAGACGAAATATTAGAATTAGATAAACTAGGGCTACAGTCCAGCGTAGTATGTGTACTTGGGTATAGAGACGTAGAAAATGACTACCTACTAAATGCTAAAAAAGTACGTAAATCTACCGAAAATTTATTTATACATATATAATATAGTATGTTGATAAAAGTGTTTGGAAGCGCTGTATATGGCATTACTGCTACCACTATTACGGTAGAAGTAAATATCTCACCAGGAGCAAAATTTTTTCTGGTAGGACTGCCTGATAATGCCGTCAAAGAAAGCCAGCAACGCATAGAAGCAGCCTTAAAAAATAACGACTTTCGTATGCCAGGCAAACGCATCGTTATCAATATGGCACCAGCAGATATTCGTAAAGAAGGCTCTGCCTATGACCTCACCATGGCAGTAGGAATACTAGCAGCTTCGGAACAATTATTTACCCAAAAACTAAAAGAATACATTATAATGGGAGAGCTGTCACTAGATGGCAAGTTACAGCCCATCAAAGGCGCTCTCCCTATTGTTTTACAAGCCAAAAAAGAAGGATTCAGAGGCATTATTTTACCAAAAGAAAACGCTATCGAAGCATCGGTAGTAGATGGGATAGAAGTATACGGGCTGGAAAATATCAAAGAAGTAGTAGATTTTTTAGAAGATAAAAAAATCTTTACTCCAACATCCATGGATATACAAGATATAATAAACCAACAAGTGACCTCGCTACCCTTCGATTTTTCCGATGTAAAAGGGCAAGAAAATATAAAACGTGCATTAGAAATAGCTGCCGCTGGAGGGCATAACGCCATACTCATAGGGCCGCCAGGATCGGGCAAAAGTATGCTAGCCAAAAGAATGCCCACCATACTGCCTCCCATGACGCTCGAAGAAGCACTAGAAACTACCAAAATACACTCCGTAGCTGGCAAAACAACCCGAGCAGGTTCGCTCATTACCCAACGCCCATTCCGAGCGCCCCACCATACCGTAAGCGATGTAGCACTAGTAGGAGGAGGCAATACCCCCCAACCTGGCGAAATATCGTTGGCGAACCATGGCGTACTATTTTTGGACGAATTGCCCGAATTCAAACGTACTGTCCTAGAAGTACTCCGACAGCCACTAGAAGATAGAGTAGTGACCATATCCAGAGCAAAATTTTCGGTAGAATACCCAGCAAGTTTTATGCTCATCGCTGCTATGAACCCTTGCCCTTGCGGCTATTACAACCACCCTACCAAGCAATGTGTATGCCCACCAGGCACCGTACAAAGATACCTAAACAAAGTATCTGGCCCACTACTGGATAGGATAGACTTGCACGTAGAAGTAACCCCCGTAGAAATAGACGAACTCACTACCCAAAAACCCTCGTTAGAAAACTCCACTACCATACGCGCAAGAGTAATAAAAGCAAGACTAATCCAAAAAGAAAGATTCCAAAATTCCAATGGTATATTTTGTAATGCACAGATGAGTTCTCAAAATTTACAAGAATATGCACAGCTAGACGAAAAAGGATTAAACCTACTAAAAACCGCTATACAACGCCTAAAACTATCTGCAAGAGCCTACGATAGGATTATAAAAGTAGCACGAACGATAGCAGATTTAGAGAATTCGCCCACCATACAAACCAAGCACATAGCCGAAGCAATACAATTCCGAAGCCTAGATAGAGAAGGTTGGGCAGGATAAATTAATTTTATTACCATTATTCTTACTTTTGTTTTTATAAAATTGTATTTTTGTTTTTTTTATGCTTAAAAATTACATTACACATATATGGGTCTTATAGTTAGCTTGTTCATCGTAGGGGCTGCATTTGCAGGAGGTTTCTTTATATATAATAAAAATAAAGTCAGATTAGGAATTGAAACCGTTCCTTCTACTAATCTGATAGGATCGGGTAGCATCGCAGGCTTACAGATAAATTCTATCGTAAAACTAATGAACTATGGCAACCCTGCCGAAGATTTTGATACACAAGTAACCCGCAAAGATACGTTTAGCGAAAGTGGAAAAGTATGGTACCAATACGAACTAGATGCAGGGAATAAAAAATTCTGCTTATTCACCCAATCCCAAACTAACTGGCAAGCCTACCTACAAATAGCTACCAAGCGCATGGAAGAAATAGGTATCACCGAAGCAGATTTGCGCAACTATCGTGCTGCTGTGAATGGTACATTCGTATACAATAATATTACGTTTAAGTACCAACGGGCAGGCACCGCTTTTCTAAAAATAAACGATAATGCCGCGAATGGCATGGACTATTGGTATTTCAATAGCATAGATACTAATTATATACTAAAAGTAGAGCGACTAGATGCCCGTGAGCCACTTGCTGTGACTATTTTCGAGCTACTGCCAAGTCATAAATATGAAATTTTGTAGAAACGTATGTCCAAAATCACCGTAGAAGAAATACTAAAAAAAGTGCGTAAACTAGAAATAGTAGCCAAAAAACTCTCCAACGAACTATTTGCTGGAGATTATCAAAGCGCATTTAAGGGGCGAGGAATGAGTTTTTCAGAAGTAAGAGACTACCAGTCTGGCGACGAAATTAGAACCATCGACTGGAATGTAACCGCTAGGTTTAATACGCCTTTTGTAAAAGTATTCGACGAAGAACGAGAAATGACCCTGATGCTAGTAATAGATTGTAGCGCCTCGGGAAGCATAGGTGCAGGCGAAAAAGGAAAGAAAGAATACATCACTGAAATAGCGGCCGTAATAGCTTATTCTGCCCTTCAAAATAAAGATAAAATAGGATTGTTATTATTTACAGATAAAGTAGAAAAATTTATTCCACCCAAAAAAGGAAAATCCCACATACTCCACATCATTCGAGAGATAGTAGCTTTCGAACCCACAGGCTCTAAAACAAACATTAGCAAAGGACTCGACCAATTGAACAAATTCGTTAAAAATAAAGCTACTGTACTACTATTATCCGATTTTATTGCCCCACCTTTTGAAGATAGCCTACGCTACACTTCCAAAAAACACGATCTAGTAAGTGTGTGTGTATCGGATACCCTAGAACATACTATCCCTAACTGTGGATTACTACCAGTGATGGATAAAGAAACAGGTAGAATGTTTTGGCTAGACACCAGCAATAAAAAAATAATGCAACAATATGCCGACCATTATACCAAACACATAGAAAATATTACGCAAGTTTTTCGAAAACACCAAGTAGATTGTGTAGTAGTAAGTACCGAAACAGACTACGTAAAACCTCTGCACGCATTGTTCAAAAAACGAGGCAAAAAGAGATAAAATTATTTTTTATTATGAATATATTCAAACGCTTTTCTACTTTTTTAGTTGGCTTATTAGTAGGGTTATTTGCTGGTTTTATTGTCTTTTTTATTTTTCTGAATAATGTTAAATTTTCGTTTTTAAATACCGATGAGTTTGTATTTACAGAAAGCGACACTATCGTAGACAAGCGACAGCCCGTAGCACCTAAAAGCGAAGCCACAATGACCCAGCAAGTAATGCCCACACTCATCATACGCGACACCATTAGCATCACTTCTAATAATCCTATACAAATAGAAAGAGATAGATTAATAATCGTAAAACCCGTAGTACCTAGCTATATCGGAGATGCCGAAAAACGCAAAAACGACTCCTTGCTTATCTCTATTGGCGGAATTCCTACTAGCTATACCCCACGTGTGATTAATGTAGAATATTGGGAATCTGCTATTAATTTCAAAGGCTACTCTTGGGTGGACAATGATTTAAAACTATACGGCATATTCCCTGATGAAGATATAAAATTTCTTTCTACCGAAAATAGTATGTACCTCGAAATTCCGTATAAAAAAGTAAGCTACGAACTAGTACAAACCCCTCGACTTTCTAAATTCAAAAAAACAAAACCCCTCAATTAGTATTTAATTTTTGTATAAACTGCATTGTATCTACATTATCTGCAAACTGTAATAAACTAGGCTGCTGCGCAGTGCCAAAATCAATACTATTTTCTATAAGATTATTACTTATCACACATTGGATTTCTTGTTTATGAGCAGTGTACCAGTTTTCTACCTCTGTAATATTATCATAAAAACTATAATACAACATAGCAATAGGGCTGTGTAGTTCCTCGCTCTGCACCAGTAGCATCGTACCAGTATCGTAGTGTGGTACTAGATTCATGAGGTATATCGCTCGTTGGTATTGGTAGTTGTTGCCGTAATGGTGGTTGCTTAATAGCCATTCTTCTTTTTCTAAAATACTACACAAACGTACTATGTCGTAGCCTTGTGGCAAGAATAGTTTGGCTACATTCCTACAGCCTAGCCCATAGTAAGTAGTGATATCTAGTAATAATTCTTTTATTTCTGCGTCGGTTTCTTGCCCATTTAGTACAGCGATAGAAGTCCTATTCTTGCGGATAATATGCGAGTATTTACCAAAATAATGCTCAAAATACCGTGCCGAGTTATTACTGCCAGTAGCTATTATGGCTTGCAAGTTTGTATTTTTAGGTATCATTTCTTCTTCTATCACCAGTTTACTAGCCCATTCTTTGTTTATTTTTAGTAATAAAAGGTACACCAGTTTGGTAAGTCCTGCATCTTGGTGAGATATTTTTACAATAGCAGTATACCCGTTTAGTAATACGCACACTATGTCATGCAAAGCAACAAAAGGAACGTTACCAGCCGAAATAATCAATATATTTTCCTCTTTACTGTCCAAAGGTAGGTTGTAAGAGGCACAAAAACTAGCTAGACTATCTTTTGTAAGCATACTAGCCCAGTTACACAGTGCTAGCTGTAGCATAGTAGTATCTAGCCAAGGGTTTTTGTAGATGGCAGTTTGTAAAATACCAGCATAGTCGCTCATTTCGGGCGAAGGTGGAGTACTAGCAAGCAATCGGAAATAAGTGCCTAACTGCTCAAAAGAGGCTAATCGTTGTTGTAAGTTCATAAGTAGTTTGGTTTATTTTGCATAATGAAATCTTCTCCAACTAATCAGTGCGATAGCTATTAGTAAGATGATAGATAAAGGAGCTAACACGTTCACTAATTGGTACGTAAAACTAGAACTTTCTACCTTGCTTTTGTCGAGCAGTCGCATGGGTATGTTTTTAGAACGGGCTAGTAATAATCCACTATCATCACACAAATAATTAATAGCATTCACTACAAAATCTTTATTACCATACAGCCCTCTGCCTAGGAATCTGTCGTCTCCCAAATCTGCAATAGGATTACCATTTTTACCGACTTCATTTTTTATAATATCGCCATCACTTATTACTATCATTTTGTTCGGTTTTGCGCATTTATCCACGAATCGTATTTCTTTATCCTCTGCTATCAATGCAGGCACTCGGTGTTGGAAAATAGACGTAAAATTCCCTTCTAGCAAAGCGGCAATATTCTGGCTTCCACTATTGAAATAGCTTGCAGGAAGTTTCTCCCGAACGATGTTTATGCTTACTCTCGTAGGGTTGGGCATTATTTTGGATAGTTTAGAGCTTTTTAACAAAATAGTTTTCGTAATATCCTTTGCTCCTACTGTTTCTAGGTTAGAAGCAAACTCTGCACGTACTAGTCCTATATTGTCGGTAATGGGGTGTTTTTGGGCAGTATCCAGCAATGGTAGGAAAGCAAAATTATAATTCGTGTATACGGGTTGGTTTCCTTCTATGCCGTCGATGATAGGCACAGCAGCAGACTGGTAGTCCATTACCAAGTTAGGGCTTATCCGTACACCGTATTTGAACAGTTGATCCGTAAGGTTTAGTTCCATAGGAGTAGCTAGGAATTCTTCATGCCTATTGAGGCTATCCATCTTTGCACTCGTACTTTCTACCAGCCACAGCGATCTACCTCCTTTCATGATAAATTGATCGATGATGAATTTATCTTTTTCATCAAATGCCGTACTTGGGTCTGCGATGATGATAGCTTTGCAGCCTAGTAGTGCGTCCAGCTTGTTAGCGATAGTGATGTATTCTATACTATAAAATTCCTCCAACGCCTTGTATATCCCAAAAGTAGAAGCTGGATTTAGTTCTCCATGCCCTTGTATGAAGCCTATTTTAGGTTTTACTACTTGGTTTAGTTGGTGTATTACATTGGCTAACGAGTATTCCAGATTCGTAATACTATTGGCTATTCGTACTTCACGAGGTAAGTAACTTTGACTATTTTCCAAAAAATTAAGACTCATTTCTCTGCCTTTATAATTCACGATAGCACCTGGCCATAGCACTTGCATACTAGCCGCATCTTTTTCTTTCTCGGTTATTTGGGAGTATACCAGCCCTTTACGATATAGCTCTGCGGCGAGGCTATCTCTTTCGGCTTGTGAGGAGCTTTCTTGGGGGTTTATGAATACATATTCTATGTTGTTAGAATACGCTTTGCATTCATCTAATACGTATTTTATTTCACTTTTTAGTTTTCGGTACGATGCGGGCATGTCGCCATCTAGGTATATTTTTACTTCTAGCTTATCTTCTATTTTTTGTAAAAGCTGCTTGGTAGTAGGCGTAAGGCTATACTTGTGATCGTCGGATAAATCCCAACGAAAAAACGTAAAATTGCTGATGAATGCCACAAGGAGCAACACAGAGGCGATTAACAAAAAATGGATTACGTGTTGTTTGCGTGCTATTTTTTTCATTTTTTTTTATGGAAAATAACTATAGTTCTTATTATTCTTTATTTTTAGTATCTATACTGATGGTTACAGGGCCATCGTTGATAAGAGAAACCTGCATGTCTGCTCCAAAAACACCAGTAGCTATTTCTCTGGCGAGCATAGTGCTCAGTTCTTTACAAAATATCTCATACATCTTCGTAGCAAAACTCGGGCTACCAGCTTGTAGAAAAGAAGGTCTATTTCCTTTTTTAGTGGAAGCAAATAGTGTGAACTGACTTATTACTAGTGCTTCCCCCATTGTGTCTATCAATGAAATATTCATCTGTCCATTTTTATCTGCAAATATCCGTAAGTGGCATATTTTACTTACTGCCCATTCTATATCCGCTAGTGTATCGTCGTTGGTGATGCCTACTAGTACTACTAGTCCTTTACTAATACTTGCATGCACTCGGTTATTTATACATACAGAAGCTTCTGTCACTCGTTGTAAGATGATGCGCATACCGTTTTATTCAAGTCCTTTTAAGTAGTCTGTGAGGTACGCATAATCTTGTTGTAGTGTTCCATTGCTCGCGATAGTAGCTTTTTGTAATAAAATACTGTTTTCGGTTAGAAATTCTGGCAATACTTTACTTATCAAAGCGTTGCTAAATTCTATGGAAGCATCTATGGGTAGCTCACAAGGCATATTGCTTACTGCGATGATGTCTATACCGTCCGTATCGTCCCAGTTCGTGATACAATCTTTGTATTTATGATACGTAAAAATAGGATCGTCTATGTGTGTTTCTTGGATAGTACAAGGGATAGAGCCGTCGATGTCGCAGCTGATGTCCGAAATAGTCTCGATATGAAAATCCGAACTTTTTATATCTTGCAAAGAGAAAAATTTGGGAATCGTTTCTTTCCAAAATATACCATTCATGAGTATATCCGTCACTTTCGTATAAGGTAGAAAAGTAGAAACATACTCCTGTGGAAATTCATGGAAATAGGTATTATCAAACGGTTTATTATCTTTGTGTTGGTAATAATCTTTGGAAGTAAGCTGGCAAAATACAGGCGTAGTAGCTGTAGCCGTCAAATATTCTTCTTTGGTTACTTGGGTTATTCCTATTTTTTGTAATAAATCGATACTACCTTTGGCTACTCTTCCACTGCCTGTTACGGCTATTTTTAGAGGGGGTAAAATATAATCAGTATAACTATTTATTAAGGCTGCATAGTCTTTCACTTCATGAGCGAGTGGCAGGCGTATATTTTTTCTTTTTAGGAAAGTACGTAATCCATGGTGCGCTCCTACAATCCCCGCAAACTTTCCAAACCCTATGATTCTGTTTTCTTTCTCATCTACTAGGCATTCATAATCTATGAGGCGTATATTACCAGCGATGATAGCTTGCAACAAATCGCGGTTATACTCTTGTTTTTTTATGGTATGGGAAAAAAATAGATATGTCTTATTCGCATGCAATTCTTTTATGGGTACTTCTTTTACTCCTAGTAGTACATCTGCGATACGTATATCCTGTACTACTTCTATGCCTAGGGACGAGTATTCTGCATCGCTAAAACAACGATGTGCCGAACTTTCTGCTACTACCTTTATAGTAGGGTATTTTTGTTGTAGTAGTACCGCATCAGTTGGGGTGAGTGGAGTACGCTTATCGTAAGGGAGTTTTCCTTCTTTTATAATTCCTATAATCATGGGATAGTGCAGGTATATCAAAAATTAAAATAAGCTTCTTCTACTAACTGGCATATAATATGTCCTACTACGATGTGGCATTCTTGTATACGTGGCGTATCCGTAGATGGCATGTTTAGTAATATATCTGCATGTTCTTTCATCTTACCACCAGTCTCGCCTGTCATCGCTACTACTATCGCACCTCGCTCTTTGGCAGCTACCATAGCATTGATGATATTTATGGAATTACCCGACGTAGAAATTGCAAACAATACATCTCCTTCTCTAGCTTTAGCTTTCATGAGGCGCGAATACACTACATCGTAGCCATAATCATTGGCTACAGCCGTAAGGTAAGACGTATTTACGTGCAGTGCTTCTGCAAACAAAGGATCTCTATCATGGTAAAAACGCCCTGACAGTTCCGCAGCTAGGTGTTGGGCATCGGCAGCAGAACCCCCATTTCCACAAAACCATATTTTATGATCTGCCTGCAACGATTGGGTTACTATCTCCACTGTTTTTTTTATAGAAAGTAATAACTCTTCCTCTTCCATAAGACGTATTTTTACATCTATGGAACGCTGTAGTATTTCTTTGATGGATTGCATAGTTTTGTAGGTAAAATAAAATTAGTGCTGCGGCAAATATACTATTTTGCTCGTTATTGTAAGCAATAAGTCCTACATTTATAAAAGCCGTTTTATTATGCATTGATAATCTATGTATTAAAATTTGAAATTTTATACCATATATTTGTTTTTATTATTAAATTTACAACCAGTTACTTATTTATTTATATGCTTTCTAATTTACTTTTTTTGCTATGTTACTAAAAACTGCTCCTTCATTTTTATTGAAGCTATTTTGTATAGGTTTTAGCTCTATTGCTTTTTCTCAAAACCTAGTAAAAGTGATACCTGTACCCGTACCTGTACAAAACAACTGGAATGACTTTCATACCCAGTTTATTTCGGATTACGATGTACCCACTAGTTACGATTCTGTACTAGGAATGCAAGCTCCTAACAAGCAGCTTATATGGCATACTCCCTTCCGAAATATATTCCGTACACAAGGCGGCGACGATGCAGTAGGGCATGCTTCAGAGCGAAATAATATGTTTCATAGAGGTATTACAGCATTTAATAGTCATACTACAGAGGTATGTACAGAACAGGAGGCAGACACTCGATGGAATCCTTCATGCATGGGACCTAATCCCGTTTTTGAGACCCAAACACAAATAGTAACAGGCGGTGGTATCGGTGGCGATGATATAGACATCAGAGGCAACTGGAATGATTGGCTAAACTGGTGGAGAAGCCAACCCGAAATGGCGTATGCGTCTAGAGCTTCGCAAACAAATGGCAAAGCAAACGTATTTTTAACTTATCCTGACTACGAATCTACGTATACCCATGGTAGTGACCAGCTTGCTACCAACTATCTAGTAACAGGCATGTACGCCATGCTAGAAAAAAGTAACGGCTATGTGGGACAAATGTACCTAGGACCTATAAATAGTGGTGGCTACATCAATGAAGCTTGCTACGACCCAAATAATGTAACACCTGCGTGGGCATGGGCTACAGATGGATCTGTACCTTCTGCTTATCAAAATAAAACCAATAAAGGGAATCGTAAAATAATGGGATCTATCGAAGTTGCACATTACTACGAAACATTGCTTCCACAAGGCTTACAAGTAAAAGATCAAAATAATACGAATTGGTTCATAACGAACCATTTTGGAGCTAATGCTAACGTAGAACATTGGGCTGCACGTGTAGGAGGGCTAACCGAATGTTCTTTCAAACATACTAATGCCTACAAGCAAAAACTAGTAGTACAGCTAAAAGCTAACTGTGATAGAAGCGACTGCTACCAGTATAGTCCAGAAGCTGTATGGAATGGTGGTAGATACATAAAAGAATATGGAAGATATGCCACCCAGCAACCTGGATTTACTTCTAATACAGGCGCAGAATTTATTACCCCGTTTATCCAAGAAGGACAGTATAGTT
>JAYUJA010000220.1:0-1322 GCA_043765495.1 Bacteroidia bacterium
TAAGCACCTCTTTTTAGTTCTTTTTTAGTCAAATTAGCGAATATTACTCTATCTAGTTTTACTACTTCGTATCCTAGGCTTTCGAATATGCGTCGTACAATACGGTTACGTCCTGAATGGATTTCTACGCCTAGTTTAGCTTTATTGGAGCCGTCTTGTATGTACTCGATAGCGTCTACTTTGATGAAACCGTCTTCTAATGTTATCCCTTCTTGTATTTTTTCTATATCGCGTATAGTAAGTTCTTTGTGTAGCTCTACAGAGTAGAGTTTACGAACTTCGTATTTAGGGTGTGTTAGTTTTTTGGTTAAATCTCCATCGTTGGTGAATAGTAATACTCCTGTGGTGTTTCTATCTAGTCGTCCTACTGGGAATACTCTTTCTTTGCAAGCTCCAGCTATCTCGTCCATTACGGTAGGTCTGCCATTGGGGTCGCTAGCGGTGGTGATTACATTTTTAGGTTTGTTGTATAGAAGGTAAACTATTTTTTCTCTTTGTAATAATTGATCGCCGTAATGGATTACGTCTTCTTCTACTATTCTAGTGCCTAATTCGGTTACTATTTTACCATTTACTTTTATTACGCCTGTTGCTATTAGTGTATCGGCTTCTCTACGAGAACAAATACCTGCATTTGCTATTAATTTATTTAGACGTGTAGTACCATCATCTTCTCTTAATTCTGGTCTTTTTTTTCTTTTACCAAAAACTATAGGCTGATCTTCGAATCTTCTATCAAATTGTTTTCTATCTCTAAAAGATGGTCTACTATTGCTAGAGTATTTATTATCGGTATATTCTTCGCTTCTACTGCTGAATCCTGTATTTCCTTGGTAGCCACTGCTGCTGCCTTCGCTTCTATTGCCAAATTCTCTTTTTCCTTGGTAGCCACTACTTCCACCTTCTCTTGGTTTGAACTCTCTTTTTTCACCATAGCTACTTCCGCCTTCTCTTGGTTTGAACTCTCTTTTTTCTCCATAACTACTTCCACCTTCTCTTGGCTTGAATTCTCTTTTTTCACCATAGCTACTTCCGCCTTCTCTTGGTTTGAACTCTCTTTTTTCACCAAAACTACTTCCGCCTTCTCTTGGTTTGAATTCTCTTTTTTCACCGAAACTGCTTCCGCCTTCTCTTGGTTTGAATTCTCTTTTTTCACCAAAACTGCTTCCGCCTTCTCTTGGTTTGAATTCTCTTTTTTCGCCATAGCTACTTCCGCCTTCTCTTGGTTTGAATTCTCTTTTTTCACCAAAACTACTTCCGCCTTCTCTTGGTTTGAACTCTCTTTTTTCGCCATAGCTACTTCCGCCTTCTCTTGGTTTGAA
>JAYUJA010000221.1:0-3738 GCA_043765495.1 Bacteroidia bacterium
TACTACTAATATTGCTATGATGAGTAGTACAGTATCCTGCGTTCCTTTTACGTCTTCAAACTCTTTTGTAGCTTCTCCTAGGCAGGCTTTTTGGTACATTTTGAGCATATAAGCTGCACCTAATACTACTGGTATGGTAGCGAGTACGCCTATCCATGCAGTATCTTTGAACAAAGCTCTTAATAACATAAATTCGCCTACAAAATTAGACGTCAAAGGCAAAGCAATAGAACCAAGTACAATAATGAGAAAATAAGTAGCAAAAATAGGCGCTTTCAATCGTATGCCACCCATTAGGTTCAAATCATAGGTATTCCATCTGGTATGTATCACCTCTGCTGCCATGAACAAGCCTACTGCTATTACGCCGTGGGATAGCATCTGCAACATAGCCCCTTGTATACCACTGATAGTGAATGTAAATATCCCAGCTGCTATCAACCCTACATGGGCGATAGAAGAATAAGCAAATAATTTTTTTAAGTCTTTTTGGATCAATGCGATGCATGAAGCGTATAACATTCCTACCACTGTTATTCCTATTATCCATTGGGAGTATACGGGGTCTGCGAATGCGTTTGGTACTACTGGTATCACCCAACGTAGGATACTATACAACGCCATTTTGAGCATCACACCTGCTAGTAGCATCGTACCAGGGTTTGGTGCTACACTATACGTATCAGGCTGCCAAGTGTGTAATGGGAAAATAGGTATTTTGATGGCATACGCTAGCATGAATCCAGCGAAAACTACCATTTGGTATTCTGGTGTAAGTTTTAGGGCATAAAAACTTTCTATACTAAAAGAGCGTTCCGTAGTATATAGGTATAATGTAATGATAGAAAACAACATAGCCAAACTACCTACTAGTGTGTATACAAAAAACTTAAACGTAACCTTGCTACTTCCTTTACCACCCCATAATAATAGAATAAAATAAATAGGTATAAGTGCAGCTTCCCAACATACATAGTATAAAAAAGCGTCTGCGGCTACGAATACCCCCACCATAGCGGCTTGCATGAATAGGATTAAAGCATAAAACAACCCACTTTTATCTATTTTTTGGTGAAAAGAACTTAAAATAATCAACGGCAATAACATATTCGTAAGTAATAACATCAGCAATGCTATACCGTCTATTTTTACACTGAAATCAATGCCCAAACTTTCTATCCAAGGTACGTCCAGCGAAGTGCTTTTTACTTGGTAGGTGATGATTTCTGGGTTGATTACGTCTCCTGTTTCTTCTATATCTATTACTTCTAAAAAAGATGCCATTACTGGGTATTCTTTTACATACCTAGTTTGTTTAGATGGTTGGAATTTTTCTATTTGCATTAATAGGGTTAGAAAAATAGTCAATGCGAGCTGCAATACAGCGCCTGAAATAGCGATATATTTAGCATATTTAGGTAATAACCAAGCAATGATACCAATGATAAGTGGTAGGACAATCAATATAACTGCAAACATAGTAATAGTAGTTAGAATTATTTTAGAAGAAGTAAAGTCGTTTTATTTTATGTATTGTACAAAAAAAGCTGACTGCAAATGTAACAAAAGGAACTATATTTTTACATAATTCCTTTTGTTGTTTTTATTTATACTATAAAATATTTATAATGAAACCAATAGTATTACAATTGTAATAAAATAGTTGCAGGTTCTACGCCACTGTACAGCATTTTGATAGGATTTTCTAATAATTGTTTTACGGTTACTAAAAATCCTACCGATTCTTTACCATCTATAATACGGTGGTCGTAGGATAGTGCTACGTACATGATAGGGCGTATTTCTACTTTACCGTTTATGGCTACTGGGCGTTCTACGATATTGTGCATACCGAGTATCGCACTTTGTGGAGGGTTTATGATAGGTGTGCTCAACATGGATCCAAATACGCCTCCATTCGTGATAGTGAATGTGCCGCCTTCCATATCGTCCATGCTTAATTTTCCGTCTCTGGCTTTTTTTGCTAAAGCACCGATAGTAGCTTCTATTTGCGCTAGGGACATATTTTCTGCATTTCGTAATACTGGCACCATCAGCCCTTTGGGTGCGGATACTGCGATACCTATGTCACAATAGTTGTGGGTGACTAGTTCTTCTCCTTCTATTTTGCCATTTACAGATGGGTATTTTAGCAGTGCTATGCTTACGGCTTTGGTAAAGAAAGACATAAACCCTAATCCTACGCCATGTTTTTCTTTGAAAATATCTTTGTACTGGGTACGTAATGCCATGATAGCGCTCATATCCACTTCGTTGAAAGTAGTAAGCATGGCAGTGGTATTTTTTACGTTTACGAGCCTTTCGGATAGTTTTTTGCGTAGCATGGATAGCTTTACTCTTTGTACGTCTCGGGTATTTAGGATAGGCGTACTAGGAGCAGCGCCAAATCCTTTTGCTACTGCTTGTACGGCATCTTCTTTGGTTATTCTTCCGTCTTTTCCTGTACCATTCACTACCGTAGTAGGGATATTGTTTTCGGAAAGTATTTTTTGAGCTGCTACCGATGGGTGTCCTGTGGCATAGTTGGCAGTTTCTACTTTTTCTATGGCTTTGGGTGTTTCTACTACTACGGCAGGTGTTTCTTTTGGCGGAGCTACTACGGACGGTTTTTTGCTGGTATCAATAGTAGCCAGTACACTCCCTACGGCTACGGTATCGCCTTCGGCGGCTAGTATGGTTATTTCGCCAGCTTCGTCTGCATTTACAGTAAGGGTAGCTTTGTCGGAATCTATTTCGGCTATCTCTTCGTCTTTTTCAACGAAGTCGCCTGTTTTTTTTAGCCATCTTGCTATTTGTACTTCGGTGATAGACTCACCAGGGCTTGGTATTTTTATTTCCAATACAGACATATATAAATATTAAATTATTAAAATAAAGTTAGGCGGCAAAAATACAAATTATATGTTCCTGTAAAAAATTAGTTTTGTAAAGAAAATTCTATCTTTTAAGATTTATGTTTTTTTGTAAAACTAAAATATATCAGAAGTGTATACGAGATTATTTATAAATATTAAACATATCTATCTATAATAACGCCCCAGCGGGGCAAACTGTTTGTAGAGAATTTTTTAATACCAAATTTTTTATGAATGTTAAATTATAATAACGCCCCAGCGGGGCAAACTGTTTGTAGAGAATTTTTTAATACCAATTAAATTAAGCTCCATAGGAGCGACCTGATAATATATGCCAAATCAAATTGTGTCTACTTTTTACGGCAAACATAATTTGATTGCAAAGCATCGTAGAGAAGAATTTGAAAATTTAATTTGATGAAAAACATTTATTTGAATGGATATAATAGATACTGGTCGCTCCTACGGAGCTAAACAAAACAATAAAAATATATTTCTACAAACTGGTCGCTCCTACGGAGCAAGTTATAGGGGAACACTTTTAAGATTTATGTTTTTTTGTAAAACTAAAATATATCAGAAGTGTATGCGAGATTATTTATAAATGTTAAATATATCTATCTATAATAACGCCCCAGCGGGGCAAACTGTTTGTAGAGAATTTTTTAATACCAAATTTTTTATAAATGTTAAATTATAATAACGCCCCATCGGGGCAAACTGTTTGTAGAGAATTTTTTAATATCAATTAAATTAAGCTCCATAGGAGCGACCTAATAATATATCTATAATCCTAAAAATCCTATTCCACACTTCCTTTCTCTACCAATTTTTTGTATTCCTCCAACGTTCTTTCTTTTTG
>JAYUJA010000222.1:0-3728 GCA_043765495.1 Bacteroidia bacterium
CCAGTTTGAAAGCAAAAATGGTTCTACTATCTCTGCTAGTGGCAAAATGGCTATCACAAGAGACTAATCTTACAACGAATACCTTTCTTATAAAAATAGCTGACTTACAAAAGTCAGCTATTTTTGTTTTCAATCTTACCACCCATTTATTTGCCCATAATATACATTTTATTATCTAATGCAGAAGTGTGGTGTAACAATTGTTTTATACCATCTTTACCATGTTCAAAATATAATTCTATGCAAGAATAAATACGCTCCTGTAATACACCAGTTGGGTAATAATTTTCGTATATTTTTGATAAATCAATAGATAATTGTTTGTTTTTTTGTTTGTGGGATTTATATAGCTTGTATTCATACTGAATGAGCTGTTTTTCTATTCTTTTTTTTAACGATTCCAACGCATAATTCAAAGAAGGGTTGTTATGTTCGCGAGTTGGGTGTTCTAGCAATTGGTTCACAAAATCGTTCGTAGCTTCAGTAATCAAATCTTCTGGTATTTCAAATAATTCTCGTAATAATTTCTTTTCTAACGCAGCAAATGAATTTTGTAATATTGTTTCAGAAGTAGTTTTTAATTTGTATTCTAGGGCTTGTATTTTGTTATTGGTAAATAAAAAGCTATTTCGTACCAATAAAACAGGATAATCTATTCCAAAAGCAGTAAATGTATCTTTTAGTTGTAGCCAATATTTTACTTCACTAGAACCGCCAATGTATGCTAGATTTGGTAGTATATACTCTTGGTAAAGTGGTCTAAAAAGTACATTTGGGCTTAATTGTTTTGTTTTTAGGCTTTGTATGTTTTCTATTAGTTGGTAATTAGTGGCATGGATAAGATAATATTTTCCATTATTTTTTTCTATTCTGTGTCGTTGGTTATTTTCATCTATATAAAATAATGCTGGGTGTCTAGGATTCACATAGTCAGCTGGGTTTACTTTATGCAACTCTTTATTGGTAGTACTTACTTTATCATAGATAACATTATCTTTTAATTCTTTTTGTAATATAGCTTGAAAACTTTCTTTTAGAGAAGGGTCATTTGCATCTAAAACAAGTAATCCATATTCCCCAAACCACTCGTGTAATAACCATCGTGTAGCATCGGCTAAATTTTTGTGTTGTGAATATTGCTTTAAAAAATCACGGATAGGATAGTTTAACGTTGGAAATAAAGTCTGTAATTGGGTTTCTACTTCTTGTAACCAGTTGTTGTAAGCTTCATCATTTAGGGATAATGTGCCAGTAATGCCTTCTTGTGATGTATTCCAAGTATATTTTTGGTTTGCGATAGTAATAGTAGCTATTTCTGGAATATCGTGGTCTTCGGTAGCTAGCCAAAATATAGGAATAATATTTTTATCTTTATTAGTAGTAGTTAATTGCTGCGCTAGTTGTATCACAGATATAGCTTTATACATAAAAAAAGCCGACCCACCCAGTAAGCATAATTGATGCCCAGTAGTGACTGTAAAAGTAGTGTCAAGAGCTAGTTTTTCGATAGCTTGTAAGGTTTGCTGGTGCGGTCTTTGAATGCTAGTATATTGTTTTTTTATTACATTGTATAGTAGTTCTCTATTAGTAACTTGTTTTTCTTCGGTATGTATTTTTTTCTGCAATCCTTCTAGTGTAGGTGCATAAGAGTAGAATGCCGCTATGTTTTTTTGTAGAGACAGGTACGCGTGGATAGGTTGGAAGAATGGAATGGAAGTATAAGAAATACTCGTATTTTTTAACATTATGTAATACAATAATTTGCTTTAAAAAATATTTTTTATTCAGGGAAAAATCGTTTTTGAAATACGAGTAAGATTGCCATTCCTACTGTGATAGCGGCATCTGCAACATTGAATATTCCATCAAAAAATAGATAATCTGTACCACCCAAAAACGGTAGCCATTCTGGAAAATGTATGGTAGTAATGGGAAAATAAAACATATCCACTACTTTGCCTCTTAAAAACTCGCCATAGCCGCCATGGGTAGGCATGAAAGTAGCTATTTGCCCTTCACTATGGTCAAATATTAGTCCGTATGCAATACAGTCTACTAGGTTACCGATTGCTCCGCCAAGTATCAAGCCTATCGTAGTGAGCAATAGCGGAGAAGTAGAAGGTTTTTTGCTCATGCGATACATCCATACGAAACCAGCTATGATTACTATTATTCTAAAAAAACTCAATGCTAATTTTCCCCAGCCTTTTTCGCCATTTCCATCTATTTCTACTCCAAATGCCATTCCAGGATTTTCGGTAAAATGGATAACAGCCCAGTCGCCAATTAAAGGTATTTCTTCCCCTAATTGCATAGTAGTTTTTACCAAAAATTTTACTAATTGATCGATTAATAATACAATAAAAACTGCTATAAGTGTTTTTTTCATGATGGATTATACTTTTCCTTGTTTCGCTTCGATGCTCAATGTAGCGTGGGGTACTATCATTAGTCTTTCACGAGGGATTATTTTTCCTGTCACTCTACAGATGCCATATGTTTTGTTTTCAATACGTACTAGCGCACCTTCTAGGCTTTGTATGTATCTTTTTTCTCTATCCATTAGCTGTCCTATTTCTTCTTTGGACAACGACTCCGCATCTTCCATTAATTTGAATTGTGGAGAGGTATCGTTGGTATTGTTTTCACTACTGTACGATCCTTTTAAGAAGTCTAAATTAGATTTAGCTTCCTCCATCTTATCTATAATTAATTTCTTGAATACTTGTAATTCTTCCGAACTATAGTGTGTTTTTTCTGCGGACATGGCGTTATGGGATTATTTTTTTATTAATATAAGCTGCAAATTTACTTTTTTTTTAATAATATACTGCAAAAAGTCTATTTTATATGTCTATTTTTGTATTTTAAGTATCTAGTTAAAATTAATGATATATTTTGTTCCGATATTGTGTAATACATTTTTGAGGTTATCTTTTAATGTTTGGAAGTTTACAAACGCCTGCAAAGGCAGCCACTTATATTTTATGAATCTCCACCTTATTTCTATTTGATTTAATTCAGGCGAATAGGGTGGAATAAAGTAAATATACAAATCCTGTTCTTCCCATTTGCTTAAATTTTGCTGGAATAATTTGCTTTTATGAATGGGAGCGTTACCCAATACAACGATCGTTTTTTTTGTAATTGTTTTACAAAACTGGTCTAAAAAATCAATTATTGTGGAAGAATTAATAGTTCCCTCATATGTATTTTGAAATAATTCACAACTAGCAGATAGTAAACCTAGCACACTCAAACTTTTACTTCTAATGCTTGGTAATAATATACTTTCATTCTTCTTTTGCCAAGCATAAGGAACGTTAGCAACGGTACTGAAATGACTTGCATCTCCAAAATACAAATCTATATAATCTGCTGCATCTAATTTTAGTAATTCTTTAATTTCTGCTTTACTCTTTTCAAAAAGTACAGCATTGCGCAGGCTTTTTAAGGATTTTCTGCAGCGTTTCCATTTATAGCCTCTCCGCTTTTAAAAAACCCTGTAAAGTACTCTACCCGATAAAAAATATTTCTAAAAAAAGAAAAGCTAACCGAACAGTGTGCAACGGTTTTAAAAACCACATTTAAAGCGATATCAGCAAGGATTAACCTGCAAACTGAATTATCCGGTGGATTCAAGTAATAAATGCAACTTTTTGTTATTGTTTTAATTTTTGTAAATATACTTCATTAGGAGTTAAATAACCAAATCTTTTTCTAGGTCT
>JAYUJA010000223.1:0-11810 GCA_043765495.1 Bacteroidia bacterium
AGGCAGCCGTAATAATTTTGGAAGGAGATAAATAAGATTCTTTACTCGCAGCAGGGCCTATACAAAAACTTTCATCGGCATATTTTACTGCTAGGCTATCTTTATCCGCAGTAGAGTACACTGCTACCGTCTTGATTCCCATTTCTCTAGCTGTACGTATTATTCTTACAGCAATCTCGCCTCTATTAGCTATTAGTAGTTTCGTAATCATTTCTAATTATAAATAGGTATGAAGTAGTCGCAAATATAGACAAATTTGCTTGTCATAAAAAAGATATATACCCGTTTTACACCTTTTTAGTAAGGGGTTAAATTATCAGAAGTAAACATAAATGGTAGTAAGTCACTTATACTATTAGCAATATGTATTTTACCATATTTTCCTTTCATGATTACTTCTATGTTTTTTTTATGTAAAAATTCATATTCAGAAAGCGACTGACGGCAAGCACCACAGGGGTATACAGGAGTGTCTATTTTCCAGTTTTTGGCATTTGCTACAATAGCTATTTTGATAAAGGCAACGTTAGGAAAACAAGTAGCTGCCGCAAATATAGCAGTGCGCTCGGCACATAGCCCAGAAGGGTAAGCAGCATTTTCTTGGTTAGTACCTATTATTATTTCATTATTTTCTAATAAAACAGCCGCTCCTACATAGAAGTTAGAATAAGGAGCATACGCTCGGTGAGTGGCTAATTCAGCAGCAGTTAGCAAGGCTTGTTGTTCTGGAGTAAGCTCTTCTATCGTATCGTATTCCTGTAAAGAAATAGTTTTAGTAATTTGCTTCACGTAACAGTAAAATTGAGCCACAAAAATAGTCTTTTTCATTTAAAAATAACCCATTACCATAAATAATAAAAATAATGTAGTATATTTGCTTTCTAAAATCAAATTTTATGAAATTTTTTTTACAAAAAAGCATTTTAATCGCTTTTCTATGTTGTATAGGAACAGCCAATGCTCAAGCACCAGCCAACGATTTGTGTGCGAATGCTACCAACTTACCACTTACGAATATATGTGTAAATGGTACGAATATCGCTGCTACTCGCGATTCTAATACTCGAAATTCTTCTAACGAACTAGGCGTATGGTATACTTTTGTTGCTACTACTTCCTATACTCGTTTTACAGCAGTAACGATGAGTAACATAGACGTAGGTATCGCGTTGTTTTCGTCTTGTAGCAATACCCCATTCGTTTATTTAGATAATAATTATGCTGGACAAGTAGAAACTGGTGTTTTTAACACTACTATCGGAAGTACGTATAAACTACTCGTATACGGTTACAATAGCAGTGTAGGGGCATTCTGTATAAAAGCACAATCCTTAACTACGCCATCTGATGATATATGCTCTAATGCTATTGCACTAAATATAGGATCTAGCTGTGTAGGTGGCTACACCCATGACGCTAGTGTCGATGCTAGTTATAGTTATAATTGTGGCAGTGGAAATCCTAAAAAAGGCGTATGGTATTCTTTTGTAGCTACTTCGGCTATTACCAAAACTACTTTGACTACCTCTACTATTACCTTCGACCCTATTTTAGCTTTGTATACTTCGTGCAGTAGTACTGCTGCTATAAAATGTGAAGATAGCAAAATAGCAGCCGAAGGCGAAGAATTAGTAGCAAATACTGTGATTGGAAATACCTACTGGGTACTAGTAGATGGATACGATACTACGGGCGGAGATTTTTGTATAAAAGCAGAAGCTTTCATCCCACCCGCAAACGATATATGCATGAATGCTACGTCTATTACTATCAATACTGCTTGTACCAATGGTACGAATGGCTACTCTACCGCAGATACTGCTACATTTAGCTGTACTGGTACTGAAGCTACCGAAAACAGTGTGTGGTATTCCTTCGTAGCTACCAATGATACTGCTATCATTAGCGTAACAGGCTTGGGAGGCTTCGATCCAGCTATCGCAGTATTTGGTGCATGTACCAACGATGTAAGCCTTGGCTGTTCGGATAATACGGGATCAAGCGGTGTAGAAAGTATCTATTTAAGCGTAATGGCAGGTACTACTTACTATGTGATGGTAGATGGATATGGCAACGGACAAGGTAATTTCTGTATCCAAGTGAGAACCCCCGCAGCACCTCCTGCAAATGATAACATTGCTAACGCTACCCCTATTACTGTCAATAGTAATTGTACGGAAGGTAATTTACTAGATATTACACTTAATACGTGGGAAGATACCGTTACACTTAATGGCTGTGGTGGACTAAAAGCTGCTATATGGTACTCTTTTGTAGCTACTTCTACTAATACAAAAATTACACTTGCTGGGAATTTTGATAAGGTACTTACCTTATTTAACAGCAGTTACAGGAATATAACCTGTGAAGACAATACAGGAGTTTCTGCATCTGAAATAGCAATACTTCCTACTGTGATAGGTCAAACGTATTACATCGGTGTGAATAGTTATTATGCTACAACCCCATCGGATACTTTCTGTGTGAAAGTAGAAGCTATCACCCCAATCACTAACGATGCTTGTGCAAACGCAACTCCTCTTACCCTAAACCTTGCTTGTAGTAATGGTAATACCGTAGGAGCTGTGACGGATATAGTAAGTACGAATTGTGGATCTGCTACTACGCCACTAGGAGGCAATGTGTGGTATTCTTTTACTGCTACGGATAGTACTACTTTTATTGAAACAACTGCAGATTTTGATATTATTCTTAACTTACACACCAATTGTACTACCACTCCTATAGCTTGTAAAGACGATGTAGCAGGCAATGAAAGCTTGGCAGCATCTACTACTATTGGTCAGATGTATTATGTAAGTGTGAATGGGTATAATGGTAGTCAAGGAACTTTTTGTATAAACGCATTCAGTAATATAGTAATAGGTATAAAAGACGCAACGAATAGCAATATATCTATTAGCCCAAACCCTACTACCGATGTACTGAACGTAACTATTCCTAGCCTATCCACAACTACTACCCTAGAAATATGGACAATAGATGGAAAATTAGTGCAAACCATGCACCCAACTACTAGCTCTACCGCTATACCAGTAGCAAGCTTAACCAATGGCTTGTATATAGTAAAAGTAAAAGAACTAAACACTACTACTATTCGTAAGTTTATAAAACAATAGTAAACACTTTTTATCCATTTAAAAAACCTGCTTTTATTTTAAAAGCAGGTTTTTTTGTGCTAAATAAATGCCTATATTGCAAGCTTAAACGAAACACTACAAATGATTTTTCTACACTATCCAAAACTCTAACTACACCCTACCATTATGAAAGCACAATTTTACTTTACAACCCTTATCACTGCATTACTATACACCGCTATTTCCTCCCAAAATCTAGTGCAAGATGGAGGCTTTGAAACCTCTCTTGATAATTGTAGTATTACTTTTTCGGAACCTACTTCTGCCTTTAATAATTATTGGGAATCCGTACAAAATAATAGCCCAGATCCCTACTATTGTACCGATCCATTTTATGCAGGATTTGCACACACAGGCGATGGCGCTCTTGGACTTATTACCTATGCCCTATCGAATACAAATATTTATACGTTTTCCCCATGTGCATTGACCTCTGGTAGACCATTTTCTTACCGCGAATATGTAGAAACTGCCTTAACAGCAAGTATGCAACCTTGCAAAAAATATAAAGTAGAATTGTGGGTACGAATGGATACTACCAACGGCACTAAAGGAAGTAATTTTGGATTGTACTTTTCTACGAACCCCATCAATTATAGAATACCTTTTGATGGATTAAGTGGCGTATGGACTGCAAACAATGTGTTTAATGAAATGCACCAACAAGTATGTGATAGTTTGACCTTCGGGTTGTTGAGTAATGCTGATGCCATTGCCAGATCAGAATACATAGATTATATAGCAGCTACCCATATTGGTTCACTGGATCAAATAGGCATTACCCCACAATTGCAGCACCCTACCGCTGTCACTGCTCGTTGGGATTGGGAACACATCGTATTTGAATACACTCCTGATCAATCTTATAATTATTTAACTATCGGTAACTTCAACAACGCTGCTGCTACTGTTATTACCCCTATCTCCCCTAACGATAATCCTAGCGGCTATGCTTATATGTTTTTTGACGATATATCTATTACTGAAATGAATAGTCCCAATATCGATAGTAACATAGTCACGCTTTGTCAAGGAGATAATTACGTAGTAGGAACAAATTCGTATACTACGAATGGCATTTATAGAGATACTTTTGTCCGTACTGGCTCTACTTGTGGCGATAGTATCGTAGTAAGTAACCTTACTTTCAATGCTTGTACACTGGATACTACGTATATCATTTACGACACCATCTATGGTGGGCAAATAGTGATAGAATGTACACCAATATCTCCACTACTCAATGAAAATACCTTGACCAGTAATGTCACATCTAACATCACTACTACTTGGGGCAATTGGCGTTTTATAAGTGATAGTTGTGTGAAATATAACTGCTCTCCACATGCAGTAGGCGAAGATAGTATTACTTTTACTACGTGTGATAATAATAGCTTATGCCAAAATACTATTATACGATTACACATTATCCCAGCCCCCGAAATAGTAACATGCACTAGTAATACAACAAATGGAGGTAGTACAGGCTGGGTAGAAGTACTAGAAGGCTTGCCTGGGCATATAGGCGATAATCAATTACCTTGTGGAAATGTAGTAAATGTAATACATCCAAGTAGAGACACTAATTTATTTCTAAATAATTGTGATACAGGGTCTTATAATGGACAATATTATCGGGCGATAGGCTATACTCCTACTATTATAGATGACAGCTTAAAGATGACTTTTACAATACCTATTCGACGAGTAAAGATAGGATTGAATATGTATTTCCAGCCAGATGAGAACCTACAAATAGGTTTTAATGGAACACAATACGCTTTACAACCTACTAATATTACAACAGGTATACAAGAAATCTTTACTTGTATACCTTATAATTTTGGTACAGAATATACACTCAATTCAGGAAATATTCAATCATTCAATAATAATAGTCCATTAGGAATATTAGGTTCAGTAGGAGAAATAGAAATTACTTGTCCAATAGGTACTACTTCTTTGTATATTAGAGATTTTGTTCCAGATGATACTAATTATCCTTATGGTGGAACAGTATTAAGGGTATGGGTAGAATACGACTGTGATACCACTTCTTCTATCACTACCGTAGTAGAAGCACCTGACACACTGTATTGCAACCAAAGAGATACCATTCATACTTGCTACAATGGCAACCCTCCTAGATGGGCACTAGCAAGCAACCCCAACACTATTATATACACAGGAACAGCACTAGAAGTATATCCTACCACTACTACCGATTACCTAGTATACTTTGATGCCGATACTTTTTTGACAAGAGTCTATGTAGTAAATGCTTCTGCTACACAAAGTAAAGATACAGTATATACTTGCAATGGTGATAGTATACGCATCTTCGGAAAATATGAAAATATACCAGGAATTTATATCGATACATTGGTAAATAGTAGCGGCTGTGACAGTATTATAAGTATACAACTGATAGTATACGTTCCTACTCAAAGCTCTCGTTTTATAGATAGGTGCGAAGGACAATCTTATTTCGTTGCTGGGCAAAATCAAACTATTACAGGCATTTATTACGATACATTAACCAATAGTATAGGCTGCGATAGCGTACTGATAACGAATCTTACCTTTAACGCATACCCTATTATTAATCTAGGAAATGATACCCTGTTATGTGAAGGTAATACCATTACATTATTTGCGAATGCCACCCAAGGCAGTATTCAATGGCAAGATGGAAGTACTAACTCTATATTCCAAGTAAATAATTCTGGTACGTATTGGGCTATTCTAAATAATAGTGGTTGCTTGCGAGCAGATACTATACAAATTTCTATTGCTCCTAACCCCGCTAATTTCCTAGCCGATAGCCTATTTTGGTGCTGGGATAATCCTAGCGCAGTAGTACAAGTGCGTAATTATACTTCTTATAACTGGAGCGATGGCAGTACCAATAATGTTTTAATACCTACTATGGAAGCAAGCTATTGGCTACAAGTGACCGATAGTAACAACTGTACAGGTACAGATTCCATTCGTATAGTAGAATATTGTGCACCGAATTTATACGTACCGAATGTCTTTACACCGAATATAGACGGAAAAAACGAAGTATTCATGCCAGTATCTTATTTGACGGGTTTCGAAAAATACCAACTAGAAATATACAACCGATGGGGACAAAAAGTATGGGATAGTAACAATTACCCCACAGGCTGGAACGGCTTACTAGACGGAAAAATGGCAGAAGACGGCGTATATAATTGGAAAGTAGAATACGTATACCGAAAATACAATAAACGATACACAGGAAGTAAAGCAGGGAAAATAATGCTATTAAGGTAAAATTAAACTGACATTATTACAGCTATATTTTTATATTTTCATGAAAAACTGACAATATAGCTTTTTTTTTTGTTAGGAATACTATTTGCAAATACCCTTATCAAATAGACTATTTTTCTAAACAATTATTTTATACCCTTCATTATGTCAAACGTAAGTCTTCGCCCATTAGCTGATAGAGTACTAGTAGAAGTAGCTCCAGCAGAAGAAAAAACTACCTCTGGTTTATATATCCCAGATACAGCAAAAGAAAAACCACAAAAAGGAACTATCATAGCTGTAGGAAATGGCAAAAAAGACGAACCATTAACCGTAAAAGTAGGAGATCAAATTTTATATGGCAAATATGCTGGTACAGAAGTTTCTGTAGGTGGAAATGACTACCTAATCATGCGAGAATCAGATATTTTTGCTATTCTTTAATTTGTTTTTTTAATACCATTAATTTTAACCCCCAAAATTTTATTTTCCTATCAAAATGGCAAAAGATATTTTATTTAATTTAGATGCTCGTGACCAATTAAAAAAAGGTGTAGATGCTTTAGCAAATGCTGTAAAAGTAACCCTTGGTCCAAAAGGAAGAAACGTTATCATAGATAAAAAATTCGGCGCACCAGCCATCACCAAAGATGGTGTTACCGTTGCCAAAGAAATAGAGCTAGCAAATCCTATCGAAAATATGGGCGCTCAAATGGTAAAAGAAGTAGCATCTAAAACTGCAGACGTAGCAGGCGACGGAACTACCACTGCTACCGTACTAGCACAAGCTATCATCACAGCAGGATTGAAAAACGTAACCGCAGGAGCAAATCCTATGGATCTAAAAAGAGGTATCGATAAAGCTGTAAAAATAGTAGTAAGTGAATTACAAAAACTATCCTCTTCTGTAGGAGATGATTACGATAAAATAGAACAAGTAGCTACCGTATCCGCAAATAATGATAAGCATATCGGCAAACTAATCGCAGATGCTATGCGTAAAGTGAAAACAGAAGGTGTAATCACCGTAGAAGAAGCAAAAGGAACAGAAACTACCGTAGAAATAGTAGAAGGTATGCAATTTGATAGAGGGTATATCTCCCCTTATTTTGTAACCAACCCAGATAAAATGCAAGCAGTACTAGAAAGCCCATACATACTTATCTACGACAAAAAAATATCTTCTATGAAGGAGTTATTACCAGTACTAGAAAAAGTAGCTCAAACAGGCAAACCATTACTAATCATATCGGAAGACGTAGATAGTGAGGCACTTGCTACATTAGTTTTGAATAAAATAAGAGGTGCACTGAAAGTAGCTGCAGTAAAAGCCCCAGGATTCGGAGATCGTCGTAAAGCAATGCTAGAAGATATAGCTATCCTTACTGGTGGTATGGTAATCACCGAAGAAAGAGGAATGAAGCTAGAACAAGCAGATTTCGAATACCTAGGTAGAGCAGAAAAAATCACCATCGACAAAGATAATACTACTATCGTAAATGGAGCTGGTGAAAAAGTAAATATCCAAGCAAGAGTAAGTGAAATAAAAATGCAAATAGAAAATACTACTTCCGATTACGATAGAGAAAAGCTACAAGAAAGACTAGCTAAACTAGCTGGTGGAGTAGCAGTACTATACGTAGGAGCAGCTACAGAAGTAGAAATGAAAGAAAAGAAAGATAGAGTAGACGATGCTTTACACGCAACCCGCGCAGCAATAGAAGAAGGAATAATACCAGGAGGTGGCGTAGCATACATACGTACCATAAGCGCACTATTAGACATAAAAGGTGAAAATGAAGATGAAAATTTCGGTATAGCTATCGTAAGAAGAGCACTCGAAGAACCACTACGTCAGATAGTAAGTAACGCAGGTGGCGAGCCTTCCGTAGTAGTAGAAAAAGTAAAAACAGGAACTGGAGATTTTGGATACAATGCACGCACAGAAGTATACGAAAACATGTTCGCAGCAGGTGTAATAGACCCAACTAAAGTATCCCGTGTAGCCCTTGAAAATGCTGCTTCTATCGCTGGAATGCTATTAACTACCGAATGTGTACTAGCAGATCGTAAAGAAGACAATGTAATGAATCCTGCTGCTATGGGTGGAATGGGCGGTATGGGTGGAATGATGTAATAATCTCACCAAACTATTTTTTTATCTTTATATTTTACATAAAAAAACATAACTCGACATGGCAGTAGAAATAAATGATGCTAATTTTAATCAGTTATTGACTGATAATGAAATAGTAGTAGTAGATTTTTGGGCTCCTTGGTGCGGTCCTTGCAAAATGGTAGGTCCTATCATCGACGAACTACACAAAGAGTACGACGGAAAAGTACTAATAGGCAAAATGAACGTAGACGATAGCAGTGAAGTACCTTCCGAACTAGGTATCATGAATATCCCTACTATACTATTCTTCAAAAATGGAGAAATGGTGGATAAAATGGTAGGAGCAGCTCCTAAACCAGTTATCGAAGCAAAAATAAAAGCATTACTTTCTTAAAATAAATTTATTCACCCAACTAAATTCACTTGTAGCTATGGCTAGTAACAATTCTAACAACTCATTAGAAAAAGCGTTTTACACATTAGTAGGCTTATCTCTAGAACAAAAGAAAAATTTCGAAACTTTCGTAGACGAATTTTTTGAAAAAAATGAAGAAGCCTATAAAAAAGGTAAAGAATTAGTAGACGATGTAAGCGAAAAAGCAAAAGCATCTGCAGAAGATCTAAAAACTAACTGGAAAGAAGCAAATGTAAAATTCAGTACTTCTGGCAGTGTAGAGGTAGATAAAGAAGAATTCGAAGCGCTTAAAAAAAGAGTAGAAGAATTAGAAAAAGAGAAAGTACAAAATGCTGTAGAAGTAGAAGAATTAGAAATAGAAGAAGTAAAATAATACATACATACAACAAAGCCGCTCCAAATACGAGCGGCTTTGTTATTTCCTCGCATCAAAAAATTCAAAAAATAGTTAGTAATATGTAATAATTTACGTCCTTTGTAGGATAATCCAATTCATTATTTTTAGTATTAAATTATTCATACAATGTTCTATCAAATAGGAGATACCGTAACTTTCAAAGACGAAGTAGGATATGGAGTCATTACCAAAATAAAACCGCCTAATAAACTATGGGTAGAAGTAGACGGACTAGAATACCCTTGCCTAGAAGAAGATGTAATCAAAATAGCAACAAAAGAACCCCCTACAAGCACAGTTTTAGTATCTCCATACCCGCATTTCGACCTACTTACAGATAGTATCTATTGGCTGCTGATGCCCAGTAAACAACACAAGAAATACAATTATGAATACAGTATGCTCATCAATACTACGGATAAAGAGTTTTTTGTAAGCTTGTGTTATGCTAATAAATCGCTACTAGCCGAAAAAATACAACCGAATAGTCATTTTTCTATGAAACATTTCAACCTAGGAGCAGACCCCAACGCCTCTGTCATCATGCAGGTTCTTACCCTAAAAAATACTAGTACCATTCCTCACCCTTTGCACAAAAAATACGCAGACCACGAATTGAAATTATTCAATAAAGAACTATTACAAACCATACAAGGCATAGAACAACCCGCTAGATTAGTAAAATTACACCAGTTCACTACCATTATCGAAAACCCTAGTGTAAACCCCATTCCAACCCTAAAAAAAATACCCTCCTCCATCGTTACCAACATAGCTTTGCCAGAATATTATACCTTGCACAAATCCAGAGAATGCCTAGAAGTAGATTTGCATTTACCTAACCTCGTAGATAGTATTCAAGGCTTGGACAAGTCGGATAGGATAGAACTACAATTAAGCACTTTCAGGGAAGCAATGAACCACTCTTTTAGACTGAAATTAAAGAAAATAATACTTATCCACGGCATAGGAAAAGGAATACTAAAATCCGCTATATGGAAAGAATTAGCTACCTACGACACCATCGATTTTTATGACGCACCCTACAAAGAATATGGAGCTGGTGCTACCGAAGTGAAAATTTGGTATAAATAAAAAACCCAAAATATGTATACAAAAAATATTCTTATCGTAGCAGGAGGATCTGGAACCCGCATGGGAGCGTCTATTCCCAAGCAGTTCCTTGTACTAGAAGGCAAACCTATTCTGGCGCATACTTTGGAAAAATTTCAAGAATATGCCCCTAATATTTACCTAGTATTGCCTAAAAACAATATACGACAGTGGCAAGAAATACTAACCCAATACGCTATCATCACCCCACATACTATAGTAGAAGGTGGAAATACTAGACAACAATCCGTACAAAATGGCTTACAAGCTATCCCAAACACACACCATACCATCAGCTATATAGCCATTCACGACGCAGTACGCCCATTCCTCACGGCGCAGTTTATACAACATTGTTTTCAAGAAGCTATCCTACACGGTAATGCCGTACCCAGCATTGCTTCCAAGGATAGTACGCGCCTACTGCTGCCCGATAATACTAGCAAAATAATAGATAGAAATCAAGTACAACTAGTCCAAACGCCACAAATATTTTTACTAGAAGAAATAAAAAAAGCACATACTCTACTCACTCCTGCCTTGCTCCAATACATTACCGACGACGCAAGTGTATACGAATCCACATTACAAAAAAAAATACACTTAATAGAAGGCGAAAGTTGTAATATCAAAATCACCTATCCCAGCGACTTACCAAGTAATGTACCTAGCTCACCACCACGCATTGTATACACGTGTGCAGCAGTAGTACGCAGAGGACAAGAAATACTAGTACAAGAAAAATACGATATGCTGCAAAAACAAATATTCTACCATCTTATAACTACAGAAATACAATTCGGACACAAAGCCACTGAAAGTATTACAGTAGAAGTAAAAAAGCAAATAAATGCAGATTTTAGTAGTACCAATGTGCCTATTATAGTAGAAAAATTTTTAGATGAAGAAACAAAGCCTTGCCACGAAATAATAACGCTATACGAAGGTAAAATTAATCCCCGTTTTTATGAATTAGATACTTTTTCTTTTATAAAAGAAAAAAATATAAAAGCTATTTGGATAAATCCTATTACCAACCAACAAAAACTACGCTGCTCGACACCAATACTGGACTATATTCTTATGGTATAATTATAAGGAAATACCTTCAAAATTTATGTTTCTTTTGTAAAACTAAACTAAACCATAAAAATATGTTTCTACAAACAGGTCGCTCCTACGGAGCAAATTATAAGGAAATGCCTTTAAAATTTATGTGGCTTTATTAATACGTAAGTTCAAGTAATAAATGCAACTTTGGGAGCAATTTTGAAAGACTTTAGTTCTGTAAAAGAGAAAATAAATTCTCATTTTCTTTTTTACCAG
>JAYUJA010000224.1:0-1306 GCA_043765495.1 Bacteroidia bacterium
TTTTATTTACCTGCCCTAATACAATTATATACACTACTGCCTCGTCGCACAATCCTGGAATCATATTATCACAAATACGGTATACGAAGGAATCTTTTCCTATAAAATTAGTACTAGGAGTGTAGGTATACGTACCTGTATTTAAGTCTACTATAACTGTTCCATGGGTTGGTTGTTGTACAATAGGTTGTATAATTATCGCATGTCCATCTGGCTCATAATCATTTGTTAGTATATTACCATTCACTTGTGTATTCATCAATGTATTATTGATATCATTAATCGCAACAGGAGGGTTGTTTGCTATATTTATTTTTATGATGGTAGTATCACACAATCCACTTATTATATCACATAATATAACACACGTTTGTGTAGATATTCCACTGTTTGGTGCTGGTACAAAACGAATACAATTAGTGCCTATAATAGTAACTGATTCACCATTTTGAGGAGGGCAATTGCTTACGGTTATTGTAGTTGGGTCTAGTCCTACATACAAAGGTACGCAAGTATCTATAGAAGTATTAGGTGGTAGAGTTACTATGAATGTATCTACTACTGGTATTACTGTAATAAATATAGTATCTGGAACACAATTTGGAATTGCTCCATTATCACACACTTTAATCACTATCGTATCTAGTCCCCAATATTCTGGGATAGGCTGATAATTTAATGTACCATTTGGCTGTACTACTACTATTCCATAATTAGCATTATCTAATATAGTAGTAGTAGTAGGATCATAATTATTATCTGGATCTAGATTATTTAGATGTGGATTATGGTTTATTGGTAAACTATTTTGGTATACTACCACATAAGTAGGAGCAACAATTGGTTCACAATTATCTAACGATATTGCATAATTATTACTAGCCAAAGAGCTCGCACAACCATTACTATACGCTATAATCTGTACTTCACTATACACAGAATTACCTGTTGAGTTTATTCCACTAGTAAAAGATGGGATAATAAACGGTGCTGTAACATCGCTACCTGTTAGTAACCCAACTAATGGATTCGTCACTACCCACTTAATAGAGTCTATCGCTAGATTTGTAGTAATGGTAATAGATGGGACTTGTACACTAGAACAGCTAAATATTGTATCTGGTAAAATACTGGTAATTAACGGCGTTGGGTGTAAGGTAATGGTATAATTTCCTGCATTCGCATCACTCGCGCAACCGTTTGCAGAACCTACTACTTGTACTGTACTTATTATATCTATTCCTGTAATATTATCACCCCCTACAAAAGAATTGATAGCAAATGGAGAACTATTGTCTACCCCACC
>JAYUJA010000225.1:0-3711 GCA_043765495.1 Bacteroidia bacterium
TAGACCTAGGAAAAGATTTGGTTATTTAACACCTAATGAAGTATATTTACAAAAATTACAACAATAACAAAAAGTTGCATTTATTACTTGAATCCACCAGCTATAAAATACCTACCCATGGATTATACCTGAAACAAATCGGCTTGTATGGTGTCTGCATACAATTTTCCCTGTAAAGTAAGGGTGTAGATAGTGTTATTTTGGTGTACTAAACCTTGCTTTATGTAGGGCATTATTTGTTTTAGGAAATAGGTAGCGGTAGATTTGCCAAATTGGTCAGTAATTTTGTCTACATCTGTACCCCACTGCGTACGCAAGGAAGTTAGTATATATTCATTGTATTGATTGTAAGCAGTAAGGGTTTCTATTTCAAAAAAAGAAGTAGTATTCTGTATTGCTTTCATGTACATGATATTATTACTTATATTGTATTGTCTACTATGCTGGTTGAAAGAGTGTGCCGAAGGACCTATACCTGTGTAGCTACTGCCTAGCCAATAGTTTGTATTATGAAGAGCGTATTTTTTATTTTTACAGAAATTAGATACTTCATAGGCTTCATAGGCGTGTGCATCGAGGAATGTATGTAGAATATGGAACTGCTGTACCATTTTATCGTCGTCTACTGGGGATATTTTTTTAGTATTTATTTGATGGTATAAAGCAGTATTGGGTTCTACGGTAAGGGCATAGCATGATAAATGGGCTATTTGCAAATCATTGGCTTGTTGTAGGTTTTTTTGCCAATCGGTGGAGGATAGGGTGGGCGTTCCATAAATCAAATCAATACTTATATTATCTATTCCTATATTTTGAGCATTTTTTATACATTCTATGGCTTGTGGTGCAGTATGGCTTCTATTCATAAAAATCAAATCTCGTTCTACAAAAGACTGTATACCAATACTTAACCGATTGATGCCACTATTTTTTAGTTCCTGTAATTTGGGGATAGTAAGGTCATCAGGATTGGCTTCGAGGCTTATTTCAATATCGTTTTCCCAGCCGTATAATTTTTCTAATTTTTCTAAAAAAGCAGTGATGTATTTAGTAGGCACAATAGACGGCGTGCCACCTCCGAAGTAGATACTTTTTAGCGGTGTAGTAGCGAGGTATTCTTTTCTATATTCTATTTCTTGTAGCATGGCATTGAGCATATCTTCGTAATAAGAAGTATGGGTACTAAAATGAAAGTTACAATAGTTACACGCTTTTTTACAGAAAGGAATATGCAGGTACACCATTTTTTTAAGAGCCTATTAAGGAGTGTAGTTTTCTGATGGCTTGGTTCCAGAACAATTGTTCATCTTCTAGGTCTTCGTCTTCGGATATATCGGTAATGGTAAGAAAAGTATCGCCAGTAAGTTCATCTTTGGTGATAGAGAAAGTAAGCGGTGCATATTCTTCTATATCTGTCCACTGGTATTCCACAGAATGATTCAACGGATTTTTGTTTACCATTTTTAGAGTTTCTATACTATCAGGTAGCCATATAAGGTGTATAGTGCCGTCTGGGAGTACTTTTACTTTATCGCATAGCCACCCTGCTAGGTGCGAAGGAGTAGCCAAATATTCGTATACTAATTGTATAGAAGCATGCAATAAAATTTCTTGGGTAAAAATAGTACTAGCCATAAGTAAGGGGGTTGTATTAAGCGGCAAATATAGGCTATTATTAATAGGATAAATACAATTTTAGTTTTTAAAAAATAAAGTTTCACAAAATAGTTCTATTGCACTATAAACCTGGTCTAAATCGTCGGTAGTAGTAGTATAAGGTGGCACTAGGTAAATGACATTCCCGAGTGGGCGTAAGAATATACCATGTTCCAGAAAAAAGGGAGTAACCTTACTAGCTAGTTTATTTTGATAATGTGTTTTTTCGGTGGTATTTATTTCTATGGCTAGGATAGTGCCGCACTGACGTATGGAATGCGGGTATTTAATTCTAAAATATGGTATCCATTGCGCATGTTTTTGTACAATATTTTGTATATTATTTTGAAAAAAAGGAGTGGATAATTCATGTAATGTAGCCACAGCCGCCGCACAAGATAGAGCATTACCCGTATACGAGTGCCCGTGTAATAATAATTCTGTGGTACTATTAGAAATAAACTCTTGTACTATGTGCGCAGAAAAAGTAGTGACTCCTAACGGCAAAAATCCGCCAGTAATGCCTTTGGATAAGCAATAAATATCTATACTAAAATCCAGCTGCTCGCAAGCCACAAAAGTGCCAGTACGATAGATACCCGTAAATACTTCATCGGCAATGATAGGTATACCGTTTTTATTTAGTAAATTACCCAAACTGTTTATTCTATCTCTATCGTACATTTTCATACCATAAGCACCTTGTATAAGCGGCTCGAATATAAAACCTAGGTACGTATCTAATGCTAAACTATTCAACTGTTCTGACCAGTTTTCTGCGTAGATATCTATAAAATCTACTTCAAACAAATGATTATCAAACGGGGCGTTAAACGTACCTCGCTCACTTACCGACATGCTGCCAAAAGTATCGCCATGGTATGCTCCTTTTAAGGCAAGAAACTTGGTTTTATTGCGGGATTTATTTAGTTGTAAAAGAACTTTCAACGCTACTTCTACCGCCGTAGATCCATTATCAGAAAGAAATATTTTAGCTGGTGGAATAGGCATTAATTTACTTACCATTACTACTAACTCATTGGCTGCTGGGTGTGTAAAATTTGCAAATAATACTTGCTCTACTTGCTGTACTTGCTGGGTGATAGCTTGTACTACTGCGGGATTCGTATGTCCTACGGTATTTACCCACCATGAGGCAATGGCATCGATGTATTTTGTACCATCATCGGTATATATATAACTACCTTCTGCACGTACTATAGTCATACTGTGGCTTGCTGATGGGCTTTGGTAAGGAAGCCAAATACTACTCATGATTTAGTGATTTTTAAGCGACGTAGTACTATGTTTAATAAAATATTTATATCTTCTGAAATTTTTAGATAATAATAACTACCAATGAGTATACTAATGAGTACTATACTACGAATGCCTACGCATAAGAGGACGTTCCATAGTTTGTTTTCTACAAAAGTAAAAGAAGTAGGTACAAAAATGAAAAATAATGAAAAAACACTTATCAGTACTATTGCCATTGATAATGAGCGGGATAGATGATGAATGCCTACTTTTACATACAGGAATATACATTTATAGGTATTAAATAAAAAAGAAGCTAGCAAATTTGCATAAGCTGCTCCCATTACGCCATACCATTTTATAAAAAACCATACCAACGGTAGCATCAAACTTAAAAGCAATATATTGCCATAAAAATCGCCCTTCCAATGTTTTTTAGATAATCCTACTATCATGGCATTTACTCCTGTGGATAAATCTATCAATTTTGAAACTCCTAGTACGATGAATAAAAGTTCTATTCCTTTATAGGAAGGTGGTAATAGTAGTAGTATATCTTGCAGATTAGCGATTATCAATATAAAAAAAGTTCCACCAATTAAAAACAAATTCAAAGCACTTTTTTTGTACAGTTTTTCAATATTTACAATATCATTCATCTTCCAAGAAGTAGATATGATAGGCATGATAATATTTTGTAAAGCCCGTTGAGGAGCTTGCAATACCATTACCAACTGATTTGCTAGCCCAAAATCTGCTGTTGCTCCTAATCCTTCTCTGCCTGCTACCCCGAAA
>JAYUJA010000226.1:0-1297 GCA_043765495.1 Bacteroidia bacterium
AGTTGGTTATTGCTTGCTGTGTTCCAAAAAGTACTACCTATTACTAATCCCGCCGCCGCTCCTAACGCCTGTATTATAACTGGGAAAAATGTGCTTTCGTATGGCGGTGGCGTTATCAAATCATCATAAAACCGAGTAGGGCTAAACACTGTATTGATAGTTTTGCTCCCTTTTATATTCTTATTATTACCACCTTTGTTGTAATCTATTACATCATTATATCTTTGTTTTGCGGTATTACCTACTGTATCCACTGGGTCGTCTACATAAAGCCCTTCTATGTATGCAGGGCTTTTATCCCCATTCCATTCCACACATATATCGCCTACTAATAAGTTTTGTAAAGTAGGAGTTGCTATAAAATCCAATATAGGAACTTGATTTACATAGCTTTGTTTTTTATGGAAATAAAGTACATATTTACTATTCACACTATCATATTTCACATACCATATAGCATTAAACAATAACGCCAATTCGTCCAAAAACTCCTTACCATTTTTATTAGGGCTGTTTATATTTAGCCAGTTTTGAGTACTAGTATTTATTATCCCCTTACGCACCGAAGGAAAGAAATAACAAGCTGCAAAGTATGGGCTTTGTACAGAGTTGAATATACTACCATACCCGTATCCTATACTACTAGGTACATTATCAAAAACCGTATTATCAAAATCAATACTAACCTCCAAGTCACGCCCACACTTACCACACGTATTGAGTATGTAATCGCGTATGTAAGGAGCGGGGTGCTTTCTGTTACACCCAAAAATATAGCCTATTACATCATCTATACTATTTATCGTTAATGGAATGTAGCATATACAATTACAAGTATAAGGGTCAGGTGGATCTGTGTAGTCGCAATCACCTACCACCTGACAATAAGCAGGGTTTGCAATAGGACTTAAAGGATTGCCAGGGTGCTCACAATTCCCAAAAATATCTACCACCCCATTTATTGCCGCTATCACGCCATTTATTACAGGTATAATAGTCAAAGATAAGATAGCTAATATTAATGATGTAGCATTGATAATAATATACACTATCCAAACCAAAAAATCAGGCTCTAATACCGCACAATAATCAAAAGTAGGAATATAAATAGGAGCAGTTCCATCGTTTTTATTACTGTCTGCAAACCACCCTTGCCAGTTATTATCTACCAAAGTACGCTCAAAACACTCCATTACTTTATCTTCGTATTTCATTGTCACATCAAACTTACATTCCCCTAAACACAATTTTACACCATCGGGTCGTATTATATAAGTACCAAAATTCTTACTACATA
>JAYUJA010000227.1:0-1293 GCA_043765495.1 Bacteroidia bacterium
AGTAGGTATTTTCTTTATTTTTTTGTGATATTCCAACCCTACACTAGTACAAATAGCAAATGCAATACACACAAACGCAAATAATTTTTTGATTTTAGATGGGAATCTTAGATGGGAATCTTCTAGATTAAATCCGTTTGCTTTCATCATCAATACTACTGGCGGTATCACCGATGGCACTCTCAAAACCGAAGCTACGAAAGTATCTTTATTTAGCATGGTACCATCTATCACCTATAATTTTAAGTTTTAATACCAATAAAAATCGGCTTACTAATAGTAAGCCGATTTTTTTATTTTATTTCATTATTCTACAATAAGTTTCTTTGTAGTAGTATTATCTCCTTGCTGTATTTGTACTACGTACATGCCTTGTGGTACATCTCGTATATCTAAAGAAGGCGTATTATTTACGGTACGTACTATTTGCCCTAGGCTATTCAATAACGTAATCTTGTATGCTTTACCCAGTTCTATATTTTGGAGAGTTACTTGCTCTTTTGCTGGATTAGGATACAGATTTAGGTTAGAATTGGTAGCAGTATTTTCTCCGATAAATAAAGTAGTAATAGGGTTAAATACATATACTTGCCCACTACTAGGAAAAGAGTTTAACCCTGGTAAAGTAATCTCTTCGGTAGAATTATAATTTAACTGTGTAGTATTGAGCATAGGTGCAGAAGGATCACCATAAGCGTTGTATATGTTTATTAATGTATCTGCATTAGATATTTCAATATTTTCTATACCAATTAAATTGAAGCTGGGATTTAAGTAAGTACTTGGAGTAGCTGAATAGTTAGACCCATAATGGAACTCTATTTTATTAGAACCTTCGTATAGCCAATATTGAAAAGCTACGGAATCACTTTCTATAAAACTAGTAGGAACATGACTTATTCTAAAATTCCTACACTCAACCTTCAATATACGATTTGGTAGCACATTTTCTATCTTATAACTAATACTAGCTTTTGTAGATACACCAAGTCCATCACTGTAACATTGTATAGCACTAAAAATAAAAAAAGGAATACCTTCATTAATATTATTAGTGGTGTACGCATATTTATTCACAAACAATTGATTTGCTGTGCTTGTACCAGCAACGGTAAAATTCAAGCCTGATGGCAAAATAATAGGAGGTGGGTTGTCCAATTCTGTTTGGTTATCCGCGATTATTATAGCTCCTGTTAGTGGAGTGTAGGCTTGGGTATAATAACCCAGTGTATAGCCTTGTGCATTTGCTACCGTAAGCATAGAAATACTTAATGCTAGGGTGGTTAGTAATTT
>JAYUJA010000228.1:0-11466 GCA_043765495.1 Bacteroidia bacterium
AAATCTACCATGAAAACAGCTGGCGTGCCTACTGTACCTGGTTCGGACGGCTTGTTGAGTTGTTTAGAAAGTGCGCACGTAGTAGCTAGTAAAATAGGCTATCCTGTGATGCTCAAAGCTACAGCTGGCGGCGGCGGCAAAGGAATGCGATTAGTATTGCAGACTACCGAACTAGAAAATGCATGGAATAGCGCTCGTCAGGAAGCGAAAGCCGCTTTTGGGAACGATGGAATGTATATGGAAAAATTCATTGAAGAGCCTCGACACATTGAAATACAAGTAATGGGAGATAGTTTTGGTAAAGTAGTACATTTTTCGGAAAGAGAATGTTCTATACAAAGAAGACACCAAAAATTAATAGAAGAAGCTCCTTCTACCTTCCTCACGCCAGCATTGAGAGAAAAGATGGGCAAGGCAGCCATACGAGCAGCACAGGCAGTACAGTACGAAGGTGCAGGTACGATAGAGTTTTTGGTGGATAAATACGGTAATTTTTATTTCATGGAAATGAATACAAGAATACAAGTAGAACACACTATCACCGAAGAAGTTACGGGATTCGATCTTATACAACAGCAATTACTAGTAGCCATGGGGCAAAAAATAGAATACGACAATCAATACCCCAAACTACATAGCATAGAATGCCGTATCAATGCCGAAGATCCAGCGTACAATTTCCGTCCAAGCCCAGGTATTATTACCTCTCTAAAATTACCAGGTGGAAAAGGCATACGTTGGGATTCTCATATCTATCAAGGCTACACTATACCGCCCTATTACGATTCCATGATAGGAAAACTAATAGCTACCGCACCTACTCGCATGGAAGCAATAGCCAAAATGATACGTGCATTGCAAGAGTTTCAAATAGAAGGAATAAAAACTACTATCCCGTTCCATATACAAGTATTGCAACATGCGGTTTTTGTATCTGGAAATTATACTACCAAATTTTTAGAACAATATCCGATTAAAATTTCTAATTCATAAAAAAACTGTCATGGCTACACAAATACACGTATTTCCGTTTAATATTTTTAGCGAAAATACATATTTACTAATAGATACTATCACCAAAGAAACAGTAGTAATAGACCCTGGGTTTTCGAATGAAAAAGAACGAACTGTTTTTACGAATTATGTAAAAGATAATAATCTTATAATAAAATACTTACTAAATACGCATTGCCATGCAGACCATGTACTTGGTAATAATTTTGTAGAAAATACCTATAACGTAGAATTACAAGCACACAAGCAAGAAATACCTATACTAGAAGCAGTAGTACTGTATGCAGGTAGCTACAGATTAGGAAATATAGAACCCATGCGTATTAAAAAATTCATCACCGAAGGCGATACTATTACTTTTGGTAGCAATACGTTACACCTATTACACACGCCAGGGCATTCACCAGGTAGTATTTGTTTTTATAACCCAATAGAAAAGTATATTATAGCTGGCGATGTATTGTTTTATGAAAATATAGGACGTACCGACTTCCCTATGTGTAGCCATTCCGATTTGATGGATAGCATTACCAAAAAATTATACGCATTAGAAAATGAATACGTAGTATACCCTGGACATGGGCGTAGTACTACTATCCAACATGAGAAAAACAACAACCCACACACCCACTATTTGTTTCAATAATATATGACAATCAATATAAAAGGAAATCTACTAGACTTGACCAGCCCGTTAGTAATGGGGATATTAAATGTAACGCCTGATTCTTTCTACGATGGTGGCAGGTACACAACTCCTGAAGAGGCGGTAGTACAAACTGCCAAAATGCTGGACGAAGGGGCTAGTATCATCGATATAGGCGCAGTATCTACCAAACCTGGTAATGCATTGATACAGGCAGACGAAGAAGTAGATATTCTAAAATCTATATTCCAATTAGTAAGAGCGGAATTTCCAAAGGCTATTTTTTCTGTGGATACCTATAATGCGCAAACAGCCTACCGACTGCTGGATATGGGTGCAGATATGATAAATGATGTATCTGGCGGTAGATGGGATAGCCAATTATGGCAAGTAGTAAAATCGTACCAAGTACCTTACATACTCACCCATAGTAAGGGTACTCCTACTACTATGCAACAAGAAGCAGTGTACAACAATTTATTAATAGAAATGAATTATTATTTTTCAGAAAATATAAATAAATTACACGTATCGGGCATAAATGATATACTAATAGACGTGGGATTTGGATTTGCCAAAAACCTAGACCAAAATTATGAATTGATGAACCAGTTAGAGGTTTTTCATATCCATGAAAAACCTCTAGTAGTAGGCGTATCTCGTAAGTCTATGGTATATAAATTATTACAAACGAATCCAGAAGATGCCTTAATAGGTAGTAGTGTACTGCATAGTGTAGCTATCGTAAAACAGGCTAGTATACTACGGGTACATGATGTAAAAGAGGCAATGCAAGTTATACGAATAGTGCAGGCTCTTGCTGACTAAGGCAATGAAAACTTCCTAATCCCCAAATAATGTCTACGGAGTTTATCCCTATTACTTTTCTATCTGGGAAAGCTTTCTCTATTATTTGCAACGCTACATCATCGGTGGGTACATTGAAAGTAGGAACGATAACTGCGGCATTCGCTACATAAAAATTGGCATACGAAGCTGGTAGGCGTTGGCCGTCGAATATAATTGGTGGAGGCATTGGTAGTTCTATGATATTGAGCTGTTTGCCGTTTAGTAATCGCATTTTTTCTAATTCTTTTGTATTTTTACGAAGGATAGCATAATTTTCGTCTTGCTTGGAATGTTCTATCACAGTCACTACACTATCATGGTTTATGAAACGGGTAATATCGTCAATATGCCCATCGGTATCGTCTCCTACTATGCCTTCTTGTAGCCATAATATTTGTTCTACTCCGTAGTAATGTACAAGGTATTTTTCTATTTGTAGCTGGGTGAGGTGTGGGTTTCTATTTTTATTTAATAAACAATGTTTGGTAGTAAGTAGTGTACCATTTCCATTGAATTCTACCGATCCGCCCTCCATTACTATCTTACTATTATCGTAGAGTGGTATGTTATAGTGTTTTGCGATTTTGGTAGGTATTACATCGTCTAGGTCGTAGGGTGGGTACTTATCTCCCCAGGCATTATAGCCCCAATCTACTATTACACGTGGCACTTCGGTATTAGCGTGGTTCAGCAAAAAAGCAGGACCATGGTCTCTACACCAAGCATCGTTGGTAGGGTGCAGGAAAAACTGTATTTGATTGATGTCTACTTCTATGTTTTCTAATTGTTTGGTAATATGGTTCGCCATGGACTTACTATTCACGTTGATACATACTTTTTCACCCTTACTTATTTCTTTAATAAAAGCATTATAGTACGGATAAATAGCTTCTAATTTCGTAGGCCAAGAAGCTTCTTTGTGTGGGTAGCTGAGCCATGTAGCAGCATGTTTTTCCCATTCAGCAGGAAAATAGTAACCTAATTCGTGTGGGGTAGGTAGCATATATAAGTAAAGTAAGGGTTTTAGATACAATAATCGTCTACATCGATTGTCTTTTCACTATTTTTCATTCTTATTTCGCTTTTATTCAGCACCAGCGAGTCCGATGGTACACTATGGGTAAGCCACACATTGCCGCCGATGGTGGTTCTTTTGCCGATTACTGTATTACCGCCCAGTATAGTGCTTCCTGAATAGATAATCACTTCGTCTTCGATGGTTGGGTGTCGTTTTGTGCGTGCGAGTTCTTTGGCTACTTGTAGCGCTCCTAGGGTCACACCTTGGTATATTTTTACATAATTACCGATGATGGTCGTTTCACCAATTACTACGCCAGTGCCGTGGTCTATCATGAAATGTGAGCCTATCACAGCAGCAGGGTGAATATCTATTCCTGTTTTTTGGTGTGCATATTCGGACAGTATGCGAGGCAAGAATAAAATGCCTAGGCGGTGCAAGGAATGGGCAATTCTATACGTAAAAATAGCATAAAAACCTGGATACGCAAATACTACTTCTTCCAAACTTTTGGCTGCTGGGTCGAATTGTAAAAATGTATGTGCATCTTCTAGTATATTTTCATAAATAAAATGCAGGTTATCCATGAATAGATTCGTATATTCTACCCCAAAGCCGTGTGCGAGTAAGGTGTCCAACAAGTTGTTTAGATGGATTTTTATATCCAAATAATCGCGTTGTATGGTTTGTTCATCGGACTGTTTTTGATGCGATAAAAATAAGAAATCGAACAGTTTATCCAGCCAGTTTTCAATTTCTTTTTTGGGTGGATAGTGGTTTCTGGTAAATAATTTATTTTCTAGTAAATAATTAATAAGGCTAGTGTTCATGGTGGATTAACGTATTTTCTTTTCTAAATCGATGCCCATTATTTGTTTTTTTGTTCCCATTTTAGCGATTTGATTTTTCAGTCCTACTGCGTTGGCTACTTCTCGGTGGCTATAGTATAAAAAAGTATAACTATAAAAGAATAAAGAATAGGTAATGCCCCATAATACAATGGTAGCAAAGGTACTTACTAGTAATAATACTTCATTGACACTATTTTCAGTATTTCCTGTGTCTGGAATTAGTACACTAAAAAACTCCATCACTGTACTTATCAATGTAGTACCTAAAAGGGTATTAAATATCAGAAATAACAAAGTAATGAGTAGGTGTGTGCCTAGGTTCGTGCCGAAGCCCTTGAATGTATATACGATACCTTTCCAAAATCCTTTATAATATGGTTCTTCGTTGGATAATGCGGCTACTACCATGAAAGTAGGAGCAGAGATTAACCAATATTGAAACTGTGCACTATCAGCGTCCAGATAGTCGTACCATACTGCCATCATCGGCAATAGTGCGATAGGAATAGTAAGTATTCTAGCTTTTTGAAAAATAAATTTAAAGAAAGTGGTATCTCGTTGGTTTTGCAGGCGGTATGCAAAAAAATAACTACAATACAACGCTATACTGCTGATAGTAATCCAGTTCAATACAGGCATCCAAGTTATGCCTTCGGTGTATAAATATTGAAATGTGCTATTGAATAAAACGATAGGGCGGTTAAAAAATGCTTTAATACCTGGTAATAAAAAAGTAGTATCCAAAGTTCCCCAAAGATTTATGCCTACTATACTAGTATAAATAGCGGCTAATACGCCAGAAAACAGGATTAATTTTGTAAGGGTAGTTCGGAATAAGTCAAAGGTGTCGCCTATTATTTCTCCCATATCTTTAATGTCTTCTACGATGATAGGTTCGTCTACTACGGCAGCTATACTCTCGGCAGGGAGTGGGTAAGCGAAGCCTTTTTGTGCTTTTAAGTACGGGTTGAATACAAAATACCATAGCATGAATGCCAAATAAAGTAGTATAATGATGCCTCGGATAAAATTAGGAAATTCGGTATGGCGGGTTATGAAACCTTCGTTTATGGCAGCAAAAACAATCAAGGGTGCTATGGCTATGAATATCTTCATGGAACGACGTGCAGACAGTTGAAAAGCTTGTAAGCGGGTATAAGCTCCTGGAAATAGTAGCCCTTTGCCTAGTTCTAACCCAGCGGCGGAGGCTATCACGATGCAGCCTATCTCGATAGTGCCGTGTATCCATATAGTAAAAAAAGAATCTCGAAAAGTGCTAGTAGAAGCTATGAGGGTAGCGAATACGCAGGATAATAACAAACTAATGGGTGCAAACATTAATAAAAATTCGAGCCGTTTTTGGATAAGTGTTTTCCTTTCGTACTTTCCTTCGCCCATGAAAGTATCTTTGCTTACAAAATAAATAGAGCCTCCCAGTGTTATTACTACGCCTACTATGGCACTTATAAGCCATTTTACCATAAAATCCTCGTTATTTTCATTTCCATATCGGATAAAAAAATACTGGAATACGCCTAGCATGATACCATTTTGAATAGTGACTGCTAGTGTACCTATGGATAAAAATACGCCTAACAAATACGCCATAAAAGCTACTTGCAAGTTATTCAATGCAATACGTAGAAACATTCCCATCTCATCGCTATCTTTGTATACATTCATGGGGTCTCCTTTCTTTATATTTTCGATGGTCATCTCTACGTACCCATCGCCCAGAATCGCCCTTCCTATGCCTTCATCCATATAAAACGAGAATACGCCTATCAACGCTGAAATAAAAAACACGATAAAGGCTGTCATCATTGCTTTACGAGAATTCCATATATGTTGTGGTAGTTCTTCTTGCCAAAAATGCACTAGTTTACCAAGCCCTGTTTTTTTATTTTGGTATATTTTATAAAACATAGTTTGGGAAAGCGTATTCAAGTAGCCTTTTACGGATCTATTTCCATAAAAAGTACGGGCATACGACAAGTCATCGTTGATTTCTATGTACAGTTCGGTAAGTCTTTCGGGGTCAGTGGGGGTGTTTTTTTTTAGGATAGATTCTAGTTCTTCCCACTTGTGTTTATTTTCTTCTACGAATTTTGTTTCTTTCATTGCATGAATAAATTTTATTTTGCCTAAACTGGAATGGTAACAAAAGTAATTATTTTGCTTGTATTGCGGAAATATTTTATTGGCTTTTAATTTTTTTAGTGCGTGTGTCGTTAAATCATACATCTGACAGGGTATTTTTTGTTTATACTATCCCATAAGCTGGTTCTGTTTTATTAGAATAGGGCAACAAAAAAACGCATCAAAACAATTATTTTGATGCGTTTTTTAATTTTTTAGGTAGGCTTTATTATTTTTACATCAAACCCATAGAGGTTCTTGTTCCTTTTCTGCCGTCGCATTTTCTATTAGAGGAAGCGCAAGATGTTCCTAATGCAATTACTAATAAGCTAATTATAGCTGTAAATAGGTACTTTTTCATTTTTTGGAATGATTTAATTAATTTAAGGAAGGGAAATATAGGGTTGTATACGGTAATGTTATAAAAAAGTTTCTACTATTGTTTTTGTCTTGGTTGTACATTTTCTTTGAAATGAAACTGATTGCCTTGCAAGGCTGTTTTTATACCAGTTTTAAACAGTTCTCTTTGTGGTTTTTTTATACCAGCTAGATCAAAGAAATAATCAGCTTCGCCTTCTCTGCCCCAGCTTTGTTTGAATGGTTCTGGAATAGCGATTCCTTTTTCTTTCGCGAAAGTTTGGGTAAAAGATTTCATTTTCTTTACTCCGTCCAGATCTATACCGCCGCCTTTACTGTAGAAAGATAGGGCTACATCGTACACTTTGGTTAGTGGGTCTACATTCGCAGTAGAAGTAGAGGTGTTTTTTTGGGAAGTTTTACAAGCAGCAGCTAGTAAAGAAATTCCTACAATAGCAACTAAAAAGGTTATTTTTTTCATTTTTTATTAAATAAAATATTTTTTTTATTCTGTAACAAAAATTGTTCCTAAAATGATAAATTAAGGAGTACTTGGTGTAAGAACTGGAGTTATGGCTGCTGGTTTTGGCTTGGGTCTTGGTTTTGGCTTATTATCGTCTTCTATGGTTTCGGTATGTGGGTTTTTTTGTTCTATCAATGCTTCTTCTATTGCTTTTTTCTGTTCTTCTCTTTCTAGGGCTATGGTTTCTAGTTTTGGATCATCGGCATTGCAGTACCATACATCTATCATATCGCCAGGTTTTATAGTCCATACGCCATTGGCTTGGGGTGCTTGCTTGTACACTATGGCATTGGCTTTGTCGGTACCTGGATCCCAAAATTCTAGTCCTTTATCCAAGCTGTTGCCTTCTAGTACGGTCATCAGTTGGGTTGCATTCATACGGAATAGGTCAGGGGTGATGATTTTGTCTACGTCTTCGCCTTTTCCTACTACTATATCTACGGCTGTACCTTGTATTATTTGCATTACTGCGTCGGGTTTATAGGGTTTGCCGTTTATGCTTTGTTCTAGTACTACGGGTAAGCCTACTTCGTAGCGTATAGCGCCTAATTTTAGCCCATAGGCTTCCAGACGTATTTTTGCTTCCATGTGCGATAGGCTCATCAAGTTGGGTACGTTTACTTTTTTTGGAGATATGGCATTTACTATTAGGTATACAATACGCCCAGGCTTGGTGATAGCGGCTGGGGCTGGGCTTTGTTCTAGCACTACGCCTCTTGGGAAGTCTACGTTATATACCGAATCTACGATTCTGTAATCTACTTCTGTATCGTCTACAAATTTGTCGAGGCTAGTGATTTTTAATCCAATAAAATTAGGGACTGTAGCTTTGGCACTATGCCGTGTAAACCCTGCTACTAGGAAGTAGAGTAATAAAAACAAAGCAGCCAGAACAATAGTGCTAACAAAAAGGTTTAACCAAAAATATCTACTAATTAAGTATCGCTTAAAAGACATAGGGAATAGGATAATTATAAAACGGTTGCAAAGGTATTATTTTTTGTATTGTATAGCATACCATTGTTAGGATATATGTGTATTTTTAGTATTTTAGTCTTCTTCTATAGCCCAAATAATATCGGTATAGGTAAGTATAGTAGGTTGAAAATAAAAGCTATGTAGCCTAGACATATGAAAATTAGCTAGGTAAGACTCTATAATAGGCTGTAGCCAAGTGAGCTGCGCACGAAGTTGCCAGTGTTGTCCATTTTTTTTGTGTAGTACGACGAATAGCCTATTAGCGGTATGGAACCTGCCTTCCGTACTTTGGTTTTCGTAGAGCCATCGCAGTAAGTGGTGTGGGTTTTTTAGGGCTGTATCGATATCGTATCCTATGTTTTTTGGGAAAATAGTAGTTTTATGATCAAAATTTATTCCTTGTATTTGAAAATCAACGAGTTTGTCTTTTTTATTTTTATGAGGAATTACAGTAGGCTGGGAACAAAAAATATGCTCTACTCCCATTGCCGACCAAGTATTAAACCATCGATGGGTAGCATACTCTACGAATCCTTTTTCAAAATATGGCTTATCTATCGCTGTCATAAAAGCTTCATAACTAGGGCATTGGTACACAAAATTGGATAGTGCGTCCCAATCGTTATTTTGCTTCCTACCCCAAGGTGGCATAGTGTGTATTTTTTTTAATTCGTTTTCGATAGTTAGTAGATTCATTTTTTGGTAGCTAGGGTATCGTTCATAGTTAGCAAATCTCTTATTTCTACCATCGTAAACAAGGCATAATTAATCAAAAATACGATTAAAAAACTATTGGTATCTACCTTGCCTTCTCCGCCTAGCACTACTACTAAAATATAAGCTAGAAATAGGAACAATTTTCCACCCATTAGTGCCATGAAGGTATTCACAAAGGAATTACCAGGTTTTTGCATATTTTGTACTAAAAAACGATAGCTCACCACCGAAAACAGGAATATAAACACCGTAGTACAGGTAGCTAGTAGCGCGTCTAGGGTAGGAAATCTGTTTTGGACAAGGTAGTATATAGCGATTAGAACAACGGCTAAAACACTGTTTTTGATGGTAAATTTTAGGATAGAGTGGTGCATAATAGTAGGTTAGGAATAAGATGCAAAGGTAGTAAAAAAATAGATAATTATTTTAGGAGTAATTGTTCATAAATTTGGTCTAATGCATATTTTTCTATTTTGTATTGGCTAGATAAGGTATTTAGTTGTAAGAAATATTCCTGTTGTAATACGGGATTAGATTTCCAATTAGTATAATCCATAAGAAACGTAAATAGGCTATTTATAAATAAACTAGATTCTGTTTGTAAGGTATCCAAAAATTTAGCATGGTAGTGTAATAATCCGTTACGATGGTATTCGTCTTGTTGTAAAATACTGGTAGCCAATACTAGTAGTAAAGTATAACTATGGTACTGATTGTCTTGGTTATTAGTGTTTAGAATAAAATTGCACCAAAATTTTACTTCTTTATAATCCTTCCAACAATAATAATAGTAAGCAAGAAAATAGATGACATTCCAATAATTAGGGTAAGTCGTAATAAATTGTAGTATATCTTTTAAATCATCTTCTTCTAACTGTTTTTTTAGGGAATAAATAGCTACTAGAATTTTATTTTCATATATTTTTGCCCATGTTTTAGGCTCTGATGTAGCAGTACAAGCTTTACTGTATAATAACTCTTGGATTTCTACTGCTTTACTGAATTGTGCGTCTAAAAAATAATAGCCAAAAACAGTATTCAAGGAAGAACAATAATTGTAGAATAATTCTTTTTGTTGTGCTGGATAATTTTCCCAAACATTCAAAATAGCTAAAATATCTTCTTCTTTTTGAAAATTATGGATTAGATTATTAATTTCTATCGCAATAGACGAGCCTATAAAGGTTGTAGGAGGATTAGCCTGTTTGTAACTAGAAAATTGTTCTAAAAACAACTCTTTTTCTATTGCTAATTCGGACTTAATAGGTGGATAATTCCATTCACTTGCCTGGTTGTAGTACAGGAAATACGTATTTTCATTTATTAATTTTTGTAAATTATTGGTATCTTCTTCAATGAGTTGGTTATGAATAGTGGTAATACTACTATTATTGGCTACTAATTTCCTAACCATATTTCTTTCCAAGCCTACTATTAGTGGCATAAAACGTATTTTGTCATACAATATCGCTAATTTTTTTGCTTTTTGAACAATCGTATAGCCTTCTTTTGGCAAATTCCGATTAAATAAAGCTTGTCCTTGTATTAGGTAGTTGTATATTTGGTTATTGGTAGTTTCTTCTTGTAAATAACTAGCTTGTATTATGTCTAATAGATAATGGTATAACTTATTTTTTAAGCTACTTAATTGAGCAACTGTTTTTATAGTAGGTATTTTTTGAAATATTTCTTTTTCTTGGTAAATCGATTGTTTGTCTATTGCTTGAAATAATTGCACATAAAGCTTATTTTCCCCAGCTGCATATAAATTTGCTTCTTGCGAAAATCTCTTTTTTTCACTTTTTGATAAACTTTTTATTACGTTGAATAGGCTATCTTTATTACTCATAATTATCTATTATACATTTTTTTAATGAAATAAAAAATAATTTCAAAAAGCAAATATACAGATATTTTTTTAGTATAACTATTCTTTTTATTTTTACCTTTGTAAAAAATATTATTTCTTTTATTTTCCCTTCTTTACCATGAAATTTAGATTATTGTTTGCCGTTGTAACGTTGTTTACTGCTATCATTACATCATTATCTTCCTGTATGACCACCAAAACCAGTATAGGAGCATACGAAACCACCAAAGGCGAAGAGAGTACCTATTCAAGGGGTAAACAAGCTTGGTTTTTATGGGGCATAGTTCCACTTGGAAGAACAAATGTAGAAACTCCACCAGATGGAAACTGCAAATTAACCACTAGAAGAAACGTAGAAGATATTTTTATAAGTATTATTACACTGGGTCTAGTACAGCTATATTCCATTAAAATAGAAACCAAAACACTTCCACCTATTAAAACAAACCCTCCTAAAAAAGAAAAAACCCTTTAAGTGCGCATCGTAGATAGGCATAAGGGGTG
>JAYUJA010000229.1:0-11422 GCA_043765495.1 Bacteroidia bacterium
ATTCCCCAAAAAAGATGCCTCTATTGCTTTTGTATTAGAAGAATATAAATACCAAAAAATATGTTTTAGTGATAGTAGAACCAATATTGTGACTTGCAACGACCATTATTACCATAACGATATTATCGTCGTTAATTTCAACCCTACTAGCCCCAAAGATTGGATAACTAGAATACCCAAAATACAACACGCCTACAACGCAAGCCCCACCTACCACAATACAGCAGTGACTACCGACGGCGAAAATATTTATCTATTTTATAATGATCATATAAAAAACCTAAACGCTACTACGACTGATAGTAAAATTAGAGAATTGAGCAACCTTCGTAAAGCTGTGGCTACAGCCGTCACCGTAGATAAAGATGGGGTGTTCCAAAAGAAAATGCTGACTGACGAAAATGAAAAAGGAATACGATTCCAACAACATATATTACGCCCAGATGGTAATTTAATATGGTTGTTAAATACTAATCCTTCGGCTTTCAAATGGGGAATGCGTATAAGCACCATGAAATTTTAATATCCGTTGTAGCCGTTATTTTTGTTACTTTGCAGCCTTTTGTTTCTTATCCCACGTATTTTTATGTATAAATTTTTTTCTTCTATACTCTTACTTACCATCGTATCCACGCTATTGAGTGTGAGCAACCCACCTGCTATGAAAATAGGACGACTGCGGTATAGTGGTGGCGGTGATTGGTATTTAAGCCCTACTTCCTTGCCTAATCTGATTAAGTTCTGTAACCAAAATCTAGGTACAAACTTTGCCCCCGAAGAAGAAACAGTAGACGTAGGCAGCAAAGAAATCTATAACTTTCCATTCATTCACTGGACAGGGCATGGCAACGTAGTATTTAACGGGCAAGAAGTAAAAAATTTACGCCAATACTTAATCGCAGGAGGTTTTTTGAGCATCAACGATAGTTATGGAATGGATAAATTCGTACGACGAGAAATGAAAAAAGTATTTCCTGAATTAGATTTTGTAGAATTACCTTTTAACCACCCTATTTACCATCAAAAATACGAATTCAAAAGCGGAGTACCAAAAATACACGCACATGATAGCAAAGAGCCAGAAGCTTTCGGACTAGTATACCAAGGGCGTTTAGTGTGTTTTTATAATTATGAATGTGACCTTGGAGATGGCTGGGAAGACCCTCGTATACACAAAGATTCCGAAGCTACTAGAACCAAAGCCTTGCAAATGGGAGCTAATTTAGTGCAATATGCTTTAACCCATTAACATACTATTATTTATATGAAAATAATCTTTTTTTATACCCTATTACTTTGCAATGCCTTATTGTACTCCCTATCTGCACAAAATATCACGGATAAAGTAAACAAAGATTCCATTAAAATAGGCGAACCACTCACCCTTACCATACAAGTAATAGCCACAGCAGACGACTATCCTATTTTTCAAAAAGTAGATAGTGCAATAGGTAATTTTGAATTATTAGATTTTTCTAAAGTAGATCTTTTAGATAAAAAAAACCAAAAAACTACCTACGAAAAAACCTATACCTTTACTTCTTTTGAAGAAGGAAAACAAGTATTGCCAGCCTTGTACGTAGTTACTAATCAAGAAACGTTATACACGAATACCTACCCAATTCACGTAGCAAAAGTAGTAATAGATTCCACTGCCGCCATCAAAGATATAAAGCCAATAGAAGAAGTAGAATCCAGTATAAGCGATTATATAGTAGAAATACTATTAGCATCGTTCGTAATAATAGGAGCTATAGCAGGGGTTTATTTCTATAAAAAATACCAACAGCAATGGCGAAATGCCAGAATAAAAGATTCTTATACCAATAAGCTAAAAATAAGTAAATTCCAACAAGCAATAGATACATTGCACCAGCTAGAAAAAGATAAACTTTGGACACGTGACCAATCCAAGTTGCACTATACCATACTAGTAGATACATTAAAGCAATACCTACAACTTACTACTCCCGTAAATGCTATGGAATGTACTACCTACGAATTATCCAGACAGTTAGAAAATACGTCTATCAGTGATGTATCCATACACCAACTAAAAAATGTACTAGAAACAGCCGATTTAGTAAAATTTGCTAAACAAGATTTTCCTTATCACCAGCATGAATCTATTTTAAGTAGTGGTATCCAGTTTCTAAATACACACCGTTATTTATACGATAATCTAAATAAAAAATAAAATTGCCAGTTTTATACTCCTACACTTATGCCCACAAAAGAAACCATTGTTGCAGCTTTCAAGCAATTACAAATTCATATATGTGATACACTTGCTGCCAAAGATGGAAAAGAAAAATTCCATATAGAAGAATGGCAGCACCACGCACAAGGTGGTGGCGTGACTCGTATATTACAAAATGGAAATATAATAGAAAAAGGTGGCGTAAATTTTTCAGCTGTGGGTGGGGAGCTTCCCAGTAAAATAGCCACTGCTTTGCAGGTTATCCCACAAACTTTTTTTGCTACTGGAATTTCTATCGTCCTACACCCTTGCAATCCATTCGTCCCTATTATCCACATGAATGTGCGTTATTTTGAGCTAGCAGATGGTACATACTGGTTCGGTGGTGGGATAGATGTGACTCCACACTACATTATACCCGAGCAAGCTACTTTTTTTCACACTACGATGAAGCAAGTGGTAGATGCCTTCCAGCCTGGATTATACACTACACACAAGCAAAATGCAGATAATTATTTTTATATACCACATAGAAACGAAACCAGAGGAATCGGCGGAACTTTTTTTGATAGATTGACAGGTACTGAAAATTATTCCAAGCAAGATATATTCGAATATTGCTGTAACACTGCTCGTACTTTTCCTATTATTTATACAAAATTAATGGATAACCATAGCCTTCCCTTTACGCCTGAAAATAAAAAATGGCAATTGGTACGCCGAGGAAGGTACGTAGAATTCAATTTAGTATACGATAAAGGCACAAAATTCGGATTAGATACCAACGGGCGAATAGAATCCATACTAATGAGCTTACCATCTACTGCTTGCTGGGAATACAACTACACTCCTGCCGAAAATTCGCCCGAATACCTTACCCAGAAATACCTAAAAAAAGACATAGATTGGATACATAGTCCCCCAGTTTTACAATGAAAAAGTTATTTTTAGACGAATTACAACGCATAGATACTCCTACTTATCAAAACGCTGCTAAAACGCCTATTTGGGTAGTATTAGACAATATAAGAAGTGCCCACAATGTAGGAGCTATGTTTCGTACTGCCGACGCTTTTCGTATAGAAGGAATAAGCCTGTGCGGTATTACAGCTACTCCACCCAACAAGGAAATACTAAAAACAGCCCTTGGAGCTACCGAAACAGTGACATGGGAATACGTAGATAAAATAGAAGATAGCATCATTCGATTAAAAGAAAAAAACTATACTATCGCTATTGTAGAACAAACAGATGCATCGGTTTTTTTGCAAGAATACATTTACTGTGACCAAAAACCCATAGCAATAGTACTCGGTAATGAAGTGAATGGAGTATCCGAAGAAGCTATACAGCTAGCAGATGTAGCGTTAGAAATACCACAAATAGGTACAAAGCATTCGTTAAACGTATCGGTATGTGGAGGTATCGTACTATGGCACTTTTACCACAAATATTTTAATTCTTGATTAAATGTATTGAAATTTATTTAATTTTGTGACCTGCTTCATTAAAAATATTTCTTTATGCGTTTTATCTCTGTTTTGTTTTTTTGTTTTTTTGTAAATTTTATTTCTGCTCAAAATCCTCTCACCAAAATAAAAGGGATAATCACCGATGGAGATGCTGCTACGAAAGACCCATTATCTTTTGCTACGGTATTATTTCAAGGAACTAATATCACTACTTATTCGGATTTAGATGGTAGTTATAGTATTGAAATACAGACGAATAAAGATACATTGATTTTTAGTATGATGGGATATATTACCCAGAAAATAAAAGTACAACTTTACAAAACACAAGAAGTAAACATCACACTACTACCCAATGATAACGCTACTACTACCACCAAAGAAGTAGTGATACGTCCCACAGACGAAGAAAACCCATGCAATAAAATCCTACGCAAAGTAATAGCTGCAAAAGATAAAAATAATGCTCAAAACGTGTCTGCGTACGAATACAACACCTACAATAAAATACAATTTGACATTAATAATTTCGATAAAAAATTCAAAGAATCTCGTATTTTTAAAAAAGCAGAATTTATATTTGATAATGCGGATAGTACTGATGATGGAAGAGCTTTTTTGCCGATATTCATCTCGGAATCCATGTCTACTATCTATTACAACGAAGATCCTAGAAATAAAAAGGAAATCGTAATCGCTAATAAGACTTCGGGAATAAAAAGCGACGGAATAGCCCAGTTCTCGGGCGATATGTACCAAAAAGTAAATGTATACGACAACTACTTGGAAGTATTCGGCAAAAGCTTTATAAGCCCTATTACGGATAATTTTCTTCGGTTTTATCGTTATTATATCATGGATACCGTAGTAATAGAAGGAAGGGTGTGCTTTCAAATATTATTTAACCCTAAACACAAGCAAGACTTGACTTTTACAGGTGATATATTCGTGGATACGCTTACTATGGGTATAAAACGTACTACCGTAAAATTCAACGAAGAAGCAAATGTAAATTTTGTAAAAAGTTTTTCGGTACGCCAAAATTATGAGTTAATAGACGGTAAAACGTGGTTTTTGCAAAAAGAAGAAGCACTTGGCGATTTCAGACCGTTAGAGATGGGCAAAGGTACGGGCTTTTTTGGAAGGAAAACAACTGTTTATAGCAAGTTCCTACTGAATAAACCCAAAGAAATAATGTTTTTTGAAGGAGAAAATATTATAATACAAGAAAATGCTACTACACAAAGCGATACCTACTGGCAAGAAGCTAGACCAGAAAAATTATCCAAAACCGAGAATAATGTGTATAAAATGATAGATACACTGGCTACTATCCCTCGTATCCGTAATATGGCTCTTACTTTCACGTTGCTTACTACTGGTTTTTGGATTAGTAAAAAAGTATCTATTGGTGAATATTATACGTTTGCGAGTTTTAATCCAATTGAAAAATATAGGTTCAAATTTGGCGGAAAAACTAGTAATGATTTTAGCAAAAGAGTATTATTAGAAGGATATGTAGCATACGGTATAGGGGATAAACGATTCAAATACTCGGCAGGAGCACAATTTTTTCTATCTCCTAAAAAAGAAAATTGGGCACGAATTGGCATAAACTATAAACACGACTTGGAGCAAATAGGATTAACCAACAATGCTATCCGATTCGATAATATACTAAATATAATTTCAACAAACCTCGCAGGTAGGAAATTTTTATTAGCAGACGAATATTCTGCGTATTTTTCCAGAGATTTCAAATATGGATTTCAAGCAAGAATGACCGTTCTACACAAGCGTTTTGACGATGAGCAAGGCATTTACTTTGGAGTATACGACCCAGCAAATTTGGTAGTATTCGAGAATACTATCTACATTACAGAAGCTACACTTTCTTTACGGTATGCAAAAGGAGAGAAATTTATCTCTGGTCAGTTTAAAAGAGCATCTACAGGTACTACTGCACCTATATTTAGCCTAGATATAGGATTAGGAATGAAAGTATTTCGTGGAGAATTAAATTATCAAAGAATAAAAATGACGGTGGAAGATAGGATACGCTTACCACCTTATGGCTATGTGAAATACCTAATAACAGCAGGTAAAATATTCGGAAAAGTACCCTACCCACTATTAGAGTTACACCCAGGTAATCAGAATATTACTATGCTTTTTTCTGGATTCAATATGATGAATGTACTAGAATTTGCAAGTGACCAATATGCCTCTTTTACCCTTGACCACCACATGGAAGGCTATTTTTTTAACAAAATACCTTATATACGAAAACTAAAATGGAGAGAAGTAATAGGACTAAAAACCGTCACTGGAAGCCTTTCAGCAGATAATAAACATTTATTATCTCCTATTGCTTCAATTAGAAGTTTAGGCAAGCCATACCTAGAAGTAAGCGCAGGAGTAGAGAATATATTAAAGTTTTTTAGAGTAGATGCATTTTGGCGACTTACGCATTTGCAAAATCCTCTAGCTCCACGGTTTAGTATAAAAATTGGTGCAAGTGTTGGTTTTTAAAAAATTAAAATATACCTTTGAAAAATTAAAACCACTTTGGGAAATAATGCCGAATGTACTTCTTTTAATTAAATAAAAATATGAAAACCCCGTCTTCTGACTCTATACTTACCGACTTTATTGAATTTTTGCGATTAGATAAAAAAGACATTAGTTACCTCTATTTATTTTCCATTTTATCAGGGCTTATTGGCTTGAGCTTGCCGCTGGGTATCCAAGGTGTCATTAGCATTGTGAGCCTTGGTAGGCTTACTACATCGTGGTATATTTTATTATTAATAGTGATACTCGGTATATTATTAGTAGGCATATTGCAAGTAATACAGATACGGATAGTAGAGGTATTACAGCAACGCACTTTTTCACGTATTGCATTTGATTTTGCAGAACGACTAGTACGGATAACTGCCTCTAACTCCTACTATCTGCCGCACAAGGCATTACAGTTCATGGAAGTTACCACTATTCAAAAAAGTTTGAGTAAAATACTATTAGATTTATCTGCTGCTATATTACAGATTTTTTTTGGTATACTTCTCGTATCGTTGTACCACCCGTTATTCGCTGTGATGGGGTCTATCCTACTATTGGTTACTTTCCTTATTTTATACGTAGCTGGAAAAAAAGGAATCGCAAGTTCTATTATAGAATCTAAATACAAATATAAAGTAGTAAACTGGCTAGTAGAAATAGGTAGGGTGGCACAGCATTGGAAATATTATAAACAAACAGATTACCACCTACATCGCCTTAATAGCTACGTAGAAAAATACATAGAATATAGAAATAAACATTTTGCTATCTTGACTTGGCAGTATTATAGTTTATTATTCATAAAAATAATATTCACTTTGCTATTATTCGCAGTAGGTGGGGTATTGGTAATACAAGGAGAAATAAGTATAGGCGAATTCGTAGGGTCGGAAATAGTAATTGTATTGATATTGAATTCGGTAGAGAAAATAATATTAAGTGCTGAAGTAGTGTACGATATGCTTACAGCCGTAGATAAGCTGCTGGACGTGATGCACTTACCAATGGACGAGCAAGACGGCAAACCATTAGACAAAAAGCCAATAGAAATAGAATTACAAAAAATAAGCTTACAAATAGCCGATAACACTATTCTTCAAGATATAGACATACACATAATCCCTCAAACAAAAATAGTACTCGGCGGTAAAGGTAATTCAGGTAAAAGCAGCTTGTGTAAAGTGATGGCAGGAATAAAAAATGCCAACAAAGGCAGGCTATTGTACAATGGGATACCTGTGAAAAATGTGTCGAAAAAAGATTTTTTTGAATATGCTGTATTCATTGATAGTAAGGAAGATGTGCTAAATGCTACTGTATGGGATAATATCACTATCGGCACTGATGCTACGATGGAACAGGTACTAGAAGTAATACAGCCACTACACCTACTAGATAATATACAACAGCTACCTGATGGCTGGGACGAAATGCTACTTCCAGCTGGAAAAAATGTTTCCGAAAGTTTTGCTTTTAAATTAATTATCGCAAGAGCATTAGTAAATAAACCATCTTTGCTAATCATCGACGCAGATGTGGATTTTCTGCCTATGCAAGATGCTATGGACGTTTGGAATGCTATTTTATCTTTGTATAAAGGAACGCTTATCATAGTAAGTAGTAATAGAAAAATAGCCAAAGATGCCGACCAAATAATATTATTAGAAACTGGAAAAGTGAGCTTTGATGGTACCTACAACCAGCTTATAAATACACGATTCACTACTTATTTTACTTAATATACAGTATATGAAATACTTAATTCCCATTTCAACTAATAAATTTTCGGTATACCCTACCAACTCTACCATCAAGTGGGCAAAAAAATTGTCCTTGTTTTTAATTGTTTTGATAATTACATTAGTAGTAATCCTTTTATTGCCATGGACACAAACTGTGGAAGCAAAGGGTAAACTTACTACGTTACGTCCCGAACAGCGTCCCCAAGATGTAGTATCTATCATATCTGGAAGGATTCAAAAATGGTATATCCGAGAAGGGCAATTCGTAAAAAAAGGCGATACATTGGTATATTTGACTGAAGTAAAAGAAGACTATCTCGACCCCTTACTCATCGAACGTACTGGCAAGCAAGTAGAAGCAAAAGCAAGTGCCGTACAAGCCTACAAAGGAAAAATAAATGCACTGGACAAACAAATAGAAGCGATAGAAGAAAATTTATTTATAAAACTCCAACAAGCTCAAAATAAAATACAGCAAGTACAAACAAAAAAGAATACCGAAATAGCAGAGTTAGAAGCCGCACAAGCAAATTATACTATCCAAAAGCAGCAATACGAAAGGGGTATAGAAATGACTAACAAAGGCTTACGATCTACCACCGATTTAGAAAATAGAGAAAACAAATACAAAGAAGCAGAGGCAAAACTACAAGTAGCTAAAAATAAAATAGATATCACTACCCAAGAAATACAAAATGCTACCATGGAACAAAATGCCATACAAGCAGATTATGGCGATAAACTAGCAAAATCGGAAGGGGAAAAGTTTTCTGCATTATCCCTAGTACTAGATGCCGAAGGTGGCATTCAAAAACTACAAGTACAGTACCAAAACTACCAAAATAGAGCCGCTTATTATTATATCCTAGCACCACAAGATGGCTATATTTCTCAAATAAAAAAATATGGCGTAGGAGAAATTATCAAAGATGCAAGCCCTATCCTTACTATTGTACCATCACAATACGACAAAATGGTAGAAATGTTCGTAGCTCCTGTGGATATGCCTTTGATGCAAATAGGCGCACCAGTGTGTATACAGTTTGATGGTTGGCCTGCTATATTCATCAGTGGCTGGCCTGGCTCTACCATCGGTACGTACCCAGGTAAAGTAATAGCCATCGACCAAACGTTACTAGCTACCGAAAAAGGATACAGAATACTCGTAGCCCCCGATAGCACTTCCACGCCTTGGCCAGAACTATTGCACATAGGATCAGGAGTAGAAGCCTACACTTTGCTACAAGATGTACCAGTAGGCTACGAGATATGGCGAAAATTAAATGGATTCCCACCCGAGTTTTATACCAGCACTACTAATACGGAAAAATCTGAAAAAACTAAATAATATGCTATTATCCAACTATTATTACCTACTATGTTTATTGATAGTAGTAAGCTGCAACGCATTACAAGCACAAACATGGACGTGGGAAATGTATAAGAATGCCTTAAATAACCACCCATTACTGCAAATACAACAAAATAACATACAACAAGCACAGCAGGAAATACAACAAGCAAAAGCAGCATTTGACCCTACTATTGGTTATGATTTGAATGCTAAATACTATAACGATAAAGCCTATTTCTTACACCAGCAAGCCACTGCTTCACTCGCTACCAATAGCCCCGTAGAACTAAAAACAGGATACAATAACTCGGACGGCGTGTTTCTTAACCCTGAAAATATAACTCCGAATATTGGTGTTTTGAATATCGGTGCATCTATTGATATACTACAAGGATTCATCACGGATAAGCGCCGTACCTACTTGAATACTAGTAAACAAGAGCTAAATAATACGGAAAATGAACGTCTATTAGCCATCAATAAAATGAAATTAGAAGCCTATAAAGCCTATAATTATTGGTACTATGCCTACCAAGCTATGAAAGCCCAAGATAGCATTTATACAGCAGCTACTGCCCGACAGGTATGGATAAAACAAGCAGTAAAAATAGGCGAATATGCAGCAATAGACACCCTAGAAGGTAGTATACTAGTGCAAGATAGATTAAACAGCTACTACAATGCCTTGTACGAAGAACGTAACGCTAGGCTACTTGTAGGTAGTTTTTTGTGGAATAGTAAACAAGAGCCAGTATTACTAAACCCTACTGCAATACCTACACAACTTATTATCCCTAACAATAATAGTAGTAGTGTTATAAACCCGCTGTTGCAGAAATATAGTATTAAAGAATCGTTGTTGAATATAGAATTAAAATTAAAAAAGGAATACCTAAAACCGAAATTAAAGCTAAACTATGCGTGGCTGTATAGCCCTAACTATTCGCCAGACATAAAAGATAGCAAATGGAGTATTAATTTTTCGTATCCTATATTTACTCGAGCCGCCAAAGCAGAAGTAGAGCAGTATAAATTAAAACTTAAAAATAACGATTTAGAAGCGCAATTGAAAGCAAACGAAATACGAATAGTAATAGAAAATTTGGTACAAGAATTAGCTATTTTACAACAGCAGCAAAGCATCAATACTAAAAATATTAACAATACTATACGACTCCTGAATCTGGAAATAGAAAAATACCAGTTAGGCGAAGGCAGTGTGTTTTTAGTCAATAGTAGAGAAATAAAATTAATAGAATATATTTTTAAAAAATACCAATTACTATCTAAAATTAATAAAAATAAGTTAGAACAATTGTATTATACAACGCCTGAATCGCTGTAAAGGTATTGCATTGCGGTAGGTCGCTATTTTTTTTAGTAGATAATTGCATAAATGCTAAAAAATACAACCGTCAAATATGTCCAAAGAAGTGAGAATAAAATATGAATGGTTGTTTCTAACTTTTTGCCTTTCCAGAGTTCTGATGAGTAATTTCTGTTTTTCTATAATTGTATTATTTCTTTTATCAATTCTTTTCTTGCATAAAAAGCTCTACTAGTAGATCCGTGTCCAGCTCCTTTTGTTCTTGCTTGTATCCACTTTCCGTCTTTGCCTGTTAGTGCTTCAAAGCCTTGCATTTTTAGTTTATTGCGTATGAATTCATAGTCTGCTTCAATTTCCTGAATTAATGTGTCGCTTTCTAAAAAATCAAATGATTGAATTTGTAAAAGTTCAGATTTTTCATTATCTTTTCCATTCCAAGAAACTGCACAGTACACCAATGATTTTAATTTTTCCCAGCAATGGCTTTTAAAAAATGGTGTTTCTAATAAATCTTTTTGGTTTATCATGGTTATTGCAAAGGTTTCTTTTGGTCGCCATTCGCCTTTGACTTGATAAAATGATGTTGATTTAAGTTCAAAACCTAATCCATTTGGTGCTTGTTTATTATCATTTGAAAGCCCCGCAAGCCATTCCAAAGTTAAGCCTTTCCAACCTTTATTTTGTTTGCCATTTTTATAGGTTGTTACACTATATTTTTTTGCAAGTTCTGAAAGATCTTGTCCAATATATTTTTCTAAATTC
>JAYUJA010000230.1:0-1272 GCA_043765495.1 Bacteroidia bacterium
ATGGCATAGCACAAACCAAAGAAATACTAAAAAATGAATCTACCATTAGTATCTATCCTAACCCAGTAGTGGATAAGTTGTATATAAATAGTAAAGAACCCATCAAAGAAATAAATATATACGACTGCACTGGAAAACTAATACACAACGTACGCAATAGCAATACCATAGACGTATCCAATATAGTACCAGGAGTATATTTAATAAAATGTAGTACCGCTAAATTTTCGGTTATTAAAAAAATAGTGAAATAAAAATAAATACCTGTACAGCCACTTACCTACTACGATTAATTAGTATTTATAAAACGGATTAGCAATAGTGTACTACTAAAAAATACTGTTTTGGGAAAAATAATTTGGAAATACAAAAAGATACCTTACCTTTGCCGACTGCTAAAATGCCTGGGTGGCGAAATCGGTAGACGCACTAGACTCAAAATCTAGCGAGAAATCGTGCCGGTTCGAGTCCGGCCCCGGGTACTTTTTTTCTTTTAGAAAATTCCATTTTAGAATAATTAGTAGTTATTTTAAACAAAAAACATTTCCTTCCCAATTCCCTATCCTTCTATTATCAACTAATAGCCCAATATGCCTGTACATACCATTATAGATCTTAAACGCAAAAAAGTAGACGAATTACAAGCTATCGCTCGTGAACTACAAATTTTCAAACCCGAAAACCTAAAAAAAGATGCACTAGTAGCAGCTATTTTATTGCGACAAGAAGCAATTCCTGCACCCACTAATACCAATAGGGGAATGGATAAAAGCAAAAAAAATAACATTAATCCCCCAAAAACAGAAACAACTACCCCAAAAATAGAAGAACTACCCAGCGTAAATGAAACAACTATACCTACCAAAAACAAACCAACTAACTACCCTACCAAAGACGTAGTAAAGCAAGATACACCCCCTACCGAAAACACAGAACAAAAGGAAAACACTACTTCTGTTATAGATAAAAAACCAGAAAGAGTACCTCCACCTTCTACCAATGCACCCATTCATAACCCTAGAAAACAAGAAGAAAGAAGACAACACACACCACGCCACCAACCAAATAATAATAACGAAGCGATAGACAGTAAAGAAGAAAAAACAGAAGAAAGAAGACAACACGTACCTCGCCACCAAGCAAATAATAACAACGAAGCGATAGATAGTAAAGAAGAAAAAATAGAAGAAAGAAGACAACACACACCACGCCACCAAGCAAATAATAATAACAGTCCGATAGAAAATAAAAGACCAATAGAAAATACTACTT
>JAYUJA010000231.1:0-1272 GCA_043765495.1 Bacteroidia bacterium
TAGAACTTTTTCTATCTTTGCAGAGAATAATTTATTCATTAGAAAGGCGATTTTAGGTGTTGTTACGAACTACAAAATTAGCCTTTCTTTTTTAATCAATATTTTTTATCGGGTAGAGTAGTAAAGTACTATTTTTAGTTTAAGCTACTATTTTAGGCTTGTGTTTCCATCTTCTATGACTCCATAGCCAGTAGCATGGTTTTTTTTGTATGGTTGTTTCTATCCGTGCGGCTACTATTTCCGAGATAACTCCGTGCTGCATATTACTTACTTCTGGAATCAATATTTCTAGTGTATTGGTATAAAAGCCTCTACTTATCTTGGTCACTTCGCCGTGTATAATTGGTAAGTCGTATTCTTTAGCGTATTTTTCTATTCCAAAATGCATGGCGGTAGGTTGGTTCAGGAATGGTAGCCAATAGGCTTTATCAGGGTCAGAGGGGCTTTGATCGGCTAGGAATACATAACAAGTATTCTCATGGGCGTGGGTGTGCATGTATTCTTTTATTTCGGCGGCTGGCACTAGGTGGTATCCTCCTTTTTGGCGGCTATCCACTATTTTTCGGTTGATGTATTCGTTTTTTAATTTTTGGTATACTACTACTGTTTTATGGTATTGTATGTCTAATGCTACTGCTGCAGCCCATTCCCAGTTGTTATAATGCGCACCTACTGCCATGATACTTTTTCCGATTTTACCATAGTCGTTGATGCATTCCATATTCACGCCTTGCGTCCTACTATGTATAAACTCTTTGGAAGATGAGAAACTTTTGATACTTTCTACTATTACATCGGCTATATGTTTATAAAAATCGTCTTGTACGATAGCTATTTCTTTGGGTGTGTAATAGGGGAAGGAGTTGTGTATATTTTCGGTAATGACTTTGTGTCTATACCGTAGTATTTTACTTAATAGAAGATAGATAATGTAAGACAAGCCATACAATACCTTCATGGGTAACAAAGATAATAGGTATAAAATTCCGTAGTATAAAATGCGAGAAACCATACTTACCTTGTTTTTAGCTGTAAAATAGTTTGTGTAGGATTGGCGGATTGAAATATGCTACTTCCTGCTACTAACACGTCTGCACCAGCTTCTAGTATTTGTTTATAATTATTGGTATCTACTCCACCGTCTATTTCTATCAAGCAGGTAGGGTTATATTCTTGGATTAATTGTTTTAGTTTCTGGATTTTTTTGTACGTAGTTGGGATAAATGCTTGCCCGCCAAAGCCAGGATTCACACTCATGACGCACACTACGTC
>JAYUJA010000232.1:0-3615 GCA_043765495.1 Bacteroidia bacterium
TGTTTACTTCTTTTACTTCTTTGGCTACTCGTAGCAACAACGAACCCGAGCCACAAGTAGGGTCATAAACCGATTTTAATTTCTGCTTTCCTGTGGTTACAATTTTTGCTAATATTTTACTTACTTCTTGTGGTGTATAAAATTCGCCTGCTTTTTTGCCTGCACCACTCGCAAATTGTCCTATCAAATATTCGTAGGCATCGCCTAAAAAATCTTGTTGAGACGTTGCATGCAACGTCTGTGCATCTAATTTAAAATCTATTTTATCTAAATGGAATAGTACTTTGGCTATGATTTCGTTTCTTGCTTCTGGACTTTTGCCCAGTTTGGTACTGTTCAAGTCCATATCTTCAAACAGATTATCAAAATCGTCTTCGCTTTCGGTACCCATTGTACTCAACTGTATGTTGGTGAGTATTTTTTGTAAGTCTTCCAATATGAAGTTTGTTTTAGCCTCACCCCCTTGCCCCTCTCCAATAGAGAAGTGAGAAAGTTCTTCTTCTACATTATTTCCGTTTCCTCTTTTAGAAACTTCGGTAAAAAGTTCTTCTGGTTTTAGAAAATAGCCCAATTTTTCTAATGCTTCTTCTTGTATGGCATCAAGATACTCTTGACTATCTGATGAGATGTGATTAATCACGTCTTTACGTCCTATTTCTCGGAATTTTATTTTGTCTTGCTTTAAAATTTCGTTGGCGAAAATTTCCATTTTCTCACTCAAATATTTGTAGAAAATAAATCCTAAAATATAATCACGAAATTCGTCTGCATTCATTTTGCCACGTAGCGTATTGGCAATGTTCCAAAGCTGTTGTTCTAATACTCTTTTTTGATCTTCACTCATGTTTTTGAAATGCAGTTATTATTTAAGTTGCAAATTTACATTTTAAAATGAGTTTTTTGTTACTATCTTGTTTTTGAAATTCATCTTTTTTATTCGTAGCATCTACTTTCCCACCAACAAAAAAAAGCTACCCGTCATAGGATAGCTTTTTTTATTAAATAGAAATAGTCTCTTTTTGTTCCTTAAATGCAATAGAATAAATTCCAAAAAACAAATAACTAAATAGTATATTCCCTATTAGTGTATTTTTGTAAAAAGGCAATCCATCTAGGTATACATTCCACAAAGGTTTTAAGTTATACACTTCCAAATATACCCCTAGATTCGACAATAAAAAGAAAGCAATAGAACCACCAACAGCAGCCCCTGTGATTCGCACAAAGGAAGTTTTGGAAAGCAATGCAGTCCCTACCGCCCAAGCAGATAGATGTCCCAAGTAAGTAAATATAAAAGTAGCACTAGTCATGTACAAAAATGGATTTCCCATGTCATATACATAATAGTTCAGCAATATATCTGTAAATAATAATACTAGTACCATACTAGCAATACTACTTATTTTAGAAGCCATTCCTTTACTCCCCACCAGCCAAGTAGCAGGCATTATAGGACTCAAATTATACGGATGTGGAAAAAAACGACTGCATGCAGATAAGGCTATCAGTACGCCACTTAACCAGTTTTTTGTTTTCATAATAATAAAATATAAGCAATAAAACAATTATTTTAACAATTCAAATACACCAGCAGCTCCCTGCCCCGTACCTACGCACATACTTACAATACCATACTTACTATTTTTTCTACGCAACTCGTTGAATAGTTGTACCGATAGTTTAGCACCTGTACAGCCCAGCGGGTGCCCTAATGCAATAGCCCCACCATTCACATTCACAATATCAGGGTTAAGTCCTAATTCGCGTACTATAGCCACGGATTGAGAAGCAAAAGCCTCGTTCAATTCTACTAATTCAATATCTTTCAATGTTAGTCCAGCACGTTTTATAGCTTGTGGTATAGCATATATAGGTCCTACACCCATTATACGCGGCTCTAACCCCGATACATGGTAAGAAGCCAGACGAGCGATAGGCTCTAATCCTAATTCTTTTACCATTTTTTCAGACATTACCATCACGAAAGCAGCCCCGTCCGATGTTTGCGACGAATTACCAGCAGTCACACTCCCTCTATCCGCAAATACAGGTTTTAACTTATTCAATGCAGCCACAGAAGTATCTCCACGTGGGCCTTCGTCCGTATTTACAATATAATTACGAACCTTACGTTTTTCATTTTCGTCCAGATAAATTTCTTCTACATCAATAGGAACAATTTCTTCTTGGAATTTCCCCGCTTTTATAGCTGCAATAGCTTTTTGGTGTGAATGGTAAGAAAAATTATCCTGATCTTCTCTACTTATTTTGAATTGTTCTGCTACCGCTTCCGCAGTCAAGCCCATTCCCCAATACCAATTAGGATTCGCTTTTGCTACTTCATAATTAGGAATTACACGCCAGCCACCAAAAGGAATAGGAGACATGCACTCCACACCGCCCGCAATGATGCAATCCGCCATACCTGCCTGTATTTTAGCAGTAGCAATAGCGATAGTTTCTAGCCCAGAAGAGCAATACCTATTTACAGTCATTCCTGGTATCTTGTCCGTATTTAAGCTCATTAGCGATATCATACGTGCTATATTCAAGCCTTGTTCTGCTTCAGGAGTAGCATTCCCTACTATAATATCGTCGATGCGCTCTTGGTCAAAATTAGGGATAGAAGCAATTAAATGTTGTATCACTCTTGCAGCCAAATCATCAGGACGTGTAAAACGAAATAAGCCTCTTGGTGCTTTTGCTACTGCCGAACGAAAGCCCGATACGATGTATGCTGTATTCATAAATTATAAAATATAAATAGCTAAATAAATAAAATAGTGTCGCAAAGGTACAAAAAGGAATATATGTTTTATAAGGTAATATTATTTTTATTTTTTTAAGCTATATTTGTACCAGATATTTTTTATTAATAGATTTACTACAATGAATATACGCCCCTACTTCCACTTACTCGCAATCCTAATCACCTTATTATGCTACCAATGCAAAGTATCGTTATCAGGAGCTTCCATTTCCCCCGATACAAAAACAGTCAGTATTACAGCATTTACCAACAAAGCTACAAAAGTATACCCACCACTAGCAAGATTAATGGCAGAAGAATTACGTAATAATTTCACCAACCAAACTCGCCTCGATGTAGTAGCCAACGAAGGAGACCTACAATTCGATGCCACTATTACAGATTATAGTATACGCCCCGCTACTTTACAAGCACAAGGAGCTTCCCAAAATCAACTCACCATTGCTGTACAAGTCGCTTTTATAAATAATAAAGAAAAAAGTAAAAGCTTCGAACAGTCCTTTACACGTTTTGCACCCTTCCCATCTACCCAAAATTTTAATACCATAGAAGCCGCCCTCGCCGAAGAAGTTACTAAATTGCTCATGCAAGACGTTCTAAATAAAGCAATCATTAATTGGTAATACAATAATAAAGTTTCACGTGAAACAAATAATAAGCATACACGAATTTATCTAAAAATTGTACACAAATCTATTTTTTCTTTGTATAATAAATAGTACCTTTGTAGTCTAAACAAATCGTAATGAATTATGAAAAAACTAATCCTCTTAACTACCTTTATAATAACTACTTTATGCTTTTCTCAAAACACCGTTCGAGAAGAAGCAGACGAAGCGTTTAAT
>JAYUJA010000233.1:0-3579 GCA_043765495.1 Bacteroidia bacterium
CCTTTGTATATGGTATTTCTTTCGGATTTGAATTTTACTAATGGAGCTTGTGGGTCATTTTGTAAGGTAGTGATGAGGACGGGCTTATCGTATACAGTGACATAGATAGTGCCATTAAAATTATTAAAAATAGTGCCATTATTATCTGCTACGAATCCTTTTAATTTTACCAAATCTAACGCTCTTAATGTATCTGTTACGGTATTGATGAGATGGTTGTTAATATCTGTAGTCACTACTTTATATTGCGGATAAGCTAGTCGCATGGAAGGGTCACCTAGTAAAATAAAATTACGCATCATGTACAATCCAGTGGGTTTCATAGCTAGTACAATATCGCCGATAGTAGGCATTGTACCATCTATACGAGGGCGTATCACATTTCTTCCAAAACTATCTAACAACATATTATTAGCATCTATACGAGCGATACGAGTGGTAGAAAAAGCGCATACTGCTCCTCCGTTTGGATTCAACATAGCTAGGTCACCGCCCGATTTGTCATAATCTGCAGTAGGGTCGTCAAATAATGTAAAATCACACGTAGCTCCAAAAACACACGTTAACGCATCTTTATTTTCCCACGTACCAAAATCGGCTCTTTCTATCACTCGCTCTACGGATAATGAAGCTGGTCCGCCATGTCCTACATAATTAATAATTAATGCTCCTTTATTCATACGTACTCGTATCTCTTCGGCTGCTTGTGGGTACCTTGTGCCGCCTGCATTTACTTCTTGTATATAGGAATCGAAGTATACTTTGTTTTGGTGATAGTTACGTTTTTTGGCTATTGGTTTGGCTATTAAGTTTTCTACACTAGCAATGAAAGCCTCGCTACCAAAATCTTCGTCATCGGCTAATAATAGCATTTCTTGTCGCCAGTTTTTCAAATTCACAGGTGTATTTTCATATCCTATTATTTTATTTACTAATAAATCCGCTTCTGCTGTGGTGGTGGCTAGTAAGCGTCCTATTCCTATATCTATGGCCCCTATCAAGTCACCGCTAGGATCTACATATCCTTCATCATAAGGTACATCTAATAAGCCATAATAATCGTCGGATAGGTAGCTTTCTACTGGGCTGTAGGATTCGGGAGATTGGTAGGTAGGAATGTAATTAAAATTATTAGGAGTTCTATTTTTATTATCAAAAGAACCTTTTCCAAATAGTAATAAATATTTAGGAGCGTCTGCACTACTGGTTTTTCTTTCATAGAACATACGCATGAACTCACGTATAGCAGTAGGCTCTTGCATACCAGAAGAAAATTCGTTATAAATACTACGTGGCGTCACTACATGCACTACTAGCCCTTGTGTACGACGTAGAGTAGCCAATCTTTCTGCTGCATTTTTGAAGTTAGGGTGTACTACTATCACCATATCGCATTGTGGAAAGGCGTGTAAATCTTGGTTACTAACCCTTGTTTGTGGTACAGGATTGGTGTAGTTTCCATTTTTATTTACTAATAAAAACTGTCGTAAGGAATCTGCATTTTGTATGAAATGGATTTGGTTGCCAGCGTCTGTTACATATTCTTGGCTAGTGATATTGGTGAGATCGGTCGTTTCCCATATCCAAGTACTAGCAGGGTTTGCTTCTATATTATACCGAACACTTTTAGCTGTACCTATTTCTGATGGTTCTGAAAAAGAGAGAATATCCCCACTGGTACGTAATGCACAGCGGGCGTTTATGGTAATATAATCCAGCCACACCCTAGCAGCTGCAGTTTGTTTTACGATACCTACATTAATAGTATTATCGATACCTGTATAACTAAAATTTTGAATAGATTCTCTGGCTTGTATGCCGTCATAGTTTCCAGATAGTGAGTTTATTATACTATTTCCGATAGGCGTACTATTCGCCGTAATATTCATAGTAGTATTAGCACCTACTAGCTTCCCTACTACGGATACAGTAACTTTTGCGGGTTCGGTAGGAATACGATTCGCAAAAGCAAAAGAATAATTTTGTGTAGGATTCGTATTAAAATCTTCGCCTATCCATTTGCTGCCAGTTTTGAGTAAATTTACGTTTTCTTGTTCATGAAAAAACTTTTCTGGGTAGCTATTCGTAGTATACGTAGGAGAAACATTCGCGGAAGCTTGGTTAGTGATTCTTTTTCCTATGCCTAAATCTGTGGTGATAAAATAATACGTCGTATCGCTGTATATATTAAGTATTTGCTCGTATAACTGTGTTGTTTTATTGTATTTCCAATTACTCATACCTTGTGCATAAAAAAGAGCATAATCACCATTATCCCAATTCCCATCGTTTTCTCCTTCTACAAAAATGGCATTTTCTTGTAAGTCGTTTATTTTTCTACTTTTATTTTTAGTAGGCAGCATATCGCCACCACTACCATATACTCGCAGGTTACGAGGGTCGAAAGAAGATGGAAGCCCGAGATTAGTAAGGAATGTTTTGTCTAGTTTATATATGCCTGATTGTGTGATAGCTACCTTGTACCAATTGCCTGTAGCTAGTACTGAATGGGGCGCGTAGTCGGAAGCTGCTTTGTCTGCTACTTCATAGCCATCGCCTTGTAAAGTATAGGTATAGGAAAGCAATTTTTTGTATGTATTGTTGCGGTATACAATTGGTATAAAAGTAATTTGGGCTATTGTTTTTTGTTTTTGTTGATTTATTTGAATTTTTAGGCTAGAATTCCAAGAATTTCCTAGGTATATTTTCCAGTTATCTCGTTCGGCTACTGCTAGTTCTTGGAACGACAAATCCGCCCATACTTCGTTAGAGAGCTGTACAGTCACATTTTTATACTTTTCAGACATATTTTCGGCTTGTACACACATCGGCAGTACTACCTTATCTTTTTGTGTAGTAGAGCCATTTTTTATACTTATATAATCTTTATTGTCCCATTGATTATGGTATAAATTCCATTGCAAGTTTATATTTTGCTGGGCAAATACAGAAATATAAAAACAACAAGCAAGGAATAGAATTATTTTTTTCATGTAAATGGTTAATTAGCGATGTTAATTACAAAAGTAACAAAAATACAAACGCTAATCACAAGTTTTTTAGTATGGCAAAGGGAAGATTATTATCTAAAAAGCGGGGTTGGGGTGTCTTAATTTTATGTAAGGTAATAAATTACAGCGCATTGATTTGTTCTTCGGTAAGTCCTGTTGTTTCTATAATAAAATTAATATCTACTCCTTTTTCTTTTAGATTTTTAGCGATTTTTTGTATGCCTTGTTCTAGTCCTTTTTGTATACCTTGTTCTAGTCCTTTTTGTATGCCTTGTTCTAGTCCTTTTTGTATGCCTTGTTCTATACCCTTCTCTAATCCTTCTTTGAGGGTTGTTTCAAGGGCATAGTCTAGGGTTGCTTTATTGTCTCGGAATGTTTTTAAACTTTGTTGGTAGCTACGTAGTTCTAGGTCGTTATACTTGGCTATTTCTGCTTTTTCGGAGGCTTGTGAGAATATTATATCGTTGAATAAACCTGGTATGGAATCAAAATCTTCTAAATGTTGGATAAAATAAAGCCATTTGTCCAAGCGAGACGCTAGTTCTGTTTCCTTTTTCTTGAATTTGGG
>JAYUJA010000234.1:0-1249 GCA_043765495.1 Bacteroidia bacterium
TTATAATTCTTGTAAAAGATACGTAATATAATGATTTAAGTTTTTGATGGCATCTTGTACTTTCCAAGCAGATTTGTTGCGAGCTTCCACATAGTTCGAGATAGATCGTATCTGTACGTATTTTTTGTTCAGTTGCTCACACGTATACGCAAAAGCAGCACCTTCCATACTTTCTACTTGGGGCGAGTACCAACGAAGTAGCTGCTGCACCCTATCCTCGCTTCCTGTTACAGTATTCACGGTAATGCCGTTTACTTGTGGGAGTTCTTGTATAAGATGGCTAGGGATACTGGAGTTATTATAGATAGTGTCGTTGGCGTTGGTATGTAGTATTTTATCCACAGGGTAGAATACGGCATTATGGTCGATGCCAATGTCTGCGATACAGTCTTGGGTCACATTTACGATACTCCCTAATTCAAAACTACGGTCATAACTGCCACATATTCCTACATTTAATACCAAATCGTAGTCAGGAATTTGGGTGAGCAGATGCCTCGTTAATTCGAAAGTTGTTTTGATAGTTCCTATTCCTGTGACCAAAAAAGAAACATCATAATCCCAAGTAGTTGTACGTAGTAAGTCGTTGATTTCAAAAGTAGTGGCTGCTACAACAAGTATTTTCATGACGGCGAAAAAGATAAAAATGAACACCCTGCGAAAGTACAAATTATTTTTTATACTACCATTGTATTTACTCAAAAATTAATATATCTATTTTATAATAAATTAATTATGCCTAAATTTTATAATTATTATACTTTATAGTGTATTCTTTACGTTTAATTGATACTTTTGCAAGCTTAATTTATACTACTTTATGTAATGTTAAAAGAGATATTAAAAAAAATAATAAAATGGATACCAATAGCATTTACCAAAAATCAACAATATGATAGACAAACAGTTGCCATACTAAAAAAAGTATGCAAAGTAGATAGCAACTGCCTAGATGTGGGTTGTCATAAAGGCGAAATACTGGATATAATCTTACAAATAGCCCCCAAAGGAGTACACCATGGCTTCGAGCCTATTCCCGTTTTATACACCTCACTAGTGGATAAATATAACCAGCAAAGCAATGTACACATTCATAACGTAGCGTTGAGTAATAGTACTGGTACTTCTAGTTTTAATTACGTATCGTCGAACCCTGCTTATAGTGGGTTACAAAAAAGAAAATACGACAACCCCAATGAAGTAGATACCAGTATAACCGTACAAACCCAACTACTAGACGAATTATTAC
>JAYUJA010000235.1:0-3559 GCA_043765495.1 Bacteroidia bacterium
ATAATAGACACTATTTTAATAAAAAACCAAACTATAAACATTTGTACAGGGTAAGCTGGAATGGCAAAAACGTAGCAGGAATTTACCGCGATACTTTCGCAACAAATAATTGTGATAGCGTAGTAGTTACGAATTTGGTTGTAAATAATGCTTCCACCACCAACCAAACCGTAAACATCTGTACAGGGCAAAGCTGGAATGGCAAAAATACAGCAGGAATTTACCGCGATACTTTTGCGACAAATAATTGTGATAACGTAGTAGTTACGAATTTAATAATAGACAGTATTATACTAAAAAATCAAACCGTAAACATTTGTACAGGGCAAAGCTGGAATGGCAAAAACGTAGCAGGAATTTACCGCGATACTTTCGCAACTAATAATTGTGATAGCGTAGTAGTTACAAATTTGGTTGTAAATAATGCTTCCACCAACAACCAAACTGTAAACATTTGTACAGGACAAAGCTGGAACGGCAAAAACACAGCAGGAATTTACCGCGATACTTTCGCGACTAATAATTGTGATAGCGTAGTAGTTACGAATTTAGTTGTAAATAATGCTTCCACCACCAACCAAACCGTAAACATTTGTACAGGGCAAAGCTGGAACGGCAAAAACGTAGCAGGAATTTACCGTGATACTTTGGCGACAAATAATTGTGATAGCGTAGTAGTTACGAATTTAGTTGTAAAAATGAATCCAAATAATTTCTTACCAGATAGTAGTATTTGGTGTTGGGATAAAGTAATAACACTTTCAGTACCCTATTTTACTAGTTATCAATGGAGTAATGGTAACACGAGTTCTATTCCTAGCATTGCTACCGAAGGAAATTACTATTTGAGTGTAACGAATGAATGGGGCTGTACTGGCATTGATTCCATCTATTTCAAGGAAGAGTGTGAGCTAGCTGTGTATATTCCAAATGCGTTTTCGCCTAATAATGATGGGGTTAATGATATTTTTATACCAATAATGAGTAATGAACTGGTTAATAATTATGTATTCAAAGTGTGGGATAGATGGGGCGAACTAGTATTTATCACTAACAATAGTAGTGATGGTTGGAATGGCTTTTATCGTAACCAAATCGCCCACCCTGACGTGTATACTTGGCAAATAGAGTATAGTTATACATTTAACAAATACGAACAATGGCAATCAAAAACAGGAAAAGTGATATTGATGAAGTAATTCCTTATTTATTTTATAATACAAAAACGAATAGTTTTATAACCCGCTAGTGTAAACCAATAAACGCCTTGGGCTAAATCTGCTATTTTTATGGCTTCGGTTGTAGTGTATAGTATTCCTTGTTTACACTGCTTGCCTACTATATCATGGATAGTGTAGGTGGCATTTTGAGGTAAATTGTTTATTCTTAAATTTATATAATCGTTACTTGGGTTTGGGTACAAAGATAGGAGTGTAGTTGTAATATCTTCTATACAAGTAGTCATAAAACCAATACAGTTCGTAGTGCTAGTGCAGCCATTAGACATAATATGCACGCTGTAGCTCCCGTTGCTGGTTGGTGTAAAAGAATTACTAATTTCTCCAAATATAATAGTATTATTTTGGCAATCTATCCATTCGTAGGTTGCGGCTAGTATACTTGGCACGGTTAGGGTAGCACTATTTTGAGTTATCACACTATTATTAGGATTTATCACACTTAAATTAAGCACAGTAGCACTATCGCAGCTTGTAGGCAATGTTGTGGTTTTTTGGTATATGCCAGTAGTGTTTTAGGTTTAATAAATAAAATCTCGTTATTCAAATGTAGGTAAAATTATTAACTTTCTAGCAAAGCCACTATTTTAATCTTTTTTATTAGTGATAAAAAAAATAAAAAAACTCATTATCAACTTATTACACTAAAAATAAAAAATAATTTTGGAAATGAATAATTAATTTATGTATGTTTGTGTATTAATTCACTAATACACTATGATACTATTACAGAATGTAGATTTTTTCTACCAGAAAGATGCTTTTATTTTACAGAATATAAACTTGGAATTAAAAGCAGGCAAAATATACGGCTTATTAGGGCAAAATGGTGCTGGAAAAAGCACGTTACTCAACCTGATTACAGGATTATTATTTCCGCAAAAAGGAACAATCCAAGCATTAGGGCATATCCCTCAAAACAGAGTACCAAGCTTCCTAGGCGATATATTTTATTTACCCGAAGAAATGGAAACACCGCCTATATCACCCGAAGCACTAGCCGAAAACTTACTTGGCTTCTATCCAAAATTTAGCATGGCAGATTATATAAAATACTTGACAGAGTTCGACATAGATGCCAAAAAATCGTTAAAAGCTATGAGTCTAGGCACGAAAAAAAAGGTATGGATAGCACTGGGGTTAGCGACCAATACTTCGCTTTTATTATTAGATGAGCCTACGAATGGTTTGGATATTTCTGGCAAAAGTCAATTCAGAAAAATGATGATACAAATGCTAAATGAAGATAGATGCATCGTAATAAGTACCCACCAGATAAGGGATTTAGAAACACTAATGGATAACTTGCTCGTATTACACAACAAAAAAATAGTACTTAACAATAGCATCGAAGAGCTAGAACAAAAATATACATTCACTACTTATCCCATCGAAAAAATACCAAATAATGCTTTGTACCTAGAAAAAAGTATCCACCAAGGCATAGCCATGACGAATAATATTTCTGGCGAACCCTGTAAGTTACAGTTAGAAGTATTGTTTAACGCCATAGCACAAGGAGCAATTTAATTTTCATTGTTTTACATTTAATATTTTTCATCTTATGAACGAATTATTTAGTTTTTCTCGATTGGCTTTATTAGTAAAAAGCGAATTTCGCAACCATAAACGTATCTATGCCATAGTAGCGCTTTTGCTTCTGGTGTGTGCGTTGGGCGTGTTGCAAGTGTATTATAATTTCAAAATGGAGAGTTCCCTAGTTTCATCTCAAATAGATAAAAAGCTTGGATTGCAACCTACAATAAATGCCAAAGGAGTATTCGTAGGAAGTTTTTTTGTAGCTGTAATAGTATTCCTAGGTTTATTGGTTTCGTACTGGAACAGAGCCAAAAGCAATACGATTTCCTATCTATTATTTCCTGCAAGCGCATTAGAAAAAGCAGTACTTGTTTTTACATTACTATTATTTTATCTACTCTATGTAGTAGCTTTACTACTATTACAAGACGGTATATTACACCTAGTTTTTACAAAACAAAATATGCTGTATACTTCTATCCTCCATTTAGAGCCTGATTTTTATACCACTATGGTCAAGATAGTAGGTATACTACTGATAGTTTCTTGCTGGATTTCGTATGCTATGTTACGATTCAAACAAAATGCATCTGCTATTTTTGCCTTGCTGATCAGTAACACAAAACACAATCATCAAATTATACATATAAATATACATTATGGTATAAATACCACAAATATAACATACTTATTTTATCCACATCCTTCGCCCGTTCCGAAATACACCGCAAAAGCAACTTCTTCCACGCCATTGTCCGACCACATAAATGGAAAATCAAAAT
>JAYUJA010000236.1:0-3539 GCA_043765495.1 Bacteroidia bacterium
CCATTCACACTTAACTGCATGCCGTCGGATACGCCAGCGGGAATTTTCAGGTCTACTACTTCTTCTTTTTTGGTGATACCTTCGCCTACACACACGGTACATTTTTTGGTAATTATTTTGGCTTCGCCTAGGCAGTGTGCGCAAGTAGTAGCGGTTTGCATAGCTCCAAAGGGAGTTTGCTGTATACGAGTAGTACGTCCTGTACCGCTACATTGCCTACAGTTTTCAAATGCTATTCCTGCGTCTGCTCCTGTGCCTCTGCATGTAGTACAACCTACGAATTTGTTTAGTTTTATTTTTTTATCTGCTCCTTTGTATATTTCTTCTAGGTTTAGCTTTAATTTTACTTTCAGGTTTGTTCCTTTGCGTACTTGCTGGGCACTGCCTTGACGCTGCCTTCCACCGCCAAAACCAAAAGCTTCAAATATATCTTCTACGTTCTGCCCTTCAAAGCCGCCAAATCCTCCGCCACCACCTTGGTTCGAAGCTCCTGCGTGTCCAAATCTGTCGTAATTAGATTTTTTTGTCCCATCGCTTAGTACTTCATTGGCTTCGTTTATTTCTTTGAATTTATCTTTTGCTTTGGGGTCAGAGTTTTTATCTGGGTGGTATTGAATAGCCAACTTTCGATACGCTTTTTTTATTTCTTGTTCGGTAGCACTTTTATTTACCCCAAGTACTTCATAATAATCTTTTTTGGACATTGCTTTGTTTTTTTAGGAAATAGAATAAAATATTAATTGGCTACTACTACTTTTGCATATCGAATCACTTTACCGTGTAGTAAATATCCTTTTTCTACTTCTGCTATGATAGTTCCTTTTTTGCTTTCGTCTTCGGTAGGTATATTGGCGATAGCTTCTTGAAAATCACTATTAAAAACCTCTCCTATACTATTCATCTCTTCTAGTCCTCGTTGTTGTAAGCTAGTTTTTAGTTTCGAAGCTATTAATAGTACGCCTTCCTTTGCTGCTACGATGTCGTTGGTATCGTCCATGGCTTTGGTAGCTCTTTCTAGGTCGTCGAGTACGGGTAGTATGGTTTTCATTACTTCTGATCCACCCATTTGGATGATTTCGGAGCGCTCTTTTACGGCTCTTTTTTTATAATTTTCAAAATCCGAATAAAGACGAATGTATTTACCATACAGCTCCTCATAATCCGCTTTGGATATAGTAGCAGTAGACGCAGTGTCTGTAACAGGGTTAGCAGTTGGATCTATTATTTCTTCTGGTGTAGAAGTAGATTCAGTATTATTCATAAAATCAAATAAATTAGAGAAAGGGTTTTTCATAAAAAAGCAAAAATAGCTCCAACAAAATAATAAGTGTCAAAGTGACGTTTGTATAGTAGTAAATTCTGCCATTTAGACAGTAACAAATAATATATCAAATATGGGTGCAATAATACAAAAAATCTTCCTATCTATCACTACAACGTAAATTGTTTACAAAAAATAAAAATCTTTTGGTAGATTGGAAAAAAGGTAGTATTTTTGTGACTTTACCTACATATATATATCATGAGTGATTTCAACACTTTGGACAAAGTGACCGCCGATTATGGTGCAGATAATATTCAAGTACTAGAAGGACTAGAAGCAGTACGTCTGCGCCCTTCCATGTATATTGGGGATATTGGTGTAAAAGGCTTACACCATCTAGTATACGAAGTAGTAGATAATTCTATAGATGAGGCTCTGGCTGGGCATTGTAAGTATATACAAGTATTTATCCATGAAGATAATTCCGTAACTGTAAAAGACGACGGACGTGGAATACCAACCGACATGCACACGAAAGAAAAAAGATCTGCCCTAGAAGTAGTAATGACTGTACTGCATGCTGGTGGAAAATTTGACAAAGATAGTTACAAAGTTTCTGGAGGGCTACATGGCGTAGGGGTATCGTGTGTAAATGCACTATCCTCGCACCTGAAAGTAGAAGTACACCGTAACGGTAAAAAATACGAACAAGAATACAGCAAAGGAATCCCATTGTACTCCGTAAGAGAAATAGGAACTACCGATGTGACAGGTACGTATGTGACATTCAAGCCAGATGAAACTATTTTCGTAAATATCACCCCGTATAACTACGATACACTATCCAACAGGTTACGCGAACTATCGTACCTAAACAAAGGCATACACTTAACTATTACCGATTTACGAACACTGGATAAAGAAGACAAACCCATTACCGATACTTTCTATTCCGAAAGAGGCTTGGTAGAGTTCGTAGACTACCTAGATACTACCAAAACTCGTATTATTCCAGATGTTATTTATATAGAAAACCTAAAAGGAGAAGTACCCGTAGAAGTAGCATTATCTTACAACGATTCGTATTCCGAAAACATACATACGTATGTAAACAATATCAACACCCATGAAGGTGGTACCCACTTATCAGGATTCCGTAGAGCCCTTACTCGTACTCTAAAAAACTATGCCGATAAATCGGGCTTATTAGAAAAACTAACCAAGCAAAAAATAGAAATTAGTGGCGATGATTTTAGAGAAGGTCTTACAGGTGTAATATCCGTAAAAGTAAAAGAACCACAGTTTGAAGGACAAACAAAAACCAAACTAGGAAACAATGAAGCAATGGGAGCAGTGGATACTGCCGTGAGTGAGATGCTAGCAAACTACCTCGAAGAACACCCAAAAGAAGCAAAAATGATAGTAGAGAAAGTTTCGCTGGCTGCATTAGCACGTAGTGCTGCCCAAAAAGCAAGACAACTCGTACAACGAAAAACCATCGGAAGTTTTGGAAGTTTGCCAGGAAAACTAGCCGACTGCTCGGATAAAAATCCAGAAAACTGTGAACTATACCTAGTAGAAGGGGACTCCGCAGGGGGTACAGCAAAACAAGGCCGTAATAGAGCATTCCAAGCTATACTGCCATTGCGTGGTAAAATATTGAATGTAGAAAAAGCCATGATGCACAAAGTACTGGACAACGAAGAGATAAAAAACATATTCACCGCACTGGGCATCACCATCGGTACTGAAAACGATAGCAAAGAACTAAACTTAACCAGACTACGCTACCACAAAATAATAATAATGACCGATGCGGACATCGACGGTAGCCATATCACTACGCTGATACTTACCTTTTTCTTCCGACACATGCACTCCCTTATAGAGAATGGATATGTGTACATAGCTTCCCCACCATTGTATTTAGTAAAAAAAGGAAAAGACCAACAATATTGCTGGGACGAAACAGATAGAGAAGCAGCCGTAGAAAAACTAGGCGGTGGCAAAGAAAGCGGTATCACCATACAACGTTACAAAGGACTAGGAGAGATGAACGCCGAACAACTATGGAGTACTACCATGAACCCCGAACAGCGTATACTAAAACAAGTAACCATAGATAGTGCCGCAGCAGCAGATCATACTTTCTCGATGCTGATGGGCGATGAAGTACCACCACGCCGTGCTTTCATCGAGAAAAATGCTAAATATGCAAATATCGACGCTTAATTTTTTGAATGAAATTTTTTTTATACAGAAATAAATAAAAATA
>JAYUJA010000237.1:0-1231 GCA_043765495.1 Bacteroidia bacterium
AATAGCGATGGTGGATATTATGAAAGTTATTTTCAGCCTGCTATATATTGGGCAGACTTGACAATGCGAAATTTAAGTGACCACGAAGTGATTGTAAAAAATTATTCCTATCCTACAAAAGAGGTGTACATGGATAGTTGTAATAATTGCATGGCTAGTGGTAAGGTATATAATACAGAAAAAGAATGTGAAGAAACGTGTAAAACGTGTAATGGTATAGGTAAAATGAGTATCAACCCAGGGGAACACGTAGTAAAACAAGCCCCCAGTCGTAGTGTGGACTTTGTACCTTATAATGCTGTAACGTATAGCAACCCAGACGTAGCTATATTGCAGCAAAGCGACGAACATTGGAATAAATTTTTATTGCAAACGATGTTAGCTTTATACATAGAACCAAAACAACAAGGAGGTGGCGAAAGTGCTATAAGTAAGGAACTAGATAGGCAAAAGTTTTATATGTTTTGTAGTGTGATATCGCAAAGGCTTTTTTATGTAGTGCGGGGTTTGTTGAAATATATAGCGGCATACCTAGTAGTACAGCGTGATAGTAGCGGAGAAATATACTACGATACAGCGGTAAGTATAAATGTAAAAGAGCCTACCCATTTCAAAATACCTGACTTGCAAAATACATTAGAAGAATATAAAAGCATACTAAAAGATGGTACAGGGCGGGGGCTTAAAAATGCAGCTGAAATAGAGCTTGCAAAAGCCCAATATGGCGAAGATAGTATTTATGTAAAAAAGATAATAATATTAAGTATCTACGATAGTCTTTATGGCTACTTACCTACCGAAATATCGGCTTTTGCAGCGGTAGGGGGTGTAAGTATAGAAGACGCTATAAAGCACGCAAAAAGTAGTAGTGTACTAGATAATATAATACTGGTAAAGACAGAAGAGTGGTTTTTTGGAGCTAGTAAATTGGAAATAATACAGGAACTTACTAGTGCTATGTTGCCTTATATAAAAATAAATAATACTATACAACCCCTAAATTAATAACACAATGAATAAGACAAGTTTTATAAACTTATTACTTAAAATAGGTTTTTTTGAAGTAAAAAAAGGCAATGGTGGACAAGATTTTTCGCAAACCATAACCGATGGCGAAGGCTATTTAATACAAACCTCTAATGTATTTCGTAAGGATAATTGGGAGGTGCTAATAGTAGAAGATTTGCAGCCAAAAGAACAAGCTATAACGTGGCAATTGTCTTTTTATAGA
>JAYUJA010000238.1:0-1227 GCA_043765495.1 Bacteroidia bacterium
CCCCGAATATCGTATTTTGTTACAAATTCTTCGCCTGCTTGGTTTCTCAAAATAGCTCCTGCGCCTCGCATAGCCTCTGTGATTAGGAAAGATGGCGAAACCCCTGGTTGGTACAAAGCTGTTGGGTGAAACTGTATGAATTCCATGTCTGCTACCCGTCCCTTTGCTCGGTATACCATCGCTATGCCGTCGCCTGTGGCTATGCTAGGATTCGTAGTAGTACTATACACCTGCCCTACCCCGCCCGAAGCCATTAATGTTATTTTACTTAGTATTTTTTCTGTTTTATTGCTGATGGTATTCAGTACATACACGCCATAGCACGCAATGTCAGGCGTATTACTATTCACAAAAATACCCAGATGGTGCTGCGTGATAATGTCTACTACAAAATGATGCGATAGTATAGTAATATTGGGGTGTGCTTCTACTGCTTGCAACAAAGCCCGCTCTATCTCAAAGCCTGTATTATCTTTATGGTGTAATATTCTTTTTTCGGAATGTCCGCCCTCTCTTCCTAGATCAAACTCGCCACTGGCTTGGGTATCAAATTTTGTACCCCATTCCAATAGTTCTTTTAGCCGTGCTGGTGCCTCTGTTACTACCATTTTTACTACATCAGGATTACAGATATGGTCGCCTGCTATGAGAGTATCCTGTATGTGCTTTTCAAAACTATCCTCGGTAGAGTCTGTCACTACTGCTATGCCACCTTGTGCGTATTTGGTATTCGATTCCGAACGGTCTACTTTTGTTACCATCAACACTTTGCCACTATCTGCTACTTTCAGCGCATAGCTCAATCCTGCAATGCCCGAACCTATTACTAAAAAATCAGTTGTATACACCATTTATTTAAGTTGTAGAGTATGAATACAAATTATACTATTCCAAATGCAAATGTAATAAAATATAGTTTCTTTGGGAAGATTGTTGTAGGTATTGAAATATTATTTTGTATTTACAATAGGCGTGAGTAGATTGCTGCATTGGGTAAAGACGTGATTTCAAAGTTTTTATAGATAGTGTTATTTTATTATTACATTTGTGGCATAGTTTTTTTTAATTTTTTAAACCTAAAAAATGGCACTATCTTTATTAGATGCAGTAAAATCTTATTTTACTGACAGTACCTTAACTGACCTAGCAGCTATACTAGGAGAGAAGAAAGATAACGTAGCAAAAGCTACAGATGGTCTTATTCCTACTGTTTTAGCTAATTTTGCT
>JAYUJA010000239.1:0-1223 GCA_043765495.1 Bacteroidia bacterium
TACGAACTACCTGCTGGCAATAATACTACCTACGAAGTACGACAAGCCACGTATAGCCCTGTATTTGCAGTTACTTGTACGAATATTCCTGCGATAGTCCCATTTGGTAATGGCTACGATACTGTCGCGAATATCAATATCCCTAATTCGCCTACTTCCAACTGCCCACTACTGCAAGTAGATATAAGTGCGGATAGGCTACGACCTTGTTTTGGAAGAGTAGAATATGTTAGTTATAGAAATATAGGAACAGTAGCGAGTAGCAGCGCCTACATAGACGTATTACTAGATTCCAGACTTTCGTTCCTAAATAGTTCTACGCCTTACGCTTCTGTTACTTCTACTGTAAATGGCAATATCTACCGCTTTGTACTAGGAATATTACAACCACAGCAGCATGGCAGAATATGGATTACAGATAGTCTAGCCTGTAACCAAGACCTAACAGGGCTTACGATGTGTTCCAAGGCTAGTATATTTCCAGTAGCTACCTGCCTCGAAAACTTACTCGCAGCTGGTACAGAACTTACCGTAGATGGAAACTGTAACGGCAATACGATTGACTTTAATATCCGTAATATTGGTAGTATAAATATGACAAACCCTACTACTGTAAGCATTTATGAAGACGATTTGATAGTATTTCAGACTATAGTACTCGTAGATGCTGGGCAAGCAAGGCTCATACAGCAAGCAGCAAACCAAGGGCATACCTATAGGTTAGAAGTAGACCAAACGGCGGGAATCTATGGCAATAATTACCCACAAGCAGTAGTAGAAGCCTGCGGCGAAGGACCATATAACCTAAATTTTGTAAATACCTACCCACAAAACGATATGGAATACGAAGTAGAAATAAACTGCAATGAAGTAACCAATTCCTTCGACCCAAATGTAAAAGAAGCCCAACCAATAGGTACAACAACAGAACATTACATCGAAAAAACTACGGAATTAGAATACACTATTCATTTTCAAAATACAGGCTCGGATACCGCTTACCAAGTAGTAGTACGCGATGAGATAGACATCACACATTTGGATATACGAAGCCTACAATTCGTAAATTCTTCGGCAGATTATACTATTAGCATAGAAAATGGAAACACACTAATCTGGACATTCCGAGGTATAAACCTTGTGGATAGCGCTACCAATGAACAGGCAAGCCACGGATTTCTAAAATTCAAAATAAAACAACAACCAAACAATGCCCTAGGCAC
>JAYUJA010000240.1:0-3513 GCA_043765495.1 Bacteroidia bacterium
ACAAAAAAGGCTTCTCATAACGAGAAGCCTTTGGTATACTATGAAGTTTATGACTATTTACTATCGTTTGATAGTGATGTAACGTACTATTTCTTTTCCATCGTTGAATCTAATAATCACCCAGTACGTACCATCTGGCAATTGATTACCTATCACTATTCCTTTCGTTGCTACACCATTCCAGTCATTTTGATAATCCATAGACTCGTGTACGATATTACCCCAACGATTGTATACTACTAATTCAATACGAACATCTGCTGGTACACCTTCTATTACAAATCTATCATTAATTCCGTCACCATCAGGAGAGAACCCTTCTGGAATAAATATACTACTAACTGGTGCAGATAATACAAATATTGTAGGATGATTATCCTGTGTTTCGTTTGCAATACCATTTTGGTTAGTATCTACTACTGTATTATTGCTATAATCTACTGTATAACCGAATCCATTGATACCATTAGCTGTACCTGTAGCTAGGTTAGAATAAGGACCATAATAACCATTAGGCTCTAATCGTACTGTAAACTCTACTACACCTGTACCTCCTACTGCTAATCCATCTGTACCTGCTAATAATTGGATAGTAGAGCCTGTACCTAGGTAGCCACTATTTACTGCAAAATCAGCGGATTCTACACTTCCTGCTACTACTGTGAAGTTGCTTAATCCAAATACTGGTGGTAAACTATCCGTAACTTGTACATTTGTTAATGCTATAATACCTAGATTCGATACTTGAATAGTGTAATGTACGTTATAACTACCATCTGAATTAAAAGTTACATCTACATGCTTACTTAAACCTATTACTGGTTTGTTAGGTATTAAGATTACCGGAGTAGGATCATTCTCGCCTGCATCACTTGGGTTACCATTATTGTTAAGATCTGGGTTACTACCGTTATCACTATTATCACTAGTAGTACCAATGTTTCCTAAACTTGTACCTCTCGCTACTGCAGTATTGTTGTACTGTACTGGAGTATTTATGGTATTTGATAATACTACTCGTACTACTAAATCTATCGTATTGGTTTCATTTACGTCTATGTTAGAACTACTAGATACTAGTATAGAAGTCGTAGTATTTCCATTATAAGAAGGATTCACTACTAAATCTCCACTTCCTGTTGCACTTACTACATTATACGTAAGACCTGGGAACGTTGCAGATAAGTTGTCATATACTTGAACACTATCTAAACGTACAGAACCTAGATTCGATACATGCAAACGGTAATTAATAGTATAGCTACCATCTAAATTTAATACTGGAGCTCCTATTAATTCTTTTGCTAGTCCTATTTGGGTTACTGCATACGGAATAAATACTGGAGTAGGATCATTTTCACCTGGCTCATCTGGATTATTATTTCCATTTGGATCATCATTCAATCCTACGTGACTATTATCAATAGTGATAATAGTGTTGTTAGGTCCAGTTGCACTTACAAAAGCAGTGTTATCAAATCTACCATAACGTCCATTAGGCGTTATTTTTACAACTAAATACAAGGTATCTACACCGTCTATAGGTAAAGTGGATAAAGTATTATTTAATAAATTAGTATTAAGTATACCATCATAAGGTAAATTATTTACTACTAAACCATTGCCTGCACCTGTCACACTTACTACTTGTATTCCTAATGGGATAGGGAAAGTAGAACGTAAGTTATCTATTACTTCTATGTTATGTAAACTAGTTGTACCATGATTTTTTACTGTCAATTTATACGTAACATTATAGCTACCATCTGCATTTAATACTACACTAGATACTGCTTTTGCTAAACCAATTTTTGGAAGAGGATTAATAATTACATGTACGTAAGTGTAGGTAGTATCACACATATTTAATACCGTATCACAGATAATGATACAATTGCTATAATCTCCAATTGCTGTACTTGCATACGTTAAACAATTGTTTACATCTAAACTATAAGCTACTCCTGTTTCACATAAACTAGTAGTGGTTACTCCAAAGCCTGCTGGTGCGATAGCACACAATACACTATTTTGACCTACTACGATAGTATCGTATAATTTACTACTTACTGGTAATACGGTAATAGTAGTATACGTAGTATCACAGATGCCTGTAGCATTATCACAGATTACGATACAATTCGTAGATACTCCTACTACGGTACTGCTATAGCTTACACAGCCGTTTGCATTTAGTTGGTAAGAAGAAGAGGACGTACATAAGCTAGACGTATACGTTCCAAAGCCTGCTGGTACCACTGCACATAAGTTAGTTACTTGATTCTGGTAGATAGTGTCTACTAGATAAGATGGACGTGGTAAGATTATAACCCAAACATTTGTTGTAGCACATATTCCTGTAATGCTATCACATATTTGAATACAACCTGTATCTACTCCTATCGAACCGTTTGCAATATACACTAAACAATTGTTTACATCTATACTAAATACACCTAAATCACTACTTCCTGAACAGATACTACTGGTAACAATACTACCTATTCCTGCTGGAATGTAAGGACATATGGTTGTAGTTCCGTTTACATATACTGTATCTCTTTTAGTAACTGGTACTGGTATTACGGTAATGATGATTACTGTAGTATCACAAATGCCTGTTACATTATCACAGATTATTATACAACTTGTATCTACTCCTATAGTACCAGATGGTGCTGTATAGCTTACACAACTATCGCTCAAGATAGTAAATACACCGCCTAATGTGGTGGTGGTATTACAAGCTGTAATGGTAGTATTGGTCATTCCTGCTGGAATAGTTGCACATATTACGGTAGTGGTTCTAACTTGTACTGTATCATATATCGTATTTTTTACTGGTATTATTTTTACAATTACGATAGTAGTATCACAAATACCTAGTGTGGTATCGCATGCGATGATACAACTAATATCTATTCCTACTGTAGAACCTGCTACATAAGGGATACATAACTGACCGTTAGCAATACTTACGTTTTGTAATACTGTACCATCACAATTGGTGATTACATCAGCACTAAATCCTGGTTCGATAGTAGTACATATTTGGATACTATCGCCTACTGGTACAATAGTACGGATTGTATCTTTTGTTACTTTAGTTGGTGTATCACATACTACACAAGCATAAATACTATCTACACAATTGGTAATTGTATTTTCTATTCTTACCCAATTACAACCTACTGGTAAACGTAATGAAGTACTTGATGCAAATACATTTTGGTTATAATTTACAATGGATATAGCACCACGTGATGGGTTGAAGATTATTAAACTATCGTAAACAGTTCCTTGTACGCCGCCTTGTACGTTATTACCTACTATATTCCAACCACCATTAGGATCAACTCCTAACATCCAGTTTTTCAAGTCTGTTAAACTACTGTATGTATAGTTTGGTGCATAACGAACGCCGCCTACTTTCCAACTTAATATAATATGATTAGCCCCAGCATATGCTCCTTGATTGATTGCTGTATTAAAGTCATATCCTCCTAGTGTATC
>JAYUJA010000241.1:0-10823 GCA_043765495.1 Bacteroidia bacterium
AACTGATGTAGCTTATAAGAATAATCTTTTTCATAGAATAAAATAAAGGAATGGATACGTGTTGTAGTTTTTTAGATGCAGTATTTTTTATTTTCTATAAAGAAATGAAAATAAAATAACAAAAAATCCCAATGATGAAATTGGGATTGGAGTAGTAGAGTTTTTTTATTATTATGGAATAAGTAGTTTTTTGCTACTGGTGTAGTTTCCTGCTTTTAGTTGTACTAGGTACGTACCTGATGCCAAATTATTGAGGTGATAGTCCTGTATCGCTTTGTTGTCAAAGGTAGTAAGCTTGGTTTGTGTCACTATTTGTCCTGTGATATTGAATATCGTAATTTCGGGTTGTATATTCGTTTGGTTAGAAGCTAGTTTTACCGAAAAATTACCGTCTGTACTTGGGTTTGGGTATACACTGAACTCTGTAAATAGGCTTTCTTTTGCTGTATTGGGTATCGAGATTGCAGCGGTAGCAGTAGAAGTAGTAGATTCTAGTAGTATTTTTTTGTAGATTACTTGGTCGGTTGCATATCCTTGTTCTGCTTGTTTTTCTTTTATGCGTAGTATAGCGGCTACTTTGTCGGTATAGTCTAGGTAGCATTGTGGTACTTCGCCTTCGCTGTATACCGTGCCGATAGTCCAGGTAGAAACAGCACAATTATTTTCAGCTTTAGAAACAGAAACAGGCGTTTGATTGTCCATCACTATCACGGTATTATCGTCCGAAAACCAGTATTGATCTAACGTTCCTAATTTCGTTTTGGATACGTTGTAGGTTTTGCTATCTGCTTTGTATCCTAGGTATACGTCTTTGGTGTAGGTAGCGCCCGAGCGTACATACTCTACGCTTACTAGGTCGCCCCAGTTGTAGGTTCTTAACGTTTGTTGTAATACTTGGCTATTGGTTATTTCGGTAGTATTTATTTTTAGTATAATATCGTTTTCTTGTAACCCGTATACTTTGGCTGCTCCTCCGTCAAGTATATTGATGATGCGAGCACCTTGTAAATTATTCTGCTGGTAAGGGTTAGAAACTACTCCAAGATAGCCTTGCTGTGCAAAACCAGAAAAACACAAAGCAAGAGCAAGAGATAAGACTGTTTTTTTCATTTTTTTGTTGAAATTACAATAATATGTAAGTGTAAAGTATTTATATTGACAGCAAATGTAATAAAAATATAAAAGGATAGACAAAAATATGCTCTTTTTAAAATTTATTTACTACTTTCGTACCCTATTATTGCTACACCAAACTACGAATATGTTCAAAAACAAAACTGTTATTGCCGTCATAGCCTTGATTATCATCGCTGTAATAGCAGTATTTTATTTTTATAAACAAAATACAACCACTACCCATAGTTGGTATTATACATTTTCAGACGATACAGAACCCTATGATTTATACATAGTAAAAGAATTGCTAAAAGATGCGAATAAAGATGGAGATTTTGAAGATGTAAACAAAAATTTTATCAAACAATTACCATTAGACCAAGATAAAAAAGCTACTTACATAGCCATTGATGGCGGCAGCGCTTCTGATTGGCGTATGTTTGATGGTGGTGATGGCGGCGGTGGTTCTATTTCTTATGATTCTACGGAAGCAGCACATTTATTACAATTCGCCGAGCAAGGGAATACTGTTTTTCTCAGTACCCATACTTGGAATCCTGTGCTTCGTAATCAATTGTTGGAGAAGTTACTAGATATTCCTAAATACTATGTAGTGGATAGAGAAGTATACGATAGCGAGCTAGAAGAATACGTAAATAAACCCGATACTATTTATAACCAAGAGGCTATATTGAGTAAAATGCAAAATACTGAAATCCTTACTAACCATAGAGATACATCAGTAGAATTAAACTTGCGCTACCAAACATTAAAATCCAAAGTACCGTATGAGGTATTTATGTACGATGGTGTAGATAGGCTGCAAGAAGATTGGTATGTATTCGAGCCTACTTCCGTCCTATTTCAAGATAAAACCCAAGATAAAAAGAATAAAAAAAGCAAAAAAGATAATGCCATCAAAGTAGAAGTACTAGGTACTATAAAGATAGAAAACATAGAATACCCTAACTATATACGTATACCACTCGGCAAAGGAGAATTTCTAATCCATACTACCCCTATTGCCCTTACTAATTATCACTTGTTAAGCGAGCATACCTTGGACTACGCTTCGGCGGTTACTTCCTATCTAGCCTTGGATAATAACGTATATTGGGATAGTTATAAAAACTGGGGAAGTGAGCAATCTGGTAGGTCGCATAATAATAGTAGAAGCTCCTCGCCGCTATCGTATGTACTGGGTCAAAAACCCTTTGCGTATGCTATTTACATTACTTTGGCGTTAGTAGTATTGTTTGTTTTATTTGGGGTACGCCGCCGCCAAAGAATAGTACCAGTACTCCCCGTGAATACCAATACCACACTCGAATATGCACAAAGTATAGGTAGGCTATACGTAAGCCAAGGAAGCCACCACCAGCTGTCTATATTACAGTTACGTTTATTTGGTAATTATTTGAGAGAGAAATACCAGATACATACTATCCAATACAACGAAGAAGCAGTACAGCAAATAGCAACTTGCTCGGGAGTCGATAAAGACATCATTAGTAGAATATTAAAATACCATAAAGATATCACCAACCAAGTAATATGGATAGATACCAACGAAGCACTAATAGACCTACATACCTTACTACAAAAATTTTATAATTACAAAAAAACTTCTATTTAATTCCCTTTTTTAACCTATGTTCATTACATTATTACAAGCTGTGCCAGCTACGCCAGCCATTACAGACTCTACCACCACCGTCATCAAAAAAAGCATACCAGTACTAGAACTAGTGGGCAAAGGCGGCTGGATTATGTTACCCATTTTCTTATTGTCTTTTTTGGCAGTATACCTTTTTATTACGAAACTATTAGTGATACAAAAAGCCAATGCTGGCGACGATAATTTTATTGCTAATGTAAAAGTATTTTTACAAGATGGTAAGCTAGAAGGTGCGTCCGCAATGTGTAAAGGCAATGGTGGCGTAGTGCCAAAAATGGTAGACAAAGGAATAAGCGTACTCGGATCATCTGCCGAAGATATAGAAAAAAATATGGAAGCCATAGGTAGAATAGAATTAATGAAAGCCGAAAAAAATATCAATTTGTTGAGTTTGATAGCTTCCATCGCTCCGATATTAGGTTTCATTGGTACGATAATGGGAGTAATAGAAATATTCTACGATATGGCTGGCGAAAGTGATAACTCCATAAAAATAAGTACCATAGCAGATGGATTGTATAAAAAAATGGTAACTAGTGCTTCGGGGCTAGTAGTCGGATTGCTTGCTTACAGTTTTTTTCATATATTACAATGGCAGTTAGAAAAATTGACCCTGCAAATGGAAAACGGTTTACAGCTATTTATGGATTTTATTTATAAAAATAAAAAAAGATAATATGCCACGCAAGCAATGGATAGGAGCAATAGTAGACGAATACGAAAAAGCTTTTTTGGAATTAATGCAACTACTCAACACGCTTACTAACCAAGAATTAACACAAATAAGAGACCCTACTACAGATAAAGATTGTGAAAGTATCGCTAGTGTGATAAACCATATTACAGGTTCTGGAAATTATTATATCGTATTTTTTTATGCTCTTTTTGATAAGAAACACAAAGAATATTATTCTAATACTATTCCTACCACTACACCAGAAGCAATACAAGCCTTACAGAAGCATTGGCAAGAAGATATACTTACTATGTACAAAGATTTTTCTAAATACGACTGGACACTAGATGTAGACAAGTATTGGGATAAAAAAGTAGAAACACGTTGGGGCGCTATCTACGATGCAGAAGGTATTTTAGAACACGCCATTGTACATATATTACGCCACCGTAGGCAAATAAGCCATTGGATAAAAAAGCAAAAAATTAGTACTTAAATTCCACTATTACCTACTCCTAAAATTAGTTTAAGAAATACAAAAACATATTTTTATTTTTATTTTCATATCGTAATATTTTACTACTTTTGCGGTCTATATCTATTTATACAAAAATTATGAACATTCACGAATATCAAGCCAAGGAAATCTTGCAAAAGTATGGAGTTGCTATACAAAGAGGTATAGTAGCAGATAGCGTAGAAAGCGCTGTAACAGCAGCTACCGAATTACAAAAACTTACTAATACACAATGGTTTGTTGTAAAAGCACAAGTACATGCTGGTGGACGTGGAAAAGGAGGAGGTATAAAATTAGCAAAAGGACTAGATAAAGTAGCCGAAAATGTAAGCAATGTATTAGGTATGAACCTAGTAACTCCGCAAACTGGAGCAGCAGGCAAGCTAGTACGTAAAGTATTGATTACAGAAGACGTATACTACCCAGGTGCTTCCGAGATCCAAGAGTTTTATATGAGTATACTATTGGATAGAAATACAGGCAGAAATGTAGTAATGTATACCACCGAAGGAGGAATGGATATCGAAGAAGTAGCACACGCTACTCCCGAAAAAATATTCAAAGAAGAAATAGACCCAAAAGTAGGATTACAAGGCTTTCAATCTCGTAAAATAGCTTTCAATCTAGGATTAAGTGGAAACGCTTTTAAGGAAATGGTAAAATTCATCGCAGCTTTGTATGCCGCTTATAGCGATATAGATGCCGCTATGTTTGAGATAAACCCTGTACTAAAAACATCAGACGACCGTATTATCGCAGTAGACGCGAAAGTAGATTTAGATGATAATGCTTTGTACCGTCACCCCGAATTAGAATTATTAAGAGACGTACACGAAGAAGACCCTACCGAAGTAGAAGCCGCAGCTAATAGCTTAAACTACGTAAAACTAGACGGTAATGTAGGCTGTATGGTGAATGGTGCAGGACTAGCAATGGCTACCATGGATATTATAAAACTATCAGGCGGTGAGCCAGCAAATTTCCTAGATGTAGGTGGTAGTGCCAACGCTGCAAGAGTAGAACAAGCATTCCGTATCATACTCAAAGACCCCAAAGTAAAAGCAATATTAGTGAATATATTCGGTGGTATCGTACGATGCGATAGAGTAGCACAAGGCATAGTAGACGCATACAAAAATATAGGAGAAATACCCGTACCTATCGTAGTAAGGCTACAAGGAACAAATGCAGTAGAAGCAAAAGCATTGATAGATAATTCAGGATTAAAAGTACTGTCTGCTATATCATTACAAGAAGCAGCATCACGAGTAGAAGAAGTATTGAACTAACAACTAAAAAAATACCTCTATTCACTAGTTTACAGTCAGTAGAGGTATTTTCCTAACCTTTTTTATTTTATAAAACAATGAAAAAAGTACATTTTATCCTTGCAAGTTTTGCAACCTTATTTCTATATTTTAGCTTAATAGCATGTAGAAAAGTAGTAATCAAAAATCCTAATTCTAACACTAACACAAAAACCTCCACTATGCCAAACTTTTTTGATTTTAAAGTAACTACTATTGATGGGAAAGAATTCCTATTAAGCGAGTTGAAAGGTAAAAAAATACTAGTAGTAAATACCGCTTCCAAGTGTGGACTTACACCACAATACCAGCAATTACAAGAATTATATACCAAATATAGCGCTACCAATAACTTTACTATCATTGGATTTCCTGCTAATAATTTTGGTTCACAAGAGCCTGGTACAGAAGGAGAAATACAAACCTTTTGTCAAAAAAACTATGGTGTAACATTTCCTATGATGTCTAAAATAGAAGTAAAAGGAGATAATATCGCTCCTATCTACAAATTTCTTACCCAAAAAGAAAGCAATGGCTTGGGCGAAGATGTGCCTGTAGCTTGGAATTTCCAAAAATTCATGATTAATGCAGATGGTACAGTAGCTGGCTACGCATCTCCACAAACACTTCCTAGCGACGAAAAAATAATTAATTGGATACAAAGTAAATAAAACATACCTGATTCCTATAAATGCTATTTGTTTAATTTTTTGATAACACACCATAAAAACACATGTTAGATTACATTAAAAATCAAACAGTATTTGCCAATAAATACAAAACAAATTCGGAAGCAATGATCGTTGCTTGCTTTTTTAATCCTCAAAATTCCCCGTATAGAATAAAAGCTTTTAATCATTTTTATGAAAGTATAAAGCATCTAAACCATCGTATAATAGAATGTGTAATCGGAGATTCTAAACCACACCTAGAAGAAAACGAGAACATCAAAAGAGTTTTTACAGACAATCTTTTATGGCACAAAGAAACGTTATTAAATACCCTAATAGCAGACTTGCCCGAAGAGTATAAATATATATTTTGGATAGATGCAGATGTGATTTTTACTAACTTAAATTGGTTGGTAGATGGTGTAGAACAATTGCAAGAAAATACTATCATACAGCCTTTTGAACACTGTGTACACCTAGAAAAAGATGAGGTAAAGCCGTCTTATCCAATGGAAGCATTGCGAGCAGCAGAGTTGCCTAATAATGAAAACGATAAAGTATGGCGAGGTTTTGGCGCTACCTATGCTACTACCGAACTTTGGGACCATGAATTGTACAACAACCACGGACACGTTGGTTTTGCATGGGCAGCCAGAAGGGAAATACTAGAAGCAGTACCATTGTACGACAAAGCTTTGATTGGAGGAGCAGACCACATCATCGCACACGCTGCTGCTGGACAGTTTACTCACCCTTGTATCCTAAAATGTTTTATAGATAATATAGAAGAAATAACGGAGTGGTCAGAAGAATTTTACCAAGTAGCAAAAGGAAAAATAGGATACGTAAAAGGCGATTTATACCATATATGGCACGGAGATATTGACAAGCGAGAATACTTGACCAGAATACAAGATTTTACAGCTAAAACAAAGAAAATTACCCACAGAGATAAAAATGGCTTGTTTGTGACGGATAATGAAAACGATACCTACATGCAAGACTATTTTAAGCGTAGAGAAGTACCAGAAAATAGCGATTCCTTGCCTTCCGAAAATACGTCTGACGCTTCTTTATTAGCTAGTGTAGCAGGTGCAGGATTAGTAGGCGGAATAGTTGCAGACACTCTAAACGATACGCCATCTAGTACTACCGACAGTTTACATACGAATACAGATTTTCAACCTTTTTCATAATATTATTCTAAAAATATTGTTTATTTGATAAGCAATATTTTTTTTGTTTTTACGTCACTAATGATGTAATACATACCAGCTTGCCAGTCATACGTGTCTATGGTTAATTCGTTGGCGATAATACCTTGTTTGGTATACATGATTTTGCCAGTTATATCTATGATTTTCATAGAAGTAGGTAGCTTACTAGTATTTATTATTTGAAGGGTAGAATAAGCTGCATTTTGTATTATTTGCCAATGTTCTAAATCAGTGTTTGCTATGCCCACCGTATTCGTATCCAGTGCTATACAGCTTACAATAGTACCAGAAATACTACGTTCTTTGGCTGGTATAGTTCCAGTATTATAGGTATTACCGATACCAATAGAGTTAAAATTAGAAGTACTCCAAAAATTAGGGGCTTGTGTCAAGTACAAAGATTGCTGTGCTAGGCTAGTAGTTCCTGCTGGCTCTATGTTTCCTAATCTGTTATTTCCATATAAAAAATGGTTCGTGCCTTGTAGCGAAATATTTCCCATAAAAAAAGTACCATTCGTAACTTCATTCCCTACTACATTCATACCAGAAGTTTCGGGGTTCGTGCATAAAATACCATAGAGTTGTACCCTGTTTCTAAAAATAGTATTATTAGGTCCATTCGTTCCCCATGCATCATCTGCCCATATAGTTTGTACGATGTTTCCTTCTATTAGATTGTTGTAAGGGTAATGTCCATGCAAGCTAATATCTGCACTACCATTAGCAGGAAATTCCGATCGTAGTGTAGTTTTGGAATAGTTATAGGCTATGATATTATTATGTGCTCCTTGTTTTAGTATCATGGCATGGCGAAGGGTATCAAATACGTTGTTTTCTATCAAGCATTTGGAAGTGTGGTGTGCGAATGTCACGCCGTAGCCTCGCGTACCAGTACCATCAAAAATATAACCATTGTGAATAAAAGAATTGGTCACAGAAATATTTTTACTATTAAAGGCAGAAATATGAGAAGCCATACTTCGATTACTTTCTATATTTTTTATCCAGCAGTTGTGTGCTAGGTTGATATAGATATTATTTGCAGCATTAGCAGGAGTATTATTCCTTTTTATTTTGATGCACTCTATACCAATATTTTCTGCTGGCTGTACTGTTCTGATTTCGGCGGATAGGGAAGAAAAATACTCTGCTGCTAATGGTTCTTTTAAGAAAATAGTATCGCCGCTGATAGATGCAATAGTGAGTATCTGCCCTATACTGTAGCTAGCCCAGCTAACGGGTACTATGTCCCAAGCTCCGTTTTGCTGTCGTAATTCTAGAAAACTATTAGGTGTACTAGTAGCTGCTATGGTTGGTTGTAGGATATAGTTAGCTCCTATTGCAGCGTTTTGAGTAATGGTATAGTAGGTACTTTCGCCTTGCCCTTCTATGGTAATCCCATTTTCTTCGGAATTAAGTACCAAAACAGTGCTTATTCCTTCTCCTTGTATACTTACATTGCTAGGAAGGCGGATAGTATGTTCTAATAAATAATTACCACTTGGGAAATGCAACGTTCCTGCTTGTCCTGCTAGGCTATTTATTGCATTTTGAATATTTACAGAAGCGTCGGCAGTACCATCGTTTTGTACGCCCCAATCAAGTATTTCTATTGTATTATTGGATAAATTTTGCGTCATTGCTCCTACATTATCCCATTGCCCTAGTCTGGCAGCAGCAATAGTTTGGGCAGTAAGAAGCCCGTTCGTACATAGCGTAATCAGCGCTAATAAAGTAATTTTTGACATAAGAATAAATTTAAGGTTGGTAAAATGTGCACTTTTATCATTTTTTCATACACAAATATACCAAAATATACTAGCTTATTCTTTGTTTTGTTTATTCTTTATTTTTTCTTTGTAATGTATGTACAATGTGGCTATTAAAATATTTGGAACCCACCCTAGCCAAGCTACTAACTGATAAACGTCCATAGGAGATGGTGCAAATAGTTGTACAATTCCCCATTTCCAAGCCCTTAACGTGATAGCCGAAAGAGTCAAAGCGTAGCTATAATACATGTATTTTTTATGTGCAGAGAATTCTTTTTGTATTGCTTTTGTATATGCTTTGTATGTAAAAAACAACCATAATATCGCTAGAATACAAAATGCTAGTTGTGAAATATATCCACCATTGGCGTAGTATCCCATTAGTAAGCCCGAAGGACCTGTAAACAATAGTATAACGCTTACATAGGTGTATCCTATTGCTCGGTGTATATTTTTATAACGGGTGAGAATATAGGTAGAAAACTGTGTAAACCCTGCTAGTAATACAAACATGCTAGTAAATACATGGGTGTAAAATGCTGTTTTATAATACCATAGATGTATATATTCTTGTTTTAGTACTAGAAATGCTACATCGCTACGAAGTGGGAAATGTACATACTTCCAAGTAATACAAAATAATAAATAACTAAAAAAAGCCAATACCAAGTACAGTACACTCGTGAATACACTATTTATTACTTTCTTATTTACCATTTCAAACTTTCTACGGCTTCTTGTTGCATATTTTCTACTACTTTTAAGTACGTACGAGTATGTTGTAACGTACTATGCCCCATTAGTTTAGATACGGTGGCTACATTGGTATTTAGTAATAAAAGATTCGTAGCAAAAGAGTGTCTAGCAACGTGAAAAGTCACTTTTTTGGTAATACTAGTATTCGCTATCCATTTTTGTAATAGTACATTCGTATAGCTTACAGGTGGTAGTAATGGGAATAAATATTCTTGTCTCTTATCGGTAGGTAAAAAGCTTTGTGCAATAGCATTCAGCGGTATTTGTACTTGTTGTTTTGTCTTTGTTTGGTAAATATGAAGGGTATTATTGATGATATTTTTGTGCGTAAGCCCTCCTATGTCCGAGTGTCGTAAGCCTGTAAAACAAGCGAATAAAAATGCGTTTTTTACCACATTATTAGTAGATTCTACTTGTGACAGCATTTTAAGTTCTTGTAAATTCAAGTAGGTTTTATCGCTATCTTTGTTGGTAGCTGGCGAATGTATCAATTCGGTAGGGTCGATGGTGATAAATTTCTTTTTATAAGCAAAATGAATGATAGCCTTGAATTTTGTATAATAATTAGCGGCAGTAGTGGGCGTTAGTTTATTTTGAAGAAAAGCTAAAAAGTCTTTCACAAAAAAATCATCAATACTTTTTAATGCTAATGTATCTTGCTGGCAAAAAGCGGTCAATTGTTTTAGTAAAGCCGCATATTGCCTTTTTGTAGAAGGTTGTAAAGATTGTGTATATTGGTGTGTAAAAATAAAAAAATCCTGCTTTTTTTTGTTCATAGTAGCGTACCCAAAATCCTGTTGATTGAGGGAAATTTCTCTTTCTGCACGGATAGTTTCGGCTATTTTGAGGTTTTCTTTGTTTAATTCTCTATCCAACGGGTTTTTAGGCTTATCGATTAAATAAACCTGTAAGTATTCGTATTTTCTTTTCCCTTCTTGGTAAATATCTAAATAAAGACTTATTTTATTAGAAATCAATTTTTTACGACGTAAAGTAACAGACATAATTACGGTTTTAAGGTAAAATTATTTTTTGGATTGCTACTAGTTTTTTATTATTATAAATACCTACTACATACATTCCTGACGGTATATCTTGTATATTTATTGTAGT
>JAYUJA010000242.1:0-1196 GCA_043765495.1 Bacteroidia bacterium
TTCTAGTCCTTTTATGCTTTTGTAAGGCAATGGTACTTGCTTTGATGGGTAAAAATACTGGCTTAAAATAGGGTACAAAGTATGGGTGATGAGGGTAGATTTTCCACTTCCTGATACGCCTGTCACCCCTATTAATGTACCTAATGGCAATACCAAGTCTATATTTTTTAGATTATGCCCTGTGGCACCATTTAATTCTAGTTTTTTACCATTACCTGCACGTAATGTAGTAGGCACTGGTATGCTTGTCTTTCCATTCAGGTAATTAGCGGTGATACTATCTTGTTTTAATAATTCGGCAGGTGTCATTGCGGCTACTATTTCACCGCCATGCAACCCTGCTGCTGGCCCCATATCCAGTACGAAATCGGCTGCTAGTATCATATCTTTATCGTGTTCTACTACTAGTACAGAATTGCCAACATCTCGCAGCTTTTGCAAAGAAAGGATTAGTTTTTCATTATCTCGCTGGTGCAGTCCTATGCTTGGCTCATCTAGTACGTACAATACTTCGGTGAGTTCTGATGCTAGTTGTGTAGCTAGTCGTATACGTTGGGCTTCTCCACCAGATAAAGAATAAGCAGGACGGTTCAGAGATAGGTAATCTAGCCCAATGTTCAATAAAAACTGAATACGAGAATTTATTTCTTTTAGTATTTCGGTAGCTATGATTTTGTTTTTAGATGTGAGGTTTTGTGGTAATTCCTGCAAAAAAGAGCCTAATTCATGCAAGTGCATAGTGGCTAGTTCGTAGATATTTTTATCTATTATTTTATAATACATTGCCATATCGTTCAGCCTACTACCTTTACAACCTACACACATACTTTCTGTCATAAAATTACTTACCCATTTGTTACTTCCTAGCTCATGTAGCTGGTACAGTAGGTTGAGCAATCCTTTAGAAAGGAAATTTTGTTTCAGTGTTTTTCCTGCGGCGGTAGTACCGTTCAGTATTTCATTTATTACTTCTAGGGGTACGTTTTTATAGGGTGTAGTTTCTTTTATTTTATGAATAGCTATTATTTCACGAACCATTTCTTTGCAGTATTCGGACTGCTGTGTAGGAAGTATTGCACCCATTATAGGGATATTCTTATCGGGTACGATGGCTTCTATGTCTAGTGTAAGGGTTTTTCCTAGTCCACTGCATGTAGTACACATGCCATATTGCGAATTAAAAGAAAATAAATTTG
>JAYUJA010000243.1:0-1195 GCA_043765495.1 Bacteroidia bacterium
TTAAAAACTTTTTTATTAAAACACAGTAACTTATTCGAATCCTTCAATTTTAGATATTTTGGTCCTATCGATGGGCATGATGTAAAAAAATTGGTAAAAGTACTCGAAGATATGAAAACAATACCTGGACCAAAATTATTACACGTACTTACTGTAAAAGGAAAAGGCTACAAACTAGCCGAAGAAAACCAAACACTATGGCACGCCCCAGGATTATTTGACAAAACTACAGGCAAAATTATAAAATCTGAAAAAATAACCCCACAACCGCCTCGTTACCAAGACGTATTCGGTCATACATTAGTAGAACTAGCCAAGAAAAACGATAAAATAGTAGGTATAACCCCCGCTATGCCTTCTGGCTGCTCGTTAAATATCATGATGAAAGAAATGCCCGATAGAGCTTTTGACGTAGGTATAGCAGAGCAGCATGCAGTCACATTGGCAGCAGGTATGGCTACACAAGGGCTTGTCCCGTTTTGTAATATTTATTCTACTTTCATGCAGCGAGCCTATGACCAAGTAATTCATGATGTAGCTATTCAAAACTTACATGTAGTATTCTGTTTGGATAGAGGTGGCGTAGTAGGAGCAGATGGCGGTACACACCATGGAGCTTACGACATAGCCTACATGCGTTGTATTCCGAATATGATAGTAGCTTCGCCAATAAACGAAGTAGACCTACGCAATATGATGTATACCGCGCAGCATGCCCACCATGGCGTATTTAGTATCCGATACCCAAGAGGCAATGGCGTACTAGTAGATTGGAAACAACCCTTCGAACTAATGCCAATAGGGAAAGGTAAAAAAATAAAAGAAGGTAAAAATATAGCATTATTATCTTTTGGTGATATAGGCAATACCGCCATTACTGCTATACAAGAAATAGAAAAAGAATGCCCAGAATTATCTATTGCCCATTATGATTTACGCTTTGTAAAACCCATAGACGAAGATTTATTACACGAAATATTTCAAAACTATTCTCACCTTATTACCCTAGAAGATGGCTGCATACAAGGCGGTATGGGCAGTGCAGCAGTGGAGTTTATGGCGGATAATAATTATTCGGCTACCCTAGTCACACGCTTGGGTATACCTGACAAGGTAGTAGAGCATGGCACACAACAAGAATTATGGGACGAATGCGGATATGGAAAAAAAGCCATCTTACAAGCAATAAAAAAAG
>JAYUJA010000244.1:0-10610 GCA_043765495.1 Bacteroidia bacterium
GAGAATAATTTATTCATTAGAAAGGCCATTTTAGGTGTTGTTATGAACTACAGAATTAGCCTTTCTTTTTTAATCAACATTTTTTATCGGGTAGAGTAGCCTAGCACACTCAAACTTTTACTTCTAATACTTGGTAATAAGATACTTTCATTCTTCTTATGCCAAGCATAAGGAACATTAGCAACGGTACTGAAATGACTTGCATCTCCAAAGTATAAATCAATATAATCTGCTGCATCTAGTTGTAATAACTCTGTGATTTCTACTTTGTTTTTTCAAAAAGTACAGCGTTGCGCAGGCTTTTTAAGGATTTTCTGCAGCGTTTCCATTTATAGTCTCTCCGCTTTTTAAAAAACCTGTAAAGTCTTTTTACAAAACTTTATTGCGTATTCCTGTTGTAGAATACTTAAAACAGTATTTATAGATAAATAGAATAAAGTTTTATATTTGCATTTATAAAAACGAATTATATATGGAACGTATTACCCTTTACAAACTGGTTCATAGCTATAAGGAAAAAGGCTTTAAGCAAGTACAAATATCAGATTTACTATCTATTACGCAAGCTCGTGTAAGTCAAATATTACAGCAGAAATTTTCTGTTTTACCTAAATGGAGCGGTCATCGTGTGTCAAAACTAACGCTTGAACAGAAGGAATTATTGTGTGTTTATTTAGATAAAGGGGGCATCTCACTTTGGATTTGAAGGTGATTTTTGGGATAGCAAACGGGTAAAATAGCTTATATTAGAGCAATTTGGCGTAAATTATCACCCAGATTATATGCCTAATTTTTTGCGAATACTTGGTTATAGTCAGCAAAAACCACAAGTCATAGATAATCGGCAAGATCCAGCAAAAGTTGTAAGCTATGTAACAGAAACATTGCCCTTGTTAAAAAAAAGCGCAAGAAGAAGGTAGGAAAATACTTTATGTGGACGAAGCTGCTTTCTATTTGTTGATAAAATTAGGTACAACTTGGTCAAAAAAAGGAAAAACGCCTGTAATTTACCAAGTTTGTCGGTACCAACATTTATCTGTTATCAGTGCTATTAGTTCCCAAGGAGATCTACATTATCAAATTAAAGAAACCTCTTTTACAGGAGAAACAATAGCTGTCTTTTCAAAAGGCAGCCTTCTTTTTTTACTATTTGGTACGATTTTTGTCTATTCATTTTTAAATTCCTTTTTTATTTATGAAAAAATATATTTTACTAGCAATAGTAAGTACTAGCATTTCTTTATTCGCACAAATAAATGCTACCACATCAGACGGCAAAGCAGTAGTACTAGAACTTAATGGTACTTGGCGGTATGTACCTATCACGAACCACCAGCCTACTACCACCAAAACCCTCAAAGAACAAGCCAAAGACTCCTACGACTATGCCTATAAAGTACTCGGCAAATTCCACAAAGAAGCTTGTGAATACAGCAAAAATTATATGATGAAACACGGAATAGTAAATACGAATAATACCCTCAAAGAACAAGGAAAAATGGTATACGATTTTGCGTATAATACACTAGGAATGTTTGACAGAGAAGCCAAAGAATACACCCAGTCTTTTATGGATAAAAATGGATACCTACACCCAAACCTATCCCTAGAACAAAAAGGAAAACAAATATATGATTTTGCATACAATGTACTAGGAAAATTTGACATAGATTCTAAAAAATATACCCAGCAATATTTGGAAAATTACAATCGATAGTTTTTTTATTTCCTAGCAATAACAATTAGCTTATTTTTGTGTTTTTATTGGTATAAAAAGACACTATTTTGAAACACATAGACACTATCATAGTTGGGCAAGGATTAGCAGGTTCTATCCTAGCCCATACTTTATTACAAGAAAATAAAACAATACTCGTACTAGATAACAACCCCACTACTAGCTCTTCTAAAATAGCTACAGGCTTGTTCAACCCCATTGTATTCAAACGGATAACGCCTAGCTGGCGAGCAGATGAGTTTATCCCTGTTGTAACTAGTTTTTATACCAAAACAGAACAAATAGTATCCCAAAAAGTCTATTATCCTACTACTTTATTACGGGTAATAGCATCGGCATCAGAAAAAATAATATGGGAAAAGAAACTACAAAGCCAAGAATTAAGCCCTTTTTTAGAAAATACAGACATACAAACCTCCTCCATACCTGGTATAGAATCGCCTTACGGGTACATAAAAATAAAAGCTGGCTACATTCGAGTAAAAGAATTTCTACAAACAACAAAGAAATTTTTACTAACCTCCAATAGTTATAGAGAAGAATTCGTAGAATATACTAGCATAAAAATCATAGACGACAAGGTATATTATAAAGATTATATAGCCAATCATATTGTATTTGCAGAAGGCTACCAAGCTATCCATAACCCTTTTTTTGTAGATCTCCCTTTTCAATTATCCAAAGGGCAACACATCACCATAGAAAACAAAACACTGGACAAAAACTATTGGTACTCTATTGGTTGCCACGTCGTACCCCATACCCAAAAAGATACCTACCAAGTAGGAGCAACGTATTCTTGGAGTCCACTGGATACTACACCCACCCTAGAATGTACCCAAGAATTAACCAAAAAACTAGCACAAGCAGGCATACATTCCTTTGAAATCATAGAACAAGAAGCAGCTATCCGCCCGACAGTAAAAGACCGAAGACCGTTCGTTTTTTTGCACCCTACTATGCCTTGTATGGCTATGTTTAATGGGTTTGGAAGCAAGACAGTGATGCTAGCACCTTTTTTTGCAAAAGAATTATTACAATTAATGTACAAAGGATAAAAAATTTTTTATATTTGCCTGCTACTTTTTAATCTTATATTGTTTTGGCATTTCCTTTAAAACGTTACATACATATCTTTCGTATTTTAATTAAATATGGTTTTGAAGATGTTGTAGGCTGGTCATCTATTGGAAAGCTCTATCTAAAAATCACCTCTAAACCAACTATCCCCCGTGCCATACGAAAACAGGCGCGCTGGGTACGTATTAGAAAACTTTTTGAAGAACTTGGCACTACGTATATAAAATTTGGACAGATGCTGAGTAATAGACCTGGGCTACTACCTGACGGATTATTATTAGAATTAGCAAAATTACAAGATGCCGTACCACCATTCGAATACGCAGACGTAAAAAAAACAATATACGAAGAACTAGGCGGTGATCCAGAAGAAGTATTCGTCACCTTCGGCAAAATTCCCATAGCCTCCGCCTCCATCGGGCAAGTACACCTCGCCACTTTACCAACTGGCGAAGAAGTAGTAGTGAAAGTACAACGCCCAGGACTAGTAGAAATCATACAAAAAGACATACTTATACTAAAACATTTTGCACAGCTTGCAGCGAAATATGGTAAAGAACTCGCATTGCTACGCCCAGTAGAATTAGTAGAAGCGTTTGAACAATCCATATTTAGTGAATTAGATTTTTTGCAAGAAGCGAATAACTGTAAACGTTTTGCACAGAATTTCAAAGGAAACCCAAAAGTACTAGTACCTACTGTATACGACGACTATTCGAATGTAAAAGTAGTGACGATGTCGTTTATCAAAGGAATAAAAATATCTAACCTAGAAGCATTACGAGAAGCTAATTACGACCTCTATGAAATAGCTACCGTAGGGTTTGGCTTGTTCTATCAGCAATTTTTTGAACACGGATTTTTTCACGCCGATCCACACCCTGGTAATCTTTTTGTAACAGAAGACAAGCAAATAGGATTCATCGATTTTGGAATGATGGGCTACATCGCCCAAGAAGAAAAACAACTACTATCGCAATTAGTAATAGCCCTATGGCGAAGTAGCTACGAAGAGCTAGTAGATGCAATAGAAGGGCTATCATCGGCAAAAATAGAAGACAAAAAGTCCTTGGAAAGAGAAATACAACTGTACATGGATCAGTATGGGAATATGCCAGTTTCAAACATTAACCTAGGAAGACTATTAGAAGATATACGCGAAACAGTAAACAAACATTCCATACAACTAAACCCCGATTTGTTTTTATTACTACGTACTATTTCTATGCTAGAAGGACTTGGAATGACCCTAGACCCTACTTTCAACTCCCTAGATACGCTAAAACCTTATGCCGTAAACCTAATCAAAGATAAACTAGGCTTGTCAGGAGATTTTAGTACGAAACAGCTGCTAGTATACGCATTAGACGCATTAAAAATAGCGAAAGAACTGCCAGAATCGTTGTATGAAATCATAAAAAAAGTACGAGACGGCGAAATAGTAATCAAGCAAGAATTAAATTATAGTAAAGAATATGCCAGTTTTTTTGAAAAACAAATTCAAAAATTAATACTAACTGCCTTGTGTATCACGTTTGTAGTATGTGGCGTATGTGTGAACCCTAGCAACTACCATATAGCAGGCATACTACTGCCAATACAGTATGTACTACTAGGCATTGGAGCATCGCTACTAGGTGTTTTGTTATTTCAATACTCGCCCAAAACAAAAAAATAAACGGTCTTCTATAAAAAAATAAAATAGTAGTAATAAGCATGTTGTAACAATAATTTTTTTACTATTTTAGTATTTTTTGTAAAACAAACCAAAATTAATTTAATTTGCACTAAATTTAATCTATTTGAAACCTAACTACTTATGAGTGTATCCTTATCCAAACCTATTGCTGCTGCTACCAAAGATTTTTCGTTCAAAGAATATGCGTGGCAACAGTTCAAACAAAACAAACCAGCTTTATACTCCTTATATATCTTTTTTACGTTGATATTTCTGGCAGTATTCGCAGATATTATAGCCAACGACCAGCCACTTACGTGTGTATACAAAGGCGAAAGATTGTACCCTGCATTTAGTAGCATGTTTTCATCAAAGCCCGTAATACACGAATTTGCTGGCTCTACAGCAACGCAAGAAAATAAAATACAATACGATATTACGCCTTGGAAACAACTTCCATTAGAATCGGCAATATGGGCACTATTCCCGTACTCTCCTACGCGCCCCGATAAGTACAATAGAGATTTTACGGCTCCTAGTGCGAAGCAAATGTACAAAAACTCGAAAGAAGAATTAGTAGAATTGCCTTGGAGCTTCCGCCACCACCTAGGTACGGATCAGCTAGGTAGAGACGTACTTTCAGGACTTATCCATGGCACTCGTGTAGCATTGAAAGTAGGGATAATATCGGTATTCATCTCGGCATTGATAGGGATTATACTAGGTGCTTTGTCTGGTTTCTATGGCGATACAGAGCTTACTACCCACCGTATCACCTACTACCTAGTGTGGCTAGGCGTAATACTGGGTATTTTCTATGGTTTTATAGTACAAGCAGATGGTATGAAAGACGCTTTTCAACAAGGTATGCTACCAGGAATAATGAAGCTATGTCTCGCCGTTTTTACCTTTATTGGGGTGATAGCATTGATGAATATAGTTGGTAACGTTCTAGCAAAGATAAGCCCTTCTTTTCTAAAAAAACAAGTAACAATACCGATAGATTCTATTGTATCTCGTACTATCGAAGTATTAAATTCTACACCAAAATTATTATTAATCATATCCATAGCAGCTATTTTTAAAGAGAAAAGCCTAGGAATAGTAATGGCAGTAATAGGGCTTACATCATGGACAGGCATAGCCCGATTCACAAGAGCAGAATTTCTACGTACCAAAAATCTAGAATTCATACAAGCTTCCAAAGCATTAGGATATACCGATAGTAGAACTATTTTCCAACATGCCTTGCCCAACTCTTTTGCACCAGTATTCATCGATATCGCATTCAGTATCGCAGCTGCTATACTTGCCGAAGCTAGCTTATCGTTTTTGGGAATAGGCGTACCAGATGATATGGTGACTTGGGGGACGCTATTAAGCTCTGCCCGCCAGCAGTTTGAAGCATACTGGTTGGTAATATATCCAGGGTTAGCAATATTCATCACTGTTACTATCTATAACCTTATTGGAGAAGGCTTGCGAGATGCTCTAGATCCAAAATTAAAAACATAATACCTACAACCCACTTTTCTTTTCTATATACTTAAAATACCTATTTTTTTATTATGAATAATACCTCCACCCTTACTACTAACCTACAACCTATACTAGCAGAAGTAAAAGATACTATTATCGCCTTGGAAGGGCTTCCTTCTTATACTATCTTGGATATTGATATAGCCATAAAAAGTATAAAAGAATTGTATCAAAAATTAGTAGTACTACGTAAAGGATTAGAATACGACTTACTAACAGAGCTAGAACCAATAGAAGAAGCTACACCAGTACCTACTTTCCTAGAAAATATACAGCCCAAAGACGAAGTACAAGAAGAAAATACACCACCAGTAATAGAAAAAGATAGCCCAACAATAAACGAAAATACTGCAATAGAAGAAATAGAAACCAATGCACCAGCAGAAGAAAAAAATGCGGTATTCGAACAAGCAAAATCCTTGTACGGAGAATATGTGACTAGCCCCGAAAGCGATACAGAAAAAATAACTCCTATCACGGATATAAAAACAGCCATCACTATACAAGATAAATTTTTGTATCTGAAACAACTGTTTAACAATAATATACAAGCATACAACGAAAGTATCGAAAAATTAAATACATGCGAAAATAGCGACGATGCTGGCGTATTTTTTATTGAATTAGCGAATAAATACAATTGGAATTTAGAACAAGGCGACCCATGTGTGTTAAAATTATTTTCTCTAGTAGAACAACGTTATGCAAGTAAATAACAACGCTAACAACCTACAACAACTAATAAGCAACGCATTATCCAAAATAAGCCACCTAACTCCGTCTAGTACAAAAATATGGCTATATACGAGTAATAGAACCCTCACACAACCAGAACAAATAGCCATACAACAAGAAATAGACACGTTTTGTAGCACTTGGAGCAGCCATAGCATAGGTTTGAAATCAGCAGGCGAAATTATCTATAACGAGTTCCTACTACTAGCAGTAGACGAAGATACAAAAGATGCTTCTGGGTGCAGTATCGATAAATCATTACATTTTATACAGCAATTAGAGAAAAAATATACCCTTTCTTTATTAAATAGAAAAATACTAAAATACTACGAAAATAATACCATACATACTACCGATTTTGATACCTTTATAACCCAGAAATCTCTACCCAAAGACAAAGATATAGCTATATTCAACCCGTTGGTAAGTAGCTTACAGGATTTTGAGCAAAATTTTATACAACCATTACACACTAGCTGGATTACCAAGCTCCTGACTGTAACTAAATAATACATAAGTAACGTATGAAAGTAGCAATTGATTTAGAAAAAATAATATTCCTAGACATAGAAACCGTTTCTACCAGCTCTGATTACTTGGATCTATCCCCCATTATGCAACAATTTTGGAACAAAAAACACACTTATTTCCACCAAGAAAACTATACAACAGCCCAAGAAAGCTATTCACAAGCTGGCTTGTATGCAGAATTTGGCAAAGTAATATGTATATCTATGGGAGTTATACGACTTCAGAATGGACAGCCTACCCTACGTATTAAATCCATCTATGGGGATACTGAAAAAGATATATTACAGCAACTAGCAGACCTGCTTGCCACCAAGTTTAGCCCCATAGATACACATCTAGTAGCGCACAATGGAAAAGAATTTGATTTTCAATTTTTATGTAAAAGATACGTTATAAACAGAATAGAAATACCCAGCTTGCTCAACCCTACCCACAAAAAACCATGGGAAGTAAATTTATTAGACACCATGGAACATTGGAAATTTGGAGCATATAAACAAACTATTTCGCTCAAACTACTGACGCACCTATTACAGATACCCCCACACCCTGCAGAAAATGAGTTAGATGGAAGCCATGTACACGATTTATATTATATTAAAAAAGATTTTGCTTCTATTAAACGTCATTGTGAACTAGATGTAGCCAATCTAACGAATGTTTTTTTACGGCTATACAATCTACCCAATGTTACTATTTTATCCACCTAATGTACCATGAAACTAGAAGATGCAATCAAACAAGTGAAACCATTCCAAAGCCCATACCATAAACTGTTAGTGAATATATTATATTCGTCTAACTGGATTGTAGAACAACAAAAAAAACTACTAGATAGTTTTGACATTACTAACCAACAGTATAATGCTTTAAGAATACTAAAAGGATGCTACCCTACCCCCGTAACCACTTCTGTAATACGCGAAAGAATGTTGGATAAAATGTCTGACACTTCTAGGTTAATCGATCGTTTATGCATAAAAAAATTAGTAGTAAAAACATTGACCCCAGAAGACAAAAGAAGAGTAGACATACTAATAACCCCTGTGGGAATAGAGTTATTAGATAATATTAGAGCAGAAGAAGAATGGAATACTATATTCGATTCTATCACCCAAGAAGAAGCGGAATTGATGAGCGATTTATTAGATAAAATAAGAACTATTGATGAATAAGCAACCAGAATACTACATGGCAAGAGCCATACAAATAGCCAAACAAGGCAAAAAAAACACCGTTCCTAACCCATTAGTAGGAGCCGTAATCGTATACAACGACACCATCATAGGCGAAGGATACCACCAGCAATTTGGAGATAATCACGCAGAAATAAACGCTATGCAGCAAGTAAAAAATAAAGACCTACTAAAACATAGTACTTTATATGTGACACTAGAACCCTGCTGCCATACTGGCAAAACTCCGCCTTGTACAAAAACAATACTAGAAAGCGGTATTAATAACGTTTTTATTGGCTGTAAAGATCCTTTTGAAAGCGTAAACGGCGGTGGCATACAAGAATTGCTACACCATGGCGTACAAGTAAGCACTGGCATACTAGAAAAAGAATGCAAAGAATTAAATAAATATTTCCTTACCTACCATACCAAAAAAAGACCGTATATCACTCTGAAATGGGCAGAGTCTGCTGACGGATTCATGGACATACTACGAACCAACGAAGTAGGTAGCTACGCTATAAGCAACGCATTAAGCACGATATGGACGCACGAATGGAGAAGCCAGTCCCAAGCCATAGCAGTAGGAAGCAATACCATACTAAACGATAATCCACAGCTTACTGTACGGCATAGCTATACCAATACGCACCCTTGGAGAGTAGTGATAGACTTAAAAGAAAAAATACGCCCCATGTCGGCGTACACTATCCTTACTGATAAATACCCCACTATACTGTATACTACTAGCTTCCAAATGAAAATACAAGCTGCCCAATGGTTTCCAGTAGGGACAGCAAAATCATTGGCTAATATACTAAAAGACCTATACGATAAGCAAGTACAACATATACTAGTAGAAGGAGGAAAAGATACGTTGCAACGCCTGATAGATGCTAATATGTACGATACTATCCATATATGGAAAGCAAATAATGTACGACTGTATCAAGGATTACAAGCCCCTACCCCTCCACTTATCCCGTTCACTACTACTGTACTAGGCGATAATACGTTGTGGACAGGTACTGCAGATTAAATTTATTATACCAATATTTTATTTTTCATGAACAAAAATTTACAAAACAAAAGAGTTCTTATTACTGGAGCCGCAGGGTTTTTAGGCTCTCATTTGTGTGATTATTTCATTACAAGAGGCGCTATAGTAATCGGTATGGATAACCTTATTACAGGCAGTTTGGATAATATTGAACACTTACTCCCACACCCTAATTTTACGTTCCATCACCACGACATTACTACTTTTGTTTTTGTTCCTGGACATGTGGATTATATCTTACATTTCGCATCACCAGCAAGCCCTATCGACTACTTAAAAATACCAATACAAACCTTAAAAGTAGGCTCGCTGGGTACACATAATTTATTAGGACTAGCAAGGGTAAAAAAAGCACGCATGCTCATAGCTTCTACTTCCGAAGTATACGGCGACCCAGAAGTACACCCCCAAAATGAAGACTACTGGGGACATGTGAATCCCATAGGACCACGAGGAGTATACGACGAAGCAAAAAGATTCCAAGAAGCTATCACCATGGCGTACCACAATTTTCATCAATTAGAAACAAGAATCGTACGTATATTCAATACCTATGGCCCACGTATGCGACTAAACGATGGACGAGCGCTACCAGCCTTCATGAGCCAAGCACTACGAGGCGAAGATATAACCATATTCGGAGATGGAAGCCAAACTCGCTCTTTTTGTTATGTAGATGACCTACTAGAAGGCATAGCAAGGCTACTAGTAAGCGATTACCACTTGCCTGTAAATATAGGAAACCCCGAAGAAATAACCATACAACAATTTGCCGAAGAAATAATAAAACTCACTGGTACCAACCAAAAAATAACCTACCTACCACTGCCTACCGACGACCCAAAACAACGTAAACCAGACATCACCCGTGCAAAAGAAATACTAGATTGGCAACCACTTGTAGGGCGTGAAGAAGGATTATTACGTACGTATCAATATTTTAAAGAAAAAATTGTGTTATAAATATGATTCAATTAATAAACGTCAGCAAAACTTTCACCGTAGATAGAAAGCAACAAAAAGAATTACAACTAGAAACCCCTATCGTACACGCCGTAAAAGACCTGTCTT
>JAYUJA010000245.1:0-1192 GCA_043765495.1 Bacteroidia bacterium
TATTTCGGTCACTAATCCTGAATTTGCAAAAGCACTATCTCGTTTCGACGGCGACCACCCATTCGTTACTACTAATCCTTCTTCGGTACTACATGGCGCTATAATACCACCAGGGCACATACAAAAAGAGTATACTCCCCTTCCTTCTACTTGATTTACAATACTATATGGGGCAGCTGGCAAGTATTCAGGACGTATACTGCTGGGTGATAGGTGGTACTGCATGGCATCTATGATAGGTTGTGGGTGTTCTATCCGTACGCCTAGTGCGAAGGGCTTTGCTTCTATGGCTATATTCTGTTGGTGTAGGAGGTGGTACACGTCGCGTGCGGAGTGTCCTGTGGCAAGTATTACTCTATCGCTTTCTATTGTTCCTTTATTAGTGACTATTCCTTTTATGGTTTGGTTTTCTAGAATAAATTGTAGTAGCTTGGTTTCAAAATGTATTTCGCCACCATACTGCAAAATAGTATGTCGAATGTTTTCAATTATTTTAGGCAATTTATTTGTTCCTATGTGTGGGTGGCTTTCTACTAGGATATTGGTAGCAGCTCCATGCTGGCAGAACAAGGTCAAGATACTTTGTATATCGCCTCTTTTATTAGATCGGGTATAGAGTTTGCCGTCGGAGTAGGTACCAGCGCCCCCTTCCCCAAAGCAGTAGTTAGAATCTGGATTTAGTACATGGTTTTTAGTTAGATTTGCTAGATCTCTTCTTCGTTGTTGTACCATCTTGCCCCGCTCTATGACGATAGGTTTATACCCTAGCTCTATTACTTTCAATGCAGCAAACAATCCAGCAGGTCCAGCACCTACAATCAATATTGGTGTTTTGGTTTCTACATTCGTATATATTGGTGGCGTGTATTGTGGGTTATTTATGGTTTCGTGGTGTTGGTATACGAGTACTTGGAAGTTACGTTTTATGGCTTTTTTTCGGGCATCTATGGAGCTTTTTTGTACTTGTATGTGCTGTATGGTGGTGGGTTCTATCCCTAGCTTATTGGCTATACTTTGTTGGAATTCTAGGCTATTTATAGCTATTTCTGCTGGTAATATAATAGTACAAGGAAAAGGCATTTTTTTATTTATGTAGAGTGGTTTTTTACAATAGAAATAAAGGATTGTGTAATATTAGTTGCTGGCATGGTATTTCTGAAATTTTCCATCGTGTTATTAAAGCATATTTTCC
>JAYUJA010000246.1:0-1003 GCA_043765495.1 Bacteroidia bacterium
CATCTCAATTTATGCTACCTACTACTCCAGTACTCCTAGATACTATCAATACTATACTATCGGAGGTTGTTTTTAATAATAACCCTGTACTACCTAATAAAGTATGGAATACAGGCGTTTTTGACCCTGCTATTACGCCTACTATTACTGCTGCTCCGATAGTAGAAGCCTATACTATGGCTGCCAACTGGGAACGACAATTAAAAGACATCTATCGCGTATCCGAGAGTGATTATTTGTACCAAGGTTTTGTTTTTCAGTTAGATAGTTCTATACAGCCATTCAAAAAATCGTTCCGAAATACGTTTGGAATACCAGCTTCGGTTAGCAAATTTTTACATATTTATAAAAAAAATAAAGCAAATTCTGTTTTTTGGAATACCCAACAAGCCGCTAATGCTAAAAATATGTACACCAACGAAGAAATACTAAAACTAGAAAACGTACACACAGCTATGAAAAGTAGCCTGACAGATGTATATAAAATTACGTTCGACGATGCGCTTCCTTTTGCTCCTGAAATGATTATTGGGCAGTATGAAAACGGTATCTATGCAGGATTAATTACATTTCGAGTAAATACATAGGCACCCTACAATGAAAAGTAATCTTCCAAAATTAGCCATTATTTTACCTTGTTACAACGAAGAAGAAATACTACCGCATACGAGTCTACAAATCATTAATTATCTCAAAGATATTATTAAAAACAAAGTAGTAGATGTGGATAGTAAAATATGTTTCGTGGACGATGGTAGCAAGGATACTACGTGGCATATCCTACAAAGTATAATCCAAGACGAAAATACGGTAATAGGTATCAAGCTAGCCCGTAATGCGGGGCATCAAAGTGCGATACTAGCTGGGTTGCAGTCGCTACGTAACATGTTTGACTGCTATATCACCATCGACGTGGACTTACAAGATGATATCCGCACTATTACGCAAATGGTGGACAAATATACCCAAGGTTGTAAAGTAGTGTATGGCGTGCGGGAAGATA
>JAYUJA010000247.1:0-1004 GCA_043765495.1 Bacteroidia bacterium
GGATAATTCCCTTTCCTGTTATATCTATAATCCCATATTTTTTATTTTTTTTAACTACTACTAATCCATCTTTAAACTCCCTAGCATTATCGTATATACAAGGAATAATTTCCTTTCCTGTTATATCTATAATTCCATATTTTTTATTTTTTATAACGAAAGCCAATCCATCTTTAAACTCCCAAGCCTCATCGTATACACAAGGAATAATTAACTCATTTTGAGCATTTAGAAAACCGTATTTTTTTGTTTCGAAATTGTACAGAAATAAAGACATATTTATCAGGTTATGTTTATATTGACTTATATTTTGAAATGAATGATAGATAAATTTTTAATCAAAAAAATTAGGTACAAAGATAATAAAGGATCGGACATAAGAAGAGAAACGATTAAAGTATTTAATTTTTCTATTTTGAATTACCACTACTTTCCTAAAAAAAATTAGTTATATCTAACTTAAAATAGCTATTTTTGCGATTCTTGTATACCATTATTCTATTCCTTCCTAAAAAAACAAATATTTTATAATGAGTGCTATAAAAAAAATCATTGCTCGACAAATTTTAGACTCTCGTGGCAACCCTACGATAGAAGTAGACGTACTTACTAATAATGGCTACCTTGGTCGTGCAGCTGTACCATCAGGAGCATCTACTGGCAAGCATGAAGCAGTAGAACTACGAGATGGAGATAAAAATAAATATGCAGGCAAAGGAGTACTAAAAGCTATCCAAAATGTAAATACTATTATATCTAACGACCTAATAGGTATTTCTGTATTACGACAACGCTACCTCGACCAACGCCTCATAGAACTCGATGGCACACACAATAAAAGTAACCTTGGTGCGAATGCTTTATTAGGCGTATCGCTAGCTATAGCCAAAGCAGCAGCCCTAGAAGCACAGCAGCCACTGTACCGCTATATTGGCGGGGTAAATGCCAATGTACTCCCCGTGCCTATGATGAATATACTCAATGGTGGAGCGCATGCAGATAAT